>JAIPEJ010000001.1 GCA_021737225.1 Desulfobacteraceae bacterium
GACCCGCTCCAGGGGTATTACGAAAATCTTGCCGTCTCCGATCTTGCCGGTGTTGGCAGCCGCGCGCACCGCATCGATGACCTCGTCGGTGCGCTCGGCCCGGATCACGATTTCCAACTTGATCTTTGGGATGAAATCCACCAGGTATTCCGCCCCGCGGTAGATCTCCTTGTGCCCTTTCTGTCGGCCGTAGCCCTTGACCTCGGTGATGGTCATGCCCTGGATGCCGATATCATTTAAAGCCTGGCGCACGTCATCGAGTTTAAACGGCTTGATGATGGCTTCTATTTTCTTCATGCGCTTTTTCTCCTGTAACAAAATTGTTGAAACCTGCCTGATATGCGCCGATCAAGGCAGCGCCGAGAGCACCTGCTCCCGGATCTGTGCCACCCGCCCGGGTGCGTCCACTTTGCCGCCCTGCTCGTCGCGAACATAAAAAACATCCACTACCTGGTCGACCTTGGTTGCAATTTTTGCCACCCATATATCCAGGCCGTTCCGGGTCAGCGCGTCCGTGATCCGGTAGAGCAGCCCCGGAAAATCATAGGAAAAAACTTCGATAATGGTATAAAAGCTGGAAGTCTCGTTATCCACCTCCACCCGGTTGGGCCGTCCGGAAGTCCCGTCTTTTCTTGCCCGGGCCTGCTTGTCTGCCAGCGCTCCGGAAAGATCGAGTTTTCCGGTCAGAGCGGATTCCAGATCCCGGGCCGCCCGCTGCCAGCGCTCATCTTCAAATATCTGATCCGGCGGGGGCGTAACCGTGAAGATATCCAGGGCAATATTGTTGCGCCACGTGTATATCTGGGCATCCAGGACATCCATGCCGTTTAAGGTAAATACGCCCGCGATCTTTGAAAACAACCCGGGCCGGTCCTTGGCACAGACCACCACGGTGCGGGTATTGGAAGCCGCCTCAGGGGTGACCTCCCAGACAAAGGGCTGATCTGCCAACCACCGGTAAAGCTGAATGTGAGAGACAATATCCCTGGCCTCCGTGTAAAGCAGATACCGCGGGGAAAGCACCTCGAGCATGGCCTCCACTTCCGGACCCGGAAAATCCGATTCTCTGCGCACATATGCCTTTTTCTTCTCCACCCGCCGGACCGCGCCGGAGGTGGCCAGTTCGCCCTTTTCCAGGATTCCCAGGATTTTCAGAAAAAAGTCGCGCACCAGCGTGGCCGTCCAGTTGTTCCACGCCTTCGGGCCCGTGGCCATGGAATCGGCCACGGTCAGCAGATACAGCATTTTCAGCAAATTCACCTGCCCGACTTCCCGGGCGATGCGGATGGCGGTTTCCTCGTCATTGATGTCGCGCCGGCTGGCGGTCTTGACCAGCAGCAGGTGATTTTCGATTAAAAAGGACACCACCTCGGCCTCACGCCTTCCGTATCCCAGGCGCTCCATGATAGCAGGCGCCATTTGCGCGCCGGTGGCCGAATGCTTCCCGTCGGACCGGCCCTTGCCGATATCGTGCAGCAGGGCCGCCAGCAAAAGCAGGTGCTTTTTCTTCAGCCCGTTATAAATTTTGATGCACAACGGATCCACGCCGTCGGGCGGGTTGTCCGCAAAGGTCTTGATAAAGTAAATGGTGCGCAGGCTGTGCCGGTCCACCGGGTGAAGGTGATAGGCATCAAACTGGATACGGTCCACGATCCCCCCGAATTCGGGAATCATCCGCACCAGGAAACCGGTTTCCAGCATCAGCTCCAGCACGTTTACCGGTCCGGCAGGAATCAGCAGGATATTTTCAAAGGCCCGCCGGACATCCGGGTTGGCCCGGAAATCGTCGTCCACCAGGTACCCGAACTCGCGCACCAAGCGGCCGGCCTCCCGGGTCAGGGGCATGCGCAGCCTGGCTGCAGCCTCAAATATCCGGATCAGCAGGATGGGCGACCTGACAATCCGGTTGGAGGAATAAAATCCCAGCCCGCCGCGGGCCACCTCGATGCCCGGAATATCCGGCTGCCGTCGAACCCCGAAGCTTCGCCGCGCGGGCTTTTCAAATCCCAGCTCGAATAACAGCAGAAGCAATTGCTGCTTGACAAACCCCATCTTTGCATGCAGCTCACTCATCAATCTTTCCACCGGCAACTGGCCGTCTTCTTCCACCAGGCCCATTTCCTCTGCCAGGCGCTCCTGGTGATCAAAGTAGAGCTGATCGCACTTGCGGCCGGTAAAATAATGCAGCCGGTTGCGCACCCGCCATATAAAGGAAAGCGCATCAAACAGGCTTTCATATTCCCGGCTGGAAAGCACGCCGTGGTATTCCAGATCCCGCAGGTCGCAAAGATCGTACTTGATCCGGCCGATCCAGCGCATGGTATGATAATCGCGCAGTCCGCCCGCGCCCTCTTTCAAATTGGGCTCCAGCAGAAACGTGGCGTCCCCGTAATGGCGATGCCGGCCTCGGTTGCGCTCCACCAGGGCACGTATGGTTTTATGCGGGACGCGCGCGAAAACCCGCTCGCGGACCCGGGCGGTCATGTCCGCATAAACCGATGAAATGCCGCATAAAAACCGGGCATCGAGAATGGAAGTCATTATTTCCAGGTCCTCTTTGGCCATTTTCACGCACTCTTGAAGCGACCGGGTGGCATAGCCTACCTCCAGGCCGAGGTCCCACAAGGGGTAGACATACTCCCGGATCAAATCTTCGGCCGCATCAGGCACTGCGTTTTCAAACAGCAGCAGCAGATCCACGTCAGAATACACGCACTGCTCGGCGCGGCCGTATCCGCCCAGGGCGACAACCGCATAAGGGTTGCGGTTGATGGCAATGGCCGGACCGATCTGACTGATGGCAAAGCGCTGCCGGAAGTAATCGTCAAAAAGCTCGGCATGCGCCTGGAGAAATTCGGCAGACGCCATCTGCGGGGCGCTTTCAAACAACGCCTCGCGGCGCTGCTTGAGTATTGCGGCCGGATCCATGTCCCGGCTTTCCACTGTATATGTTGTTGACACCACAGATTCCTCCATTTGTGGTTAGAAAAAGCAACTTATGTGCCAAAAATTAATAAAATCAAAATAAACTATGAAATCAAAATCTTGAACTTGAATCAAATCACAGGGGGCGCAGAAATGAGCGACAAATTTGTAATCTCTATTTACAATTTTGTAACATCCCTTTTTGTATTTACAGGAAGAATATACAGATCATGGTATGAAAAGCAACCGTGTTTCTGTTATATTCAGGTAGTCTGGGCGGGAAAGCGGGCGCAATCTTTAAAAACCGGCTGAAAGGATTCAAAGCATGAAACGCATTTTTGCAGCTCTTGCCGTGCTAATGTGTTTTGCAGCCGCCGGGCATGGCCGGATAAATGATCCGGACCCCCGGGAACTGGTCAAAGGCGCTGTCAACTACCTGCGGGGCAAGACCTCGCAGGCAGTGGTGGAAATGACCATCCACCGCCCGGATTGGCAGCGGCAAATGACGATCAAGGCCTGGACCGAGGGCCGGGAAAACAGCATTTTCTGGATTGCCGCACCTCCCAAGGACCGCGGCAACGGCACCCTGAAGCGCGGCGATGAAATGTGGATATTCAACCCCAAGGTCAACCGGGTGATCAAGCTGCCGCCCTCCATGATGTCCCAGTCCTGGCAGGGGTCGGACTTTTCCAACAACGACCTGGCCAAATCCGACAATATCGTGGATCAGTACACCCACGAAATTATCGACAGGCAAACCCACCAGGGAAAAACCGTCTACGTGATCCGCTCGCTGCCCAAGCCGGGCGCACCCGTGGTCTGGGGCATGCAGGAATTAAAGATCCGCGAAGACCATATTCTGATCCGCCAGGCGTTTTTCGACGAGGACCAAGAGTTGGTCAAGGCTCTGACCATGGAGAAAATCGAAATGCTCGGCGGCCGGCTATATCCGGTAAAGTGGAAGATGCAAAAAGCGGATCAAAAAGAAGAATATACCGTTCTCGATTACCAATCCCTCGAATTCGGCCTGGACATATCAGACCGGATCTTTACCATTGCCAGCCTCAAAAACCCCAGACTATAACACGGGCGGTGCCTGATGGGCATGGACATGAAAATGGCCTGGAGAAACGTGTGGCGCAACCCGCGCCGGACCTGGCTGACCATCAGCGCCATAGGATTTGCCTGCATCATCCTGATATTCATGCTCTCCTTCCAGTTCGGTTCCTACGGAACCATGATCAATTCGGCCATCCAGATCAACACAGGGCACCTGCAGATCCAGGCGGAAAACTATTTTGCGGAAAAATCCATGCGCCAGGTGGTGCCCGAGCCCGGGCCGGTTATCCGGTCGGCATCAGGGATCGAGTCCGTGCAGGCTGTCACCGCCCGGGCCAACGCGTTTTCCCTGGTATCATCGGACAACCGGACCGGCGGGGCCATGATCATCGGCGTGGACCCGGAATCCGAGGCGCAGGTCTCCACCCTGGAAACTCTGGTGCGCAGGGGTGAGTTCCTCACCGAAGCCGAACCCGCGTCCAATCCGGCACTGATCGGGCGCCTGATGGCCCGTAACCTGCAGGTGGGTATTGGCGACGAACTCGTGGTGCTCGGCCAGGGAAGGGACGGCTCGGTTGCGGCCACCGCGCTGACGGTCTGCGGTATCTATGCCTCGGGCATGGACGAATTTGACCGAAGCACCCTGCACATGCCGCTCGATACCTTCCAGGAAGTCTATTCCATGCGCGGGGCGGTTCACGAAATCGTGGTCAAAGTAAGCGGCCTTAACCATGTGGCCCCGGTCAAGCGGGTCCTGGCAAAGCGGCTGGATCAGATGCCGGGCGGCGACAGCCTGACCGTGCTCGACTGGGACGAACTCATGCCGGGCCTGACCCAGGCCATTAAGCTGGATTTGACCATCGGGGTCATCTTCTGGGCTCTTCTGGTGCTGGTGGTGGCCTTCTCCATATTAAATACCTTTTTGATGGCCGTGTTCGAACGCACCCGGGAATTCGGGGTAATGATGGCCATCGGCACCCGACCGGGGCGGCTGGTCTGGATCATGCTCTATGAGTCCACGGCCATGACCCTGGTGGGCATCGGGCTGGGCATTGCCATGGGCTGCATGGTGACCTGGATTTTCCAGCATATCGGCATCGATCTTTCCGGCGCCTCTGAAATCTTGCAGCAGTACGGGATTTCCGGACGGATTTATCCGCAGCTCTCAATCATTACCGCACTGGCCGGTCCGGCGCTGGTACTGATCGTCACCTTTGCCGTGTCACTCTACCCGGCCCTGAAGATCAAAAGCCTCAAACCGGTGGAAGCGATGATGCATGTATAAAATACGTTACCCAATCGATGACGATTCCGGGACAGAAATATGACAGGATCGTAAAAAGTTATTTTACAGGCTGGTTAAGTTTTAAGTGATTAAGTGGTTAAGTGAAATCAGGAAGTTATTTTATTGTTTGCCAATTATGATGGATTTGGAAAAAGCATAAATGCCGCCGCAGCGGTGTAAATTGCTTTTCCCGAAATCATAAAATATAACCACTTGAACGGACCGCATTAATGGACATCAAGATCGCCTGGCGAAATATCTGGCGCAATCCGAGGCGCACGATCATCATCATGACCGCGGTGATCATCGGGATCTGGAGCATGATCTTTCTGACCGCATTTATGCGCGGGATGGTGGTGGACATGATCGAAAACGGGATTGCCACCCTGACCGGGGATGTCAAGATCTACGCCAGCGGCTTTCGAAGCGACCCCGCACTGGAAAACCGCATCCGAAACCCCGGTCCCCTGGCAGAAAAGGTGCAGGCGAACCTGCCGGCAGACGCCCACATGGCCGCGCGCATCCGGGTCAGCGCCATTGCTCAGAACGCCCGGCATTCGGCCGGAGTGACGCTGGTGGGCATTGATCCGGCCGAAGAAGCCGGGGTCTCGTTTATCGGCGACGGCGTGGCGACCGGGCAAATGATCCGGCCCGGCAACCCGGTGGACATCGTGGTCGGAAAAGCCCTGCTCGAGAAGTTCGAAACAAAAATCGGCAACAAGCTGATTCTCATGTCAGAAGACGCCGCACACGAAATGGCATCCCGGGCCTTCCGGATCCGGGGGATTTTTTCCGCCGAACTCGAAGCCACGGAAAAGCGCTTCGTGTTTGTCAGCAAATCGGCGGCTCGCGGAATGCTGCAAATCGGTGCGGATGTCTCGGAAATCTCGGTCATGCTGGAAAATCATGACCGGGCCGATGCGGTTGCCGAAAAAATCGCTGCAGCCATTGACACCGAAGCCTATGAAGTGCGCACCTGGAAGGAACTCAAGCCCATGCTCAAGGCCTACATCAACATCTTCGACGGCTATATCATTCTCTGGTACCTGGTGGTCTTTGCGGCCATGGTCTTCGGCATCATCAACACCACGCTCATGGCGGTATTCGAGCGCATGCGGGAATTCGGACTGCTAAAAGCACTGGGCATGCGGCCCTGGCGGATTCTTCGCGCCGTGCTCATCGAGACCGCTTTCATCCTGCTCATCGGTGCGGCCGCGGGAAACACCCTGGCCTTTTCAATGGTCTATGCCATCGGGCAGCGC
Source organism: Desulfobacteraceae bacterium (assembly GCA_021737225.1). GTDB lineage: Bacteria > Desulfobacterota > Desulfobacteria > Desulfobacterales > Desulfosalsimonadaceae > Desulfosalsimonas. The sequence continues at coordinate 6,532 of JAIPEJ010000001.1, forward strand.
GGCATCGACCTGTCCATGTTTGCCGCGGGATTCGAATATGCCGGCATGTCCTCGGTCATCCGGCCGGAGATATTTGCCGGCGACGTGGTGCTGGCCAATGCGGTCGTGATCTGCCTGGGCCTTGTCGTGAGCGCTTATCCGGCCGCGCGTGCGGCGCGGATTACGCCGGTGGAGGCAATGGCCCGGAATTGAAAAACAGCGGAGGCATTCCATGTCCATCGTGGAAATCAGAGGTGTGGACAAGACCTACCAACAGGGCAAGGTCTTCGTGCAGGCCCTCAAAAACATCGATCTGACAGTTGAAAAGGGCAGTTTTGCCGCGATTGCCGGGCCTTCCGGTTCCGGCAAAACCACCCTTTTAAACATTATCGGCGGCCTGGACGTGCCGGACCGCGGCGATGTCCGTGTGGACGGAAACGCCTACGCAGACATGACCCGGTCCGGGATGGCCGAACTGCGACTCTGCCGCATCGGGTTTGTTTTCCAGGCCTATAACCTGCTGCCGGTGCTCTCGGCCGTGGAAAACGTGGAATACGTGATGCAGCTCCAGGGCGTGGACAAAAAGCAGCGTCGGGAACGGGCCGTGGCGATTCTCGACGAGGTGGGGCTTTCCGGCAGGTACCACAACCGGCCGGCCGAACTCTCCGGCGGCCAGCAGCAGCGGGTGGCCGTGGCCCGGGCCATTGTATCGGATCCGGCCATTGTGCTGGCCGACGAACCCACGGCCAATCTCGATTCCAAAACCGGCGAAGGGCTTTTGCAGATCATGGAAAAGATGAACCGGGAAAAGGCCGTCACCTTTATTTTCTCCACGCATGACCGGATGGTGATGTCATATGCCCGCCGCCTGATACACATCCGGGACGGGGAAATTGAAAATGGCAAACCGATGGAATAATTACCCGGGACGCCTCGGCCGGCTTATGGCCGCCGGGTTGGCCGCCTGCCTGGCAGGGCTGGTCCTGTTTTGTCCACCGGCTTCCGGCGGATACGCCGATTCCCTGAACCACGGCGGGCATCTGCGGCTGCGGGCCGCAGCAGCCGATCCCGAGGCCGGCTCGCGGCTTGATATTCTGAACAAAGAAAGGCTTTATGACACCGTCTTTGAGTTCAGGTCCAAGCACCAATTCTCGCCGTCCGATACCTGGGACCTGGAGGTGCATTATGAAATGATCGGTACGTCCGGAGATACCCGGAAGGCGGATTCCCGCTTTCTGGCCCGGTATCCGGCGGCCCGCCTGTTTGTTCCGGCGGAAGGGACCTCGGATGATCTGCGCCTGATGGATCTTTCCCATGTGATCACCGCGGATGACAACACCCGGGTCTATCACCGCCTCGACCGCCTGGTGATCTCCGCCCGGCGGGACTGGGGCACGCTCCGGGTGGGCCGCCAGGCACTTACCTGGGGAAACGGTTTTTTGTTTCAGCCCATGGATTTGTTCAACCCGTTTTCCCCAACGGACGTGGAGCGCGACTACAAGATCGGAGACGACATGGTCACGTTTCAGACCTGGTCGGAGACCGCAGGAGAGATCCAGATGCTTTACGTGCCGCGAAGGGACCCGGCAACCGGAGACATCGCGCGGGACCGGTCCTCGGCCGCGGCAAAACTTCATCGATATGTGGGCGGCGTGGAAATGGACCTGATGGCGGGAATCCATTATGATGATTTCGTCACCGGTATCGGTCTGGTCGGATATGCGGGCGGGGCGGCCTGGCGCCTGGATGCCGCCTACACCCGGTTTGATGACGCCCATGGTCAAAGCGGGTATGCCAGTGTCTGTGCCAACCTGGACTATTCCTGGGTCTGGTGGGGGAAAAACATGTACGGTTGGATCGAATACTATTACACCGGGCTGGGCACGGACGACTACGAAAACGCATGGTATGATCCGGACCTGATTGAGCGCATCCGCCGGGGGGAACGGTTCACTCTCGGGCGGTCCTATTTCGACGCCCAGCTCCGGGTTGAGCTTCATCCCCTGGTCAATGGGTATACCACCCTGATCCTAAACACCGAGGACCCTTCAGGGATCATCCAGCCCCGCCTGGTGTGGGATGCCCGGCAGAACCTGCAGGTCACCGCCGGGCTCGATCTTTACTGGGGCGGACCGGACACGGAATTCGGAGGGATCGACATTCCGGGACTGCCGTTTGAAGAAGCCCCGGCCGACCGCGCTTACGTTTGGACGAGCTGGTTTTTTTAGCCTTCCAGACCGGTGGCGGCCGAATTGGTTTAACTTTGAGATTTATCTGAACAGGCACCTTCTATCGATTCAAGGACAGCCGGAAATCCGGGGTGCCGCCTCCGGCTAAGATTTTTTCGCCTCCCGCTTTTTCATGACATAGCTCACTTCTATCCGGTCATCGGCTCCATCGGCCACCCGCAGGGTGGGCTGCTTCAGGAGCAGGCGGGTGGTCAGTTTCCCGGAGGCGGAGAGCTTTCCGATATCCACGCGCTCGGTATAAATGGTATCAATGGCTTCAAGCTGCCGACTGGCGCCAACCAAGCGAATGGTTCCGGGTGAAACAGAAGCCTGGGTGATCCGCATGTCATCCGGAGCCCGGCCCGCCCAGTTGACCTGGACAGGCAGGTTCTTTGCGGCCAGTTTGTCCAGGGTCACGCTCAGCACGGCGGGTTCGATGCGGTTTAAGCGTATCCCGGGCGGCAGGGCCACGTTGCTGCTGCTCAGATTAAAAGTATTTTTGCCGGGGTCTGCCCGGCTCAGATTCACGGATACCTTGACCTGGTCCGGCCCCATGTTTTTGACCAGGGCACCGGCGCCGCTCAGATAAAGATGGACCATGCTGGCCGAAGTGTCGAATATTTCGAGTCCGGCCGCCCGATTGGTAAACTTCACCGGGACCTGCATGGCGGTCAAGGTTTCAATGCCGCGGGTAAAACTGAACCAGATGCCGGTCATGCAGACCAGGCAGATCAGGGCTGCGGCGGAGAGTTTCACGGTCTCGCGCTTAAAGCCCTTCCCGGGCTCCGGTACAATGCCCAGGTGGCGGCGGAGATGATGCCCCAGGACCTGGATGTCATGAATATCGATGATCTCCTGGCCCTTGGCCAGGACGATCTTGCCGGTTTCCTCGGAAACCACTATCACCATGGCATCCGAATTCTGGGCAAGCCCCAGCGCCGCCCGGTGGCGGGTGCCAAAACGCTGGGGCAGATCCTGGCGCTGGGAAAGCGGGAGAATGGTGCCGACCCGGGTAACGCGCCGGCCCTCAATCACCACCGCCCCGTCATGCACAGGATTGCCGTTGTAGAAAATGGAGAGCAGCATTTCCCGGGACAACAGGCCCTGCCACTCGACTCCCCCCTGCATCAGATCCTTGAGATCCTCTCTTCCCGGCAGGATAATCAGGGCGCCTGTCCGGCGACTGGCCAATTCCTTGACACTTTCGGTTAAAATATCGACCGGCGTGGCGGCCGTTTTCCCGGGCACCCCCCAGAGGATGGCCCGAAGATTCTGGGCCTGCAGTACACTGCGGATTTCATTCCTGAATACAATCACAATGATCAGGGCCGCTGCTGCGATAATTCCCTGCATGGCCCAGCTCGTGACAATCAGTCCCACCTCGGTGGCCACGCGCTGAAACACATACAAAAAAGCCAGCCCCGCCATCACGCGCATCACCTGACTGCCGCGAAACAGCACATAAAGCCGGAACAGGATATAGGTGTTCAGGAGAATATCAATGACATCCTGCCATCGAATAACGCCGGTCAAGGGGTCCAAAGGCATTTCAATCCACTATTCGGTTACGCTGAAGCGCAGGATGGTCAGAACCGTTTCGTCCGAAGCGACGATATTGACGCGCCAGGGGCCCTTGTCGGATTCGCGCAGCTGCATGCTGCTGTAAGTGGACCATCGCGGTGGCTTCAAGGCAAGCTTTTTCTCGCTTACGAGTTCATCGCGGCGGTACCAGCGGTGCAAAATGTAAGTTTCGCTGGCCACGGCGGCAAACCGGGTAAAACACATGATACTGCCGCGTTCAATGGAGAAGGTGATCGCCGGGTTAATCGGTTTCAGATCCTCAATGCCCTCGCAGACCACGGCCCGCTCCAGTTTGAGTTGCTGCAGGCCGGACTGTGCAGACGTATCGTCATCCGCCATGGCGGGCGCATACAGGGCACCTGCCGCAAGCAGCAGAGCCACAGGCCCGAGCAGGCATAGCCAGCCTTTTATGTGACACCGGAATATGATCTTCATATCCATTTCTATGGAGGGGAAAAACGCTTTTTGCAAGCAAAAATAACTTAAAAAAAAGCGGCGCCTGCAGTTCCGTTCACAGCACGGACACAGGGCACGCCGCCCGGCAAGCAGCGGCAAAATCCTCGGGGTAATGGCCGTTGATCCACCGGAGCTGAGATTCGGAAAATCCGCCCGGTGATTCCGGAAGGCGGGGCAGAAGGATGTAGATCAGTCGCTGATGGGCATCTTCGGAATCCATCCGCTTGGAGATCTCGTAAGAATTTATCATGCGCGCCCCCAAGTTCGAAAGCGTCCTGGCCGCTTTGAGCAGTGCAGCATCCAGCGAACGGCGCATGTGAATATCCGCCTCCACGATATTGCCCACGGGCTGCCGGGTCATGACATTGACCTCCCACTGGGATGTCTGCGCCTTGGGCACAAATACCAGGACGTTTTCATCTGCATGGATCACCAGGCTGTGCTCGCCTTCAGGCGCACCCTGCATGCGGCAGTTGTTCTCGATAGCGGCGATATAGGCGTCAAAAAAGGCGGCCCCGGTTTGTGCCGCGTATTGCGAGGCAAACGCCTCGACCATGTCCCCCACCGCGTACGACGGCATGGGACTGTCAAAGCCGGGAGGTTGCGCAACCGATTTGGGAATCATGGCATACTGCTGATGCACCTGCTGATGGGACGCATGCAGGCGATACCGGGTCGGGGCATAGTCGAACCCAAAGTTCCACCCCCAAAGGGTACGGTTGAAACTCAGGTTTTCACGCAGGCGCGCATCTGCGAGCCGCTCCAGCAGCCGGCAGCGCAGATCCTCGAGCTCGTCTTCGGAAAGCGCCCGCTGCTGGATTTTTACCTCAAGGCCCAGGTCGGCGGCCATTCGCACGTAAGTGCGCTGGTAATACAGGTGGCGCATGCCGCGCATGTCCTGGTACCCGAGAGCAGACATCCGGTAGCGGATGCTGTCTTCGGCCATGTTGGCCGCGTAATGCCCCCACGGGATATAACTGTTGCACCTCAGGTACTCGTACACGTGGGAAGATCCGTCGGGGCTCACCCACTGCCCCATGATTTCGTTGGGCCCCTGAACGCCGGGGCGCAGGACCATTGCCTCCTTGTAGGCATCCGGCAAATAAGGATTGTTGGCCAGCACTTCGAAAAGCGTGCGGTTATGGATTACCGCACGACTGGTGCCGGTGTCGTCTTTTTGAAATACCAGCCCGTCGGGCCGGCCGGTCTCCGGGCTGAAGGTAAATTCGCAGGCCATCTCTGCCAGACAGGACAGATCACCGGCGTCCGTGCCGGTTTCCGCCAGGGCGAGCTGCAGGGGGTCGGGAAGCGCCCGGAGCATCCGCACTTTCTGCTCCGGATCGACCGCCCCGCCCCCGGCCCATTCCGAGAGTACCGCGGAAAAGGATACCTCCGGGGCACCCGGCAGCCGGATCATGCCAACCGGATCCGCAGCGTTTTCATCCGCCCACCGCTTGTTGATGTAGGTCACGCCCCGAAAACCCAACGCATTGGGGATCTCGTAAACCGTATCCGCGCACGGCACCTCGACGTCGCACCCGGGAAAATTCGTCCGGTTGCTGCAGGGCTCGCCGTCTGCAAACGTGCCCAGGTTGCAGATCCGGTCGTCTCCGCGCAGGTGCTTGACCCGGAAAGCCGGGCGATGAATGCCGTATTTGAATTTTCCTTGTGCAGACACACATGTTTTCATGGTTCCCCCGAAACTTGTCTGAATTTTGTAAAGATCAAGCTCCATCCTACCCCGGCCAACCCGATAGATCAACCCATTCATCCCCCTTGCCTGCCTGCTGGTTTCTGCCTGCCATTTACAATCCCCGCCCCAAGTTTTTTCTTCTGAAACAACCCTTGACATTTGGGCCAGACAAGACAAAATTTGCCTTATACACCCGTTACCCGGATTAATGAAATGGACGGAAGAAAGGGTTTTACTTATGCCGCCCACCACCAACACGGAACTGAAGAATTTTCTGGATCAATGGCGCGATGATGCAAATGGATGCAAACAGGTTTTTCTCCATCTGAAATCGCATATCGGGGCGCTATCGGATATCGAGCTGAATTTCGTTGCCCGTCCCGGCGTGACCTACTCACTTCGCGCCACACGAACCGACCGGACCGACCGGGCGCTGTTTGTCTTGATCGACGTGATTGATGAAAACCCGCGCTGGCTTTCGGTCTGCTTTTATCAGGACCTGGTCTCGGACCCCGAAGAGTTGGGAGATCTGGTGCCTGCGGGCATCATGGGAGAAGACGGGTACTGTTTTGACGTGGAATCCCAGGATCCGGCATTTACAGATTATCTCTGCAGGCGCATAGACGAGGCCCGTGAGAACAACTCGCCCCGGGCGGCAAAGCCCTTTTGAAAAAGAGAGGAACATCCTGCCATGCACAAGCTGAAACAAACTCTGCTTTTTTTTCTCATTGCGCTGATACTGGCGGCCTGTACCACGGTGCCCATAACCGGTCGCCAACAACTCAGCTTGATTCCCGGAAACACCATGCTTTCCATGAGCTATCAGCAGTATGACGCGTTTCTGGAAGAACACGAATTAAGCGACAACCGGGCTGACACGGAGATGGTCAAGGAAGTCGGCCGCAATATCGCAGCCGCTGTGGAGACGTACTTCAAGCAAAACGGCATGGCAAATCGGCTGAACAATTACGACTGGGAATTCCGCCTGGTAAAAGACGATGCCGTCAATGCCTGGTGCATGCCCGGGGGCAAGGTCGTGGTGTATACCGGCATTCTGCCGGTTGCAAAGGGCAAGGCGGGTCTTGCCGTGGTCATGGGCCATGAAATCGCCCACGCGGTGGCAGATCACGGAAACGAACGCATGAGCCAGGGCATGCTTGTCCAGTTCGGCGCGGTGGCGCTTTCAGAAGCAATGAGAACAAAGCCGGCAGTCACCCAACAGCTCTGGATGGCAGCCTACGGGGCGGGCGCCCAGGTGGGCATGCTTTTGCCATACAGCCGGCTTCACGAAAAGGAGGCAGATCGCCTGGGGCTGGTCTTCATGGCCATGGCCGGGTATGATCCGCGGGAGGCCGCGGATTTCTGGCAGCGCATGGCTGCAGAAAAAGACGGCAAGAGTCCCCCGGAATTTTTGAGCACCCACCCGGCAGATGATAAGCGCATCGCCAACATCCGGTCCATGCTTCCCGAGGCCTTGCGGTATTACAGAAGACAGCAATAATTCAGACCGCTCCTGACCGCCCCCGGCCCGAAGCCCCGGGGCGCGCTTTTTCTCGGGGACGGAACGCCTTTTTATCAGCATGCCCGATTTCGCCGCAGACAGGCGCATACACACTCCTCAAACCCTGCGCCCGCCCTGCCGCTGCTGGGTAATTTTTTCGCACACCTGCCGCATAACTGAATAAAATATGCCGACCGGCAACGCCTTCCCTCGTGTAACAATTCGAACATGATCCATTATTTCAATATATTATATCAAAGTCCGCCGACTTGGCACATCCCTTGCTCTGCCCTGGATAAACCTGTGCACCCATAACAGTATTTATCCAGGAAGCCAATGACCTCTGTTTTCTTAAAAATGATCAAGGCGCGGGCATGGGAATTGTCCCTGACCGCCTTAATCATCGCCGCATTGATTGCCGCGATGTCGGCCCAGACGTCTCTGTCCGGATATTCCGAAAAACGAATCCATGAATACGCCCACAAAATCGGCGGCAACATTTTGATCATCCCGGCGGAGACCGATATCAGACAATTTTTCGGGATGCGCGGCGATCAGGAACTCATGCCGGGAGGCTTTCCTGAAAAACTCCTGGAATCCCCGGTCGGCAAAAAAATTCAGGCCATCCGGGCGGAACTGTTTGGCCAAACCCGCATCAACAATCAGCCGGTGCCCCTGATCGGCACCCGACTCATCCGCAGCGGCAAGCAAAACCTTTCAATTCAATCCGATCAAGCCCTGATCGGGAAAATGGCGGCGGAAAAGCTGCAGGTATCGGCAGGAGATTTTATAAAAATCTCCGGTCCGGGCAAGGAGCGCACACTTGAGGTGAACAGAATCCTGGACAAAGCACCCGACGGCCTTGACACGGGTGTATTCGTGGATCTCGGGGCAGCCCGGAAAATTCTGGGAAAACCAGACGGCCTCGGCGCCATGCGGGTTTCGGGTTGCTGGTGCGACACAGACATTTCCGGGCTGGCGGCAGACATTGAAAAAAATCTGCCCGGAACACGGGCATTGACCGTCAAGGGCGTAATCAGCGCCCAAAAAGACATGATTGATACCGTGGCACAATATTCATCCCTGATAAATATCCTGGGCGGCCTTTTCATTGCACTGATTGTCGGACTGAGCATCTATTCGCAGACACGCGGTCAACTCAAAAATATCGCCCTGCTATTGGTCGTCGGGGCCCGGCCGTGGATGATCGCGGGGTTATTTGTATGCCTGGCCGCACTGATCGGTCTTGCCGGGGCAATACTGGGATGGATACTCGGGGTTGCCGTGACACCGGGGATTTCAGAATTGCTGCTCGGCGAGACCATCCCGGCCGCAGGTACAAATCTTGGATGGGTGGTTTTTTCCGGCGTTTTGCTGTCAGCTGCAGCAGCGCTCTGGCCCGCCCTGGCAGCGTCCAGGTGCCACCCGGCAGACATTTTCCGGAAGGTTTGATATGATACTGCAATTAAACGACATTCGAAAAGAATTCAAAGGCAGATCCAATCACAGCGTGCTGGCTGTGGACGATGTTTCCATGCAGGTGGAAGCGGGCGAATTTATTGTCGTCAACGGAGCCTCGGGCAGCGGCAAAAGTACCCTGCTCTTTACAATGGGCGCCATGCTGCCGCCCACAAGCGGGCAGGTCGTCTGCGACGGAACAGACCTGTATGCATTATCCCCGTCTCGACGTTCGAAGATGCGAAACCTGCGCATCGGCTTCGTCTTTCAGACATTCAACCTGATTTCCTATCTCAATAGTCTGGAAAATGTTGCTTTTCCGGCACTGTTGGCAGGATCGTCCAAAAAGGCGGCCATGCAGCGCGCCGAAGATCTGCTCAACCGCCTCGGACTTGGTGAGCGGCTTTCCCACCTGCCTGTCGAACTCAGCGTCGGTGAACGACAGCGCGTGGCCATCTGCCGTGGCCTGGTCAATGCGCCGGATATCCTTCTGGCAGATGAGCCGACCGGAAACATGGACCCGGAGCTGACCCAAGAAACAATGGAGCTTTTTCGCGGCATCAACCGGCAGGGCCAGACCATAGTAATGGTGACCCATAACCCGGAACTATCTGAGACCGGGAACCGGCATGTCCTTATGGAAAAGGGCTCGATCCGGGCGGAACGTATCGTTTCAGCGGAGGACAAGGCCCTGTGAGATCCATTCTCTGGATGACATACCGGGAGCTATCCGTCCGGAAAGCGTCGTTTATTATCGGCCTGACCATGTGCGGCCTGCTGATTTCCATGTTTGTTTCGATCGAATGGAGCCTGAGAAGCAGGGGAAACCGGGTACAGGGCGATATCGACCAGATGGGGCCGGGCATTGTCGTCGTGCCCCCGGACAAATCGATTGCGGACTTGCGACAGTTTGACCTGGGCTCCCGGTATTTCGGAACACGGGAACTTGTGGACCCGCTGATTGCTCGATTATCCCCCCATACCCGGGCAGTTGATGTACGCCTGTCCGTTCGTATACCAACAAAAGACGGCAAGCTGCCGGTAGTGGGTATTGATCCGGCCCGGGTGGTAAGCCCGCACGAGACTTTGCGGCAGCTTGGGAAAAACGAGGTGGCAATCGGAAGAGAGCTCGGCCGGCGGCTGGACAAACAATCCGGGGATGTAATCCGGATTGCCGGATCGGAGTTTTCCGTAAAAACAATTCTGCCTCCGGCCGGAGACCTGTCGGATCTGGCGGCTTTCATGCCTGTCTCCCGGCTGCAGGCTGTCACCGGCAAAATCGGGAAGGCCAACGTGATCCGGATCTTTCCCGAAAGCGGCCGTGACTTTGCTGAGATCCGGGAACTGCTTACGGATTACGGCAGCCGCCTCCATGCTGTTGCCATCGACAGGGGAGAAATCGCCGAAACCCGCATACCGCAAACCCTGGCCTCCCATCGTTATGCCGTCTATGTGCTGCTGGGGGTGTTTCTTTCCTTTTCGATGGCAATCTGGACTTACCTGGATTCGGCACAAAGATTAATAGAACTTGCCACGGTCGCCGCAGTCGGATGTTCGCCTGCGGGCCTGGTCGGCCTACTTGTGGGCCGTTCGGCAGTGGTCGGGGCCGGGGGCGCACTACTCGGGGTCGCCTTGATCGGTGGTTCCAAATGGATCACGGAAGGCGCATTCCCGGGCTCGATCACGGACTTGTCCGACCTGCTGGCAACAGCCCTGTGCGGCGCCGTTTTTTTCAGCGTCGCCGGTGCCGTGCCAGTGGCCCTGAATATGTCCGTGCGGAATTATGTCGGCTTTCTGCAGAATTAAACATTCGGGGAAAGCATGAAATAACAAGCTGATCAATATGTGTCTGTCATTTCGCAAGTGACGGGAACTATGGGGAATTTAAAAATGAGACCGATCAGAATGATGTTTGCAATGGGAACGCGATCCGAGGCAATCCGGCTCGCACCGTTAATACGAGAGGCTGAAGACCGGAAACCGGTGTTTGAAAGTACTGTTGTGCTGACCACGCTGGACCGGGAAGGCCTGGATGATGTGTTCACCACTTTCGACATCCAGCCGGATCTGAAATTGAATCTCATGTCGCACCCGCAACGGCTATCACCTGTTTTCTCCGGCTTTCTCCGACCGATGGAGGAGGTGATCAAAAACCGGAATCCGGAAGTGCTTCTCATCGAAGGCGGATCCCAAACATGTGTTGCCGCCGGAGAAAATGCTTTTTACGCTGGCCTGAAAGTCGCTCATGTCGGCGCAGGGCTTCGCAGCGGCGACAGGGACACGCCTTTTCCCGATGAACTGGAGCGGCGGTTTGCAGCAATCCTGTCGGATTATCATTTCGTTGCCACGGAAACCGCCAGGCAGAACCTGATTGCAGAGGGCTGTGATGAAAACACCATTTATCTTACCGGCCATCCCGGCATTGATGCACTGGCCCGGGCACGGAAGCACCTTCCGCCCTCGCACCGTATCCGGTCATACCAGAGTATTCTCCGGGATTTTTCCCGCATGGTGCTTGTCACGTGCAATCGTTCGGAAAATCTCGGCCGCCCTATGGCTCAGATCTGGAAGGCATTCAAAATCTCGGCAATCCAGAACCCGGATACCGCCTATGTATATCCGGTTCATCCAAACCCGGAATTATGGCACCAGGTGGAAAAAACCCTGGGCGGTATTTCGAATTTTTTCCTGATGCCCCTGTTGCCCTACCCGGAGTTCTGCTGGCTGATGCAGCAGGCCCACATTATTGTCACGGATTCCGGCGGGGTTCAGGAAGAGGCCGTGGCACTGGGCAAACCCGTTCTGGTGACAAATCTCAAAACAAACCGCCCGGAGACCGAAGCCCGGGGCCGGGCCAAACTGGTAGGGCATGACGTCAATCCGCTTTTGACCCATATTCATCTGCTGCTCCACGACAAGCAGACATATCGGCAAATGTCCGGAGAATGCGGCCTTTACGGGGAAGAAAGCGCCTCCGGGAAAATTCTTGATGTCCTCGAAAACGACCTTTGCGATTGAATAAGCGCATATCGCATTATTCTACAACTACTGTCCAACGAAAGGAGCCAGCATGCCAAAATTACTGCTTTCATTAATTGTTTTCATGGCCGTGATAACTGCAGTCGCTGTGCATACAGTTCCGGGCGACCGGGGGGACTCCCGGCGGCCCGAAACCGGGCCCGAGGCGAGCGTCGATCACCCGGTCCACGATTTCGGTACGGTGCTGGCGGGCAAATCCGTGCAGCATGAATTCGTAATCCGCAACACCGGAGATGCGCCGCTTGAAATCCTGTCGGTTAAAACCGGGTGAGGCTGCACCACGGTCGAAACCCCCGACCGGATCCTTCCCGGGAAGGAAGGCGTGCTGAAAATCAAAGTGACATCCGGAAGAACACACCGGCAAAAAAAGATCATCAAGCAGATCCGGGTTCGGACCAATAGTCCGGAACACAGCACCATTGTGCTCAAGATCACCGGCAAGGTCAGGCCCCGCGGGCCCGCATCGAAGCCGGCCGGCAGTTACCCGCCGGGATCCTGAGCACGGAAGATCACAAAAGCGCTCCGGATCCTGCTTTATTGAAAGAAGAATGTATTTATCCAACTAAAAAAGGAGAAAAACAATGCACAAAAAACTGATATTTCTTGTTCTGTTCGGCCTGCTGGCCGCGGCGACATTTACAGGATGCGGTCCCGGCAGATATTTTAACGGGGGCGGCTGCCTGGTTTCATCGACGCAAAGCCCGCCGCCAGTGGGACTTTCGCAGACCCTCTAAACCATACCCCCGGCGGGATCCAGACAGCCGGCACGGATGCAGCAACCACATCGGTCGCAGATGTCTGGGCCCCGCTTTTTTCCATATTCCCACGCCACAGCACGGAGAGCACATATGATGGCACGATCGATCCCGTTGCCGACGAAATCGATGCCCAAAAACCGTTTGATAACTGAACCGGCCCGGGCAAAGAGCCCCGGAAAGCATCACCGTTTTCTCAATGCCGAAAGACCGAAGGCCGCAACCAGAGAAACTGCCGTGGTTCAACTCCGGCCAAAAGATGGAACCTTTTAAATGCGCTGAACGTCTGTCTTTTTCAGGGAAAATACGCCGCAACGCACACATTACAATTCTGTTGGATTCAAGATGCGAAAAAACATTACGCCAGGCGCGGACCGTGGAATGGATTTGCCCGAAACGACTTCGCACAGGACAAAGACCCGGGGGGTGGATGGTCGCACCGACGGGCCCCATCCGGATCTGATCAATCAAATCAGCCAGTTCAATGATCTGGACACGATTCTCGAAAAGGTGCTTTTCGAGGCAAGAATGATGGCCGGAGCCGATGCCGGTTCGGTTTACATAATACACGGCAACAGACTGAAATTCAGTGCTGTGCAAAATAACAGTTTATTCCCGGCGGCAGAGACCGATATCCGGCTTGAGCAGTTTATGGATACGTCATTGCCGCTGACAAAAGATTCCATCGTCGGCTGCAGCATTCTTACCGACCGGATCCTGGCCGCCGATGATGCCTACCGGCTCCCCCCGGATTTTCCTTGTGCCTTTGATGCCACACATGACCGACGATCCGGCTACAGGACGAAATCAATCCTGACCATTCCACTCAAGATCTTCGAAAACAGAGTGGTGGGGGCCATACAACTGATAAACGCAAAAAATCGCCGGGGAGAAGTGATTGCTTTTTCCGCTAAAAACAAAGCTCGGGTTCCTGTGTTTATAAGGGGTGTGGCAGGAGCTATTGAGAAGGGTATGATTTACCGGGGGTGGATACTGCGGGCTTTGAAAATGGCCGAGCTTAGGGATCCTTTTGAGACGGGGATGCATGCGCAGCGGGTGGGTATCTATTCGGCTTCGATCTACAAACAATGGGCCCGAAAAAGAGGTATATGTGGAAATGAGATCCAGCACACGGCAGACCTGATCCGGCTGGCTGCCATGCAGCATGACGTCGGAAAACTCGGCATTCCGGACGCGATTTTAAAAAAACCCGGGAAACTCACCAGGGACGAGTACGCTGAAATGAAATGGCATACAATCTATGGCTACCGCCTTTTTGCCGATAATATGACGGATCTCGATCAAATGAGCGCCGAAATCGCCCTGAATCACCACGAAAAATGGAACGGCGGCGGATATCCCGGCTCGGCCGGGGGGGCGCTGATTGAAGAACCGATGTCTGGAAAGTCCAAGAAAGGAATGGAGATTCCCTTATCTGCGCGTATCACCGCTCTGGCCGACACCTTTGACACCCTGTCCTCGGAGCGCTGTTACAAGCCGGCATGGAAAGACGCGGATATCCGGGACGAAATTCGGAAAAACACCGGCACGGATTTTGATCCGGAAGTTGTGGCAGCCTTCTTTGATATCTTGGAAGACATCAAGAAAATCCGCTGCCGGTACAGGGAAGCGGACCAATAAAATATTCGCGCCCGTGTAACCCGCCAACGTAGCGTTTTGTATCCGACACCCCCGGGGGGATGAAAAGACTATGACCGGGTATCGTAATATTGTAAATGTTGATTATGGCCTTAATACTACAACTCATCTCAAAAGAGACTAGACAATTGATATTCGGGAGGCATTCATGGATGGCAGCTTCGCACCGGCAAAAAAGGGGGTCTTGCTGTCGGCAATCCGCACAATAGATGGCATCAGGTTTTCTTTGCAGGGAGGTAAAGACTGGGCCGCCGATAACGAATCGTATCGACAGGTTTGCGGGTGGCGTCAGATTGGGGAAAAAGCCCCAGCTATTACAGTGTCGCAGATTAAAGCTTCTGCTGATAAGAATGGATTCAACTAAAAACCACAGGTCTTACTTGCAGCAGCGGCGATCCTTTTTTATTGACGAGCCGAAATTCTATCACTATATTACAATTTAACGATTTATTGGACGATTTGCGGATCACCGAAAATTCCGGAAAACTTATTGGAAGCAGATCATGAAAGCATTCACAAAGGTCATGAAGGCCCTGTCTGATCCAACCCGGGTCAAAATCGCAAAAATGCTGCAGCGCAGAAAAATGTGCGTCTGCGAAATCCAGGAAGCCCTGGGCATCGCCCAGTCCACGGCAAGCAAGCACCTGAAAATCCTGGAAGAAGCTGGACTGGCGACCTACAAAAAAGACGGCCTGTGGGTGAACTACACCCTGGCAGACGGATCTGACAGTCCGTATGCGGCCAGCATGATTGGGAACCTGAGACACTGGCTCGAAGACGACCCGGAAGTGGGCGAGCTGGTACGCCGGCTTCCGGAAATCCGGCGCGAGGACATCTGCTGTACCCGTACCCCCCGGGCCAGACAGGCACGGGGCTGAATTTTTTCCAAAAAGAGGAGTTTAAAATGGATATCAAAGTACTGGGCCCTGGCTGCCCGAAATGCGCCCAAACCGAAGAAACCGTCAAGCAGGCCATCGCAGAGGCCGGCACGGAGGCAAACGTGGAAAAAGTCACCGACACCATGGAAATTGCAAAATACGGGGTTTTCGGCACGCCGGCCGTAGTGGTGGACGGAGAGGTCAAGTCCGTGGGCAAAATCCCGAAAAAAGAAGATATACTGAAGTGGATCAAATAAACGCATCGGAAAAAGAACAAATGACCGAATCGACCGCCAAAAAGCTTCCCCTGCTGGATCGTTTTTTGACGCTATGGATCTTTCTGGCCATGGCTGCAGGGGTTTTGTCCGGCTATTTCTATCCGGGGGTCACGGACCTGCTGGATCATGTGACCGTGGGCACCACAAATATCCCGATCGCCGTGGGCCTGATTTTGATGATGTATCCGCCGCTTGCCAAGGTGCGATATGAAAAGCTCGGCGAGGTGTTCCGGGATTACAAGATTTTGGGCCTGTCCCTGGTACAGAACTGGGTGATCGGGCCCGTTCTGATGTTTCTGCTGGCAATTGCATTTCTGTCCGGGCATCACGAATACATGGTGGGCCTGATCATGATCGGCCTGGCGCGCTGCATTGCCATGGTGCTGGTCTGGAACGAGCTGGCCCGGGGCGATGCCGAGTACTGTGCCGGACTGGTGGCATTTAACTCGGTTTTCCAGGTGCTGTTTTTTTCCGTGTATGCCTGGTTTTTCATCACCATCCTGCCGGGATGGTTCGGGCTGGAGGGCACGGCCGTGGATGTGACCATCGGCCGGATTGCCGAAAGCGTGTTCATCTACCTTGGCATCCCGTTTATCGCAGGGATCATCTCGCGCTTTATCGGCCTGAAGACCAAGGGCGATGAATGGTACATGGGAAAATTCATCCCCAAAATCAGTCCGCTCACTTTGATCGCGCTGCTGTTTACCATCGTGGTCATGTTTTCGCTCAAGGGCGAATACATTGTAAGGCTGCCGCTTGACGTGTTGCGCATCGCCATTCCGCTGTGCGTCTACTTTGTGGTCATGTTTCTGATAACCTTTTACATGTCCATGAAGTTTAAGGCCACCTACGAGCAGTCCACCACGTTGTCGTTTACCGCGGCATCCAACAATTTTGAGCTTGCCATTGCCGTGTCCGTTGCCGTGTTTGGCATCAACTCGGGCGTGGCATTTGCCGCAGTGATCGGCCCGCTGGTGGAAGTGCCCGTGCTGATTGCCCTGGTCAACGTGGCCCTCTGGTTTAAACGCAAATATTTTCCTTATGCAGTGGAAACTCCCACGGGGGTATGCCACGTGACATGCAGGGATTGAACCGATTTGTTTTAAGGAACCATGAATTAAAATAAGCGGAAAAAAGGAACACCCATGAAACCAAAAACCAAACGGATCGTCCTCACTGTGTTTCTCATTGTCACCGCCCTGGCATTCTGGGGCCTGCTTCAAGGCGGAACCGCGTTTGACTCGGCCCCGCAGCAAACAGGGGAAAAAGGCAAGGGCGAAGCCCCCGCGCCCGGCAGGGCCACCATGCTTGACCTGGGCGCGGACAAATGCCGGCCATGCAAAATGATGGCCCCCATTCTGGAGGAACTTGAGAAAGCCTATGCAGACCGGGCGGAAATCATCTTCATTGACGTATGGAAAAACCCGGAGGTGGCAAAGGAATACGGCATCCGGGCCATTCCCACCCAGATCTTTTTCAATAAGCAAGGCAGGGAGGTCAAGCGGCACACCGGTTTCATGGACAAGAAAACCATTATAAAAAACCTGTCCGCCCTGGGCGTGGAAACGCCGGAAAAATACCGGGATTCGTGATCACACCGCGCACCGAAGGATTCATATGAAATCCAGAAAAACAATCCGGATAAAGGCCGTAGCTCAGACAGGGGCGATCATCGTGATTGCATGCCTCCTTGCGGTCTGCACAAATATTTTGCGCGACAGCGGGCTCCCGCTTGTGGGCGACTGGTCAGCAGATTCCCGGTTCGCGGATAATTCCGGACAAAGCCTGGTGATCGGCCTGACAGAGGCAAGCCGGATGCATGCGGAAAACAAGGCCGTGTTCGTGGATGCACGGCCTGAAAGCCAGTACAATCAGGGCCACATCAAAGGAGCTCTTTGCCTGCCCTGGCAGGAGGCGGACAGGCGGTTCATGGAAGTCGCAGGCCGTCTGGAAGGCGGAAAAACCATCATTTGTTACTGCGACGGGGAAAACTGTGAACTGAGCCACGAGCTTGCGCTGTTTCTCGAAGACATGGGCTTTGAAGACGTCCGCGTTCTGGTAAACGGCTGGACGAAATGGCGCAGGGCCGGACTCCCGACACAGAAGGAAGACCGGGAAAATGGATAATCGGTTTTTTGAAAAAACAGAAAAAATCGGATTTGTTTTAGCCAGGATCCTCATAGGCGCGGTGTTTTTATATGCCAGCTATGACAAAATCCTGCACCCGCAGGCTTTTGCAGAAGCCGTCTACAACTACCAGATCCTGCCGGATGCCGCGGTCAACGCCGTGGCCCTGGTGCTGCCGTGGATTGAGCTGGTGGCGGGGCTGTGCCTGGTAACCGGGATGTGGCTGCCGGGTGCGGCAATGCTTGCCGCTTTGCTCATGGCGGCCTTTACTGCTGCCCTGGTATTCAACCAGATCCGCGGCCTGGATGTACACTGCGGCTGCTTTAGCACCCAGGTCACCCACGGGCCGGCAAACCTGTGGACCGTGATCCGGGATATTTGTTTTCTGGCAGTTTCCGTGTACCTGATGGTGCGCACCGTGGTTTTCCCGGACCGATCCGTACGGAAAGCACAAGCCCGCAGTCTGTGAAATGCCCGCACATGCTTCAGACCGCAGGGCCCCTTTTCAGACCTCGAACTTTATTCTTAAATTGCCATTTATCGATACAAATTTGATAAGCCTGAAAAAGTCTTTTTTACAGGCAGTGTTAAATTTTAAGTGATTAAATGATTAAGTAAAATCAAAATGTTATATTTTTATTGCTTGGCGGGCATAACATTTTCAAGACTTTTTACGAAAGCGTCAAATTTCAGACTGAAAATCCCAGAGGCAGAAAAATGAATATCAAGGAACGCTATAAACTCCTGCTGCTCGTAGTCTTCTTCCTGGTGACCTATTACGTGCCCTGGAACCACGAAATCATTCGCCAGGCCGGCCTGGAAGCCTTTATGATGCTTCGGGAATATGCCCGGGAGCATGTTTTGACCTGCCTGATACCGGCATTTTTTATCGCCGGGGCCATTGCCGTATTCGTCTCCCAGGCATCCGTGATCAAGTATTTCGGCGCCCAGGCCAACAAGCTGCTGTCCTATTCAGTGGCATCGGTGTCCGGCACCATCCTGGCGGTGTGCTCCTGCACGGTTCTGCCGCTTTTTGCCGGCATCTATTCCAGGGGCGCGGGAATCGGGCCTGCCACGGCATTTCTGTATTCCGGCCCGGCCATCAACGTGCTGGCCATCGTGTTTACCGCCCGGGTGCTGGGCTGGCAGCTCGGCCTGGCAAGGGCGATCGGGGCCATATTTTTCGCCGCAATCGTGGGGCTTTCCATGCATTTTATCTTCCGTAAAGATGAAGCGCAGCGCCAGGCCAGCCAAATGCACCTGCCGGATGAAGAAGACACGGGCCGATCCCTTGCCCAGGAGGCCATGTTCATGCTGGTGCTGATCCTGATCCTGATATTTGCAGCTTTTGCAAAGCCCTCACAGGATGCGGCCGTGCTGTGGCAAACCATATTTCATGCCAAGTGGATCATTACGGCAGTTCTCCTGGTAATCCTGGGCTTTATCCTCTACTCCTGGTTTCAGCGCGAAGAACTCGGACAGTGGGTGGACTCCACCTGGGGGTTTATGAAGCAGATTTTCCCCCTGCTTTTTGCAGGCGTGCTCTTTGCCGGATTTTTCCTGGGCCGGCCCGGGCACCCGGCACTGATTCCCGAGCATTTCGTGGCCGAACTGGTGGGCGGCAACTCTGTCTGGGCCAACCTGTTTGCCGCCCTGGCCTCGGCGCTGATGTATTTTGCCACCCTGACCGAGGTGCCCATTCTTCAGGGACTTCTGGGCTCGGGCATGGGCCAGGGGCCGGCGCTGACCATGCTTCTGGCCGGCCCGGCGCTTTCGCTGCCCAACCTGGTCGTCATCGGCAGCGTCATGGGATGGAAAAAAACCGGGACATTTGCTGCCATCATCGTGGTGCTCTCCACGATCGTGGGCATGATCTACGGGGCAATCGTAACATAGAAAATAAAAGCATGACGAGATGTTGGACCAATTTCTGATCACCGTGAACCAGATGATGAGCGGCGGCCTGGCTGTGGCCGCAGCGGGCGCTTTTGCCTGGGGCATGATCAGCGTGCTGTTTTCCCCATGCCACCTGGCCTCCATCCCCCTGATCGTGGCTTACGTGGGCGGTCAGCAAACCGCTGTGAACCCGAAGCGGGCCGGATGGTATGCCGGCGCATTTACGCTGGGGCTTTTCATCACAATTGCGGCAGTGGGCATTGTGTGCGCCATGCTGGGCCGCATGCTGGGCGATGTGGGCATATGGCTCCAGGTGGCGGTAGGTGTGGTTCTGATCTGGGTGGCACTGGGCATGATGGGCGTGCAGGCATGCACCATGTCCGGCGGGCTGCTCTATCGCCTCAATCTGCGGGGCGTGCACGGGGCTTTCGGCCTGGGCCTGGCCTACGGAATTTTGTCCGGTTCGTGCACGTTCGGCTTTATCGCCCCGATTCTGGCCATTGTCACTGTCCAGCAGGAGATTTTCGCCGGATCCGTGATGATGCTGCTGTTTGCCCTGGGCCACTGCCTGCCGATTGTATTTGCCGGAAGCTCGGCCGCGGCGGTCCGCAGACTCACCGAAAGCGCCGCATGGCAGGGTGCGGGCGTGTGGTTCCGTAAGGGTGCCGGGGTGGTCATCGGTCTGCTGGGCGTATATTTCATTGCCGGTCCCTTGACGGGCATCGTCTGATCCGGATTATCTGATACAGAAAGGATTCCATATGAATCAAGCACGAACGTATCCCGGCCTAGTCAGGGCATCGGCCGCGCTTGCCGTGCTGGCGTTTTTGCTCGTGTTTACGGCAGGCAGCGGTTTTTGCCAATCCACGGGCCAAACCGTTGAAGAAAAATACCCGGGGCTTGTCAGCGGCATACTCAAAAACGCTCGTCTCCAATCCATGGATAAACAGATTCTGCTCAAATCAGAAGATGTTACGATCCGCAGGGCCGAGCTGACCGAGAAGCTCAATGGCCTGGACGCTGAAATCCGTTCGCAGATGAAAAAAAATCTGCTCTTTTTGCTGGACCAGGAGGCCACCCGGAAGATTCTGCGAAATGAGGCGGAAAAAGCCGGACTCACATCCGAAGACCGGAGTGACCGGGAAATTTTCCAGGCTCTAATTGATCGCAAAACCGAAACAATGCAAGTCACTGAACAAGAGGCCCGCAACTTTTATCAGACCAACAGGGACATGGTCGGTGACAGGCCTTTTGAGCAGGTCAAAGACGCCATCCGCGACTATCTGACGCAGCAAAAAAAGCAGCAATTCTTTTCAGATTATATCGGTGAATTGGCTGCGGATGTCAACATGCGGGTAAATCAGCAGTGGGTTGCAAAGCAGAGCCGTATTGCCATGGACAACCCCGTGGACAAGGCCCGGAATTCCGGACTGCCCACAATGGTGGAATTCGGGGCAGACGGCTGTGTTCCGTGCGATAAGATGCAGCCCATCCTGGATAAGTTGCGCAAGGATTTTGCCGACAGCCTCAATGTGGTTTTTGTTGATGTAAGAGAAAAACAAATGCTGGCAGCCCGATTCGGTATCCGGTCAATCCCGGTGCAGGTGTTCTACTATGCAAACGGCAAAGAGGTGTTCCGGCACACGGGGTTTCTGGCCAAAGATAAGGTTTACCGGCAGTTGGCTGAAATGGGAGTGGGAGAGCAATCTGAAGCCGTGTTCACCATCGGCAGCGGACAGGTTGAAGTTGTGCTTTTCACTGACTATTTTTGCCCGCCCTGCCAGAGTCTCGAGCCCGTCCTTGATGAAAAACTGCCGGAGCTGATAGCTTCAGGTGCAAAAGTAACCTTTGTGGACGCGCCATTCAACCGCCGTTCCTCTTTGTATGCCCGGTATTTTCTTTATGCCGCCAAGGCGTCTTCTTCACCGGAGTCAATCATGCACGCCCGCAATTTGCTGTTCCGGCTGGCGGAAAAAAAGAAAGTTGAATCCGAAAAGGAGATGATGCAAGCCCTGAAAGAAAACAATGTGGATATCAACCTTTTCGATACACAGCCCGTGATAAATCAATGGAAGAAAATCATGAACAAATACAATCTCCGCACCACACCCACCTGCGTCATTATCAGGCCCGGAGAAGAACCTGAGCAGTACAGGAGCGGCAAAGCGATTCCAGAGGCACTGGATCGTCTGCTTGGTCAATTGCCGTCAGAGTAATTGAAACCCGCGAATTGACACCATGAAAGATCAAAACCGTAAAGACTGTAAAAATGCCTTCCGGCAGGCAGGGGCTATTGTTTTGCTCGCCGGTATCATGGCGCTTGCGGCCAATCATTTCCGGGAAGACGGCATTGCACTGATTACGGACTGGTCGCCTGCGGCCAGGCTCGAAGCTGCAACAGACGGCAGCAATATGATGATCCCGATGGAGCAGGCCCTTGCCTTCCACGAATCGCGGGAGACGGTGTTCATTGACACCCGTTCTCCGGAAGCATTCGCCGAAGGGCGCATCGCAGGGGCGATCAATATCCCGGAACATGATGTATTCGATCACCTGGGAACCTTCATGGAGGCGGTACCGGATAAAGACAAAGTAATTGTCGTCTATTGCGAAAAAGCGCCATGCCCTCTGAGCCGTGAGCTGGTGCGGCTGCTCAAGGACACGGGCTATAAAAATGCCAGGCTCATGGAAAACGGCTGGGCGCGGTGGAAGGAACGGGGATATCCCGGGACCGAGGGATGAGAAAACGCCCGGGCTCCCGGATCCCAACCCCGGTCCGGTTAAATGAAAAAAACTTACAGGGGCAAAAGATGTTTTAAACAGTGAAACCGTTGCAGGCTATGTTTCACTTTCAGGGGGTGTAATGCCCGGCTTTTTCCTCTTCCGCCACAGGGGCTCCGGATGATGCCGAGCGCCTGTGCGGTTTTTTTCAAGGCTTCTTGAATATTGCGGGGTGGTTTACGGGGTCATTTGATTTAACTTAACCAGCGGCTTAGTTAAAGAAAACCGCTTTTTTTTAACTAAGAAACAATTTAAGGTAACGATCAAATGAGTAGACCCGCCCTCGCTGCTGTCCAGTGATTTCCTTGAGCAGTCCCAGTTGTTGGAACTTACGGATCATGGTGTTGGCCGTGGGCGTGCTGACTCCCAGCGCATGTTCGATATCGCCTGCTGAAACAACCGGCTTGCGATAAAGCAAATTCAGCATCTGCCGCGCATTTGCGGCACGTCTGCCCAATTCCATGACGGAATGTTCGGCCTCGTTACGCAGCACCAGGATTTCCCGGAAGACATCTCGTCCCTTCACAGCGGTTTCCGCCACCCCCTGCAGAAAGAAACACACCCAGTGGATGAGATCATTTGCCACCCGGACCCGCATTAGGGCATCGTAGTAGCTCGCCCGATTCCGCTCGAAAAAATCAGACAGATAAAGCGAGGGTTTTGCCAGCAGGCCATGGCTTACCAGGTACACCGGGATCATCAGACGGCCGATGCGGCCGTTGCCGTCCAGAAACGGATGGATGGTTTCAAACTGGTAATGACTAATGGCCAGCCGGATCAGGTGCGGCACGGTTATTTTTTCATTGTGCCAGAATGCCTCCAGGTCACCCATCAAGTCGGGCACCCCGTCCGGATGCGGTGGAATGAAAACTGCATCTGCAAGGCTTGAGCCGCCGATCCAGTTCTGGCTGGTTCGAAAGCTTCCCGGCTGCTTGTGCTCGCCCCGGACCCCGCGCATCAGGATTTCATGAGCTTGCTTGAGCAGCCGGTTGGACAATGGCAGTCTTTCCAGCTCGGCGATGGCAGTGTTCACCGCTTCGATATAATTGCGCACCTCCCGCCAGTCGTCGCGTTTTTCAGGCTCGATCTGCTCCTCGGACATCACGGCCTCATCAATGCCGGTCCAGGTCCCCTCGATCCGGCTTGAGGTCTGCGCCTCCTTGACCACGTGCATTTGAATGAACAGGTCAATGTCTGGCACGATCAGCGAAAAGGCGTTCAACTCGCCCAGCGCCCTGTTGGCCTCCGCCAGCAGGGTGTTGATGGCGGAATTTTCCCACACCCATTCATGATTGACTATCGCCGGCTCAAAGCTCTTGTATTGATAGCACTGCTGCCAGACACCGGCCTGAAAGGTTTCAAATTTCATGGTATTCAAGCTGCTTCGGGCCTTAATTTTTCCTAATCGCTCTGAATCAAAGTTTTTATTTAAATTACAGGAAAATTCTCAGCGAGGTTTCATTCACATCATGTCTCCGGGGTTGTAATGCCCAGCTTTTTCATTTTCCGCCACAGGGTGCTCCGGCTGATGCCGAGCGCCTGTCGGCCTTTTCCCGGTCTGCACCGGTAAACGCTGCTTTGACATGGCCGAAAAGTTCGGACTCGATAAGCCCTTCCAGCATTGCCGCACAATTGACCGCAACAAACGGGCCCTTGCTTTTTCGGCTCAGGTTGTAAATGGCCCGGACCACCAGCTCTTTTCCGGTGCCGGTGGGGCCCTGGATTAAAACCGCACTGTCACTTTCTGCAATATCCGGCAAAAAAGACAGGATTTTCTGCATTTGCGGGCTCTTGCCTACAATGTCTTCTTTTACATACTGCCTGTCAATCTGGCGCCGGAACTCCTGTATATCCGAAAGATCCCGGAAGGTCTCCACGCCCCCAATAACCCGGCCCTTGGCGTCGCAAAGCAGATTGGTGCTGAGACTGAATCACGGAGGTGATATCGCAAAATGTGCCCGGGCTGTTTTCCTGAAAATCACCGTCGGTTTTTCCTGTGAACTTTTTCATATGAAGCCTGCCAGACAATAAGCCTGTCATCATTGAAAGCCTGCAGAAACAAAATTACAAACCGAAAAAACAGCATATTTTAAAAATCTCGGCATGTCAAAACAACTGCCGCAATTTTTCAAAAACATTTCAGCCCGCCTGCAATATATTTCGATTGTTTTTATAGAATTTTTGTATGAAAATATAACTATTTATAGAAATTAAAAATTTGACCCAACCCATATTCCCGGCCTATAAACCGCTCCATTGTCTGTAAAACATATCAACATCCGGAAAGGAGACGGTTTATGCACAGCAAAGCACCCGCGGAACCCCTGATGAATGACGGACTTGACAAAGAACCCCCGGCAAAGCGGGCACTGCAGTACGTGTTGCAGAAAAAGGAACAAGGATGGCCGGTTGCCGGCATCTATTGCGGCTATGCCCCCATCGAGCTGATGCAGGCCATGGGAATCGTGCCGGCCCTGCTGTGTGCCTTTTCCAGGGTGCCCATCGAATCGGCCGAAGAAGTGCTGCCGGCAAATCTTTGCCCGCTGATCAAGTCGAGCTACGGTTTTATCCGCGAAGGCACCTGCCCGTTTTTCACTGCGGCAGACGTGGTGGTGGCAGAGACCACCTGCGACGGCAAGAAAAAGATGTTCGAGCAAATCTCGGGGCTGCGCCCCTTGCATGTCATGGACCTGCCCCAGATGCCGGAAGAAGATGAGGCAAAAGCCGCATGGCGGCGGATGATTGTCAAGCTCAGGGATTTTCTGGAGCAGCAGACCGGCCGGTCAGCCGCGGATTCAGAAATCGAGAAGGCGATTTCCTGGTCCAACCGGAAAAACCGGCTGGCCCGGAAAATATTTGAATATGCAGCGCTTCACCCGCCGGTGATCAGCTGGAAGGAAATCTACGACATCTCCTTTCTGGCCATGCCGTCCACCGGCCAGGACGTAATCCCGCTGCTGGAAGAAAAAATTGAAAAACTGGAGAAAAGAAGGCAAAACGGGCAATACTTCGGCAGCCCGGAGGCACCGCGCGTGCTGGTTACCGGATGCCCGGTCGGCGGGGATGCCGCCAAAATCTTCCGCATCATCGAGGAAGCCGGCGGGATCGTTGTGGCACCGGATTCCTGCACCGGCACCAAGATATTCAGCCATGACATAGAGGAAAACACCGGCGACCCCATCGGCGCCATAGCGGCCCGGTATCTCAAACTTCCGTGCGCCTGCATGACCCCCAATAGCGGGCGCATGGAGGCGCTGTCCGGACTGATCGAAACCTACCGGCCGGATGCTGTGATTGACTTTATCCTGCAAGCGTGCCATGGCTACAATGTGGAATCCCGCAGGGTCGCAGATCATGTAACCCAGAACCACGGCCTTTCATTTCTGAAGGTGGAAACCGATTACTCGGATGCGGATGTCGGCCAGCTCAAAACCCGGATCGAGGCCCTTTTTGAAACGCTGCCGAAAACGGCTGCCTGCTGACAGACAGCCAAGGAGTTTAACAGGATGAATCCCTCTTTAACCCACCGGATGCTGATCATCGGCGCAAGCGATGCGGGCATCAGCGCGGCCCTGCGGATCCGGGAACTCGATCCGCGGGCTGAGGTCACGGTAGTGGCAAAAGACGCCTACCCCAACTTCAGCATATGCGGCCTGCCGTTTTATTTAAGCGGCGAGGTGGCTGACTGGCGGGAACTTGTCCACCGCACCGCCGAAGAAATCACGGAAAAGGGCATTCACCTGCTGCTGGCCCACGAGGCGATATCCATTGATCCGGAGGCCAAACAGGTGAGTATGCGCGCTGCCGGCGGGGATGTCCGCCGGATCGGGTATGACAAGCTACTGATCGCCACCGGCGCCGAGTCAATCAAACCGCCCGTTGAGGGGCTCGATTCTCCGGGCGTGTTTTTTCTGCGCTGGATGGCAGACAGCTTTGCGATCAAGCGGTTCATGGATAAAAACCAGCCGAAGCGCGCCGTTGTCATCGGCGGCGGCTACATCGGCCTGGAAATGGCCGACGCCCTGACCCGCAAAGGCATCGCAGTCACGCTGGTTGAATTCGCCCCGGAGGTATTGACCACCCTTGACCCGGAGCTGGGCGCGCTTATCCGGGCCGAGCTTGAATCCGTCGGCGTGCGGGTGATCACGGGAAAGGCGGTGCAGCGCATTTCACGAGATAATGAACTGCAGGTGCATAACAATACCGGTGAAACCGAGGCAGCCGACATGGTACTGGTGGCAGCCGGGGCCCGGCCTGCAACAGACCTGGCCCGGTCCGCGGGTATCGGCATTGGGGCAGGAAACGCGATTTCCGTGGACCGCACCATGGCCACGCAAAAGCCCGGCATTTGGTCAGCAGGCGACTGCGTGCAGACCTGGCACCGCCTCCTGGAGCGCCACGTTTATCTGCCCCTGGGCACCACGGCCCACAAGCAGGGACGCGTGGCCGGCGAAAACATGGCCGGCGGAAAATGCGAGTTTCAGGGCAGCCTGGGCACCCAGGCGGTCAAGGTTTTTGACCGGGTGGCCGCCCGCACGGGCCTCAAGGATCAGGATGCGGCAGACGCGGGATTCGATCCCCTGACCGTGCCGCTTGTCACCCCGGATCACAAGGCCTACTACCCGGGAGCAGAACAACTGCACATCCGCATCACGGGCGACCGATCATCCGGCCGCCTGCTCGGGGCCCAGATGGTCGGCCACCGCACCTCCGAGGTATCCAAGCGCATCGATATCTTTGCCGCGGCTCTTTACAACAAAATGCAGATCCGGGAACTATGCGACCTGGATCTTTCCTACACCCCGCCGCTTTCCTCCCCCTGGGACCCGGTGCAGGCCGCAGCCATGGCCTGGTACGGCAGCCGCGAAAAGCAGCATTGATTCGAGCAGGTCAAAAGCAGACTGGTTTACGATGCCAATCATGGGGCCGCATACGTTTTTGATCAAGAGATGCTACCAAACGCAGGAGACCGGGGTTTTGCGGTAAAAAATTTTTCAGAAACGGCTTGAAATTTCTTACTATAAAGAGAGGAATTACAGAAGACAACAGGAGATCAGAACGCACGCAACCCTGACAAGCAAAGGACAGATTACCCTGCCGAAAGATTTAAGAGAAAATTTGGGCCTTACAGCCGGAGACCGGGTGGGGTTTATAATCGAAGATGACCATGGCGTACGGCTGGTGGCAAGGCATAAACCGGTCAGCCGGCTCAAGGGTATGCTGCCCAGGCCCCAAAAGACAGTATCGCTTGATGAAATGGACCGGGTTATCCAGATACACCTTTGACCATAAACTTGCCAAACACAAATGGGCGCGCATCCCTGGCTTGAGTGAAAAATAGGCAAGGCCATTCACCCATTGATTCCGCCTTATTCATGATGACCGGGCAGCCAGTTTCTGCCGGTTCACGATAAACGGGCCGCTTTTTTCATCTGTCCATACGGCTATGCTTTCAGAAAAGGGCAGGCAAACGGCGTCGCGGACAAAAACCGGATTTCCGTCATCATCGGTCAGCCACAGCATTTTTGGCTTTTGCAGCTCCTTTGCGGCCCGGCGGGCGCATTCCAGAACCCCCACGCCGGATTTGTACCCGGCTATCAAGAGCCGGCTGTTGTCAAAGGATATCTCAATATCCGGCCCCTTGAGGTTATCGAGCGACCCCTGCCAGAGTTCAATTTCGTCCAGAGGCCTGAAAGCATCATTCTTGTCATAAATCTGCACGGATTGATATGCGCCCGCCTGGTGAAAGCCTTTACACAAAAGCGCCAGATGGTCCGGTCCTGCCACCGCCCTGTCCACCGAGGCATTGATCCCTTCCATGAGCTCAAAAACGCCTGATGTAGCCGGTTTTGCCGGATCGGACAGGTCATAGACCACAAGCCATTTGGGCATGATCAGATCATCGATGGCCAGAAGAATGTCGCCGTCGATGACCAGCTCGTCAAAAGCCTTGTCTTTCACTTTATCCGGGACTTCCACCGGGTTAAATTGCGGCCGGGAATCATTCAGGTCAAAAAATCCCAGCACGTGTTCTCCCAGGTGCCCGGTTACAAACAGCAGGTTCTTTGATATAGCCGCACTTCCGACTGCCTGGCCTTCAGGCAGAAAAATATGGTGAAAGGGGGTCAGCCCTCCCCCGGAATCAATCTTTTGCACCCGCACCGAAGCGCCCAGGCCGGCGTCAGCCAGATTCGGATCTGCGGGAATGCCGCAGATGGCGGCCAAAATCCCGACATGGTTATCCAGATACGCCATTTGCCCGACATCGGCCACCGGCACGACGGTGCTTCCGTCAACCCGGTAAATGCTGCCCCTGTGCAGAAACATGGGATTCAAAACCTCACCCCGATTGTTTCAAACATCATGTCCAGATAGGTTTTGCCGCTGATGCGGCCGTCAATCAGACTTCCGTTTTCCCGGCTCTCGGACCAGTCCAGGCGTAGCACGTTTTTGCCCCGCATGGCGTCAATGACTTCAAGCGCTTTTTCATCCGGGGGAATGCCTTCTCCGGAGGTGCCCAAAGGAGACGAATCCCTGAGCAGAATAAACGAATGCACGAAAAATTTTCTGCCGTGCACCTGGGTCAGTTTTTCGGCCAGCTCATCGAGATGCCCGCTGACCGCGATATTGACCTTTTCATTGTCCTCCAGGTTTCCGCTTTTAACCGGAGCTGGGATATGGCCTTGATCTGGCCGCCCTGGACCTGGTCGTGGGTGTCTGTCAGGTCGTTGAAAAGGGGCTTGCCGGGATTCTTCTGCTTTGCCTCCGGCTTTTTGTGCAGATACGGGGCAAGCTCCGTGTTGTCGGCAAACACGGTCTGCCAGATGCGCTGATAGATTTCGGTCTTGGGCGTGGATTCCGGGGCCAGGGAAAACAGGACCTGCCAGACGGTCTGACTTGATCCGTCCGGGGCTTTTTCCTGTGTTTGCCGGATATCTTCGAGCCGGTAATGCTTGTTGGTGGTTTCCTTGACGTTGTTGCGGGCGGTGGATTCGTCGTGCTGCGCGCCGGACTGCATGCGGAACTCCAACCGGGCCCCGTTTACCTCGCAGCGCACGCTTCTAAACCCGTTGCCCGTCTTGATGTAGTAGGAATCCTTGTGCTTCCAGTGAAACATGGTGTCTGCGCCGTCATATCCGGCTTCATAAGGCACCTGGAAGGCATGGGCCGCGCGGGTGTTGTAGCCGAAATCGCCGTTGCTGTAATACAGGCCGAAAAAATTGAGCAAATGATTGTAGACCCGGGCTTCGAGATCCGGCAGGGAGAGTTTTTGCGCCTGGGCCAGGGTTTCCAGATGGTGTTCGGCCTGTTTGCGGTCCGGCTCTTCGGCAAGTTCCAGCAGTTTTGCAAACCCCTGCCGGGCGGCCGCGTCATTGGGGTTTTCCGCCAGGGGCTGCCACAGCTTTTCCCCCTGCTTGCCGAATTGTGCGGCAAAGGCGGAAAGCCAGTTGCGGGCCGTTTCTGCCGAGATCTGCTGCACGCCTGCCAGGGCGTCTTTTACCACTGCCTGGAGGGAATCTTTTCCTTCACCGTCAATAAAGGCGCTGATAAAATGCTGCTTGAGCCGGATGATCCGGTATATCCCGAAATCCAGATCATGGTCGTCAAACTGGAACATCTCCTTTAAAAACGCCTGGAGCTGAGAAAAAGCCGTTTGTGAAGTCATGGTGGACCCTGGAATTTCATTTACTCTAAATTTTTGGTGAGATTGCGGCAGGCAGATTCCAAAACCGGGAGTTTATTTTGCACGATATCCCAGACAATGGCCAGGTTAACGCCAAAATACTCGTGGATCAAAATATTGCGCAAACCTCTGATCTTGCGCCAATCAACATCGGGAGTAGATTCCTGAACATGTTGAGGCAGGCTCCTTGCCGCCTCACCTATTATTTCGAGATTCCGGATAACGGCATCCTGGGTTTTTCTGTCTTTTTTAAAGGCAGTTTCATCCAGTCCTTCTGTGTAAATCCTGATTTGATCAACCGCATCCAGAATATCGTCTATATAAAGCCGAAAATCTCTATACATAGGCTACCTCGCTGGAGATAACCGGCTTGAGGCGGGGTTTTAAGGAATCGGCCAGTACAAGATCCACCGGCCGGCCAAGGGAGTCTTCCAGAAAAAACTTCAGGTCCATGTAATGGTCAAAGGTGGGCTGGTCCAGTTCCACCAGTATATCCACGTCACTGCCTGCCTCATCGGTCCCAAGGACCACTGAGCCGAAAAGACCGATCCGGCTTACGGAAAAGCGTTCTTCAAGCTCTTTTTTGTGCTTTCTGAGAAAAAACAGGATTTCTTCTTTTCCGCCCATTTTTGGCCTCCCTGTCTGGATATCGATGTATGTACCATATCCCTGATTTTCTTTAAACCACAAAAGCGCCTAAGATTTATCAGAGTTCAGAAAGGCCCTTACTTCCTGATATTGCTTTCGAAACCATGCGGCATAATGGCGAAGCTGGACACCTCGCCGGGAGGCGTGAGTGAACCAGAAGGCCACGGCATCTTTTCCCATGCCAAGGTGTAACGCATAATAGGCCATCCCGATCATCTGGCTCTGAAACTCCGGTCTTTCAAATCTTTTCAAAAGAAGCACCTCGGCCGCCTTATATGCACTTACCGCGCGATGAATGAAATCCTGATGGAAACGAGCACCCAATCCCCGCCGATACGCCACAAACTCATCGCAAATTATAAGGCAGGCATCTATTTCTGCACGATCATACAGCTTATCCCGCCACAGCCGGACCATCTCTTCCAGATTGTCAAACATTTTCCCGAAATTGGCTGCTGAAAAATTACCGTTCAACTCCATCTCCAGCTTAAATATATTATGCCGGCGCTTCATCCATTGTTCCCGTACCAGCGGGAGGGCGGGAGGAGCTTCTTGTAACTCACGATCTATAACGGTATGAAATGCAAGCAGCCTTCTTACAACGGAAGTATAGAATTCATGCAGCGAATATGGGTCTATCCGGCTTCTGCCTGCATGACAATCCTCGAGTTCAAACACCAGATCGTTGGCAATCTCCAACAGTGCAGCTATCTTCTCCTTACCCCCCAGTCGTTCCGCATCCTCCACCAGTTTTTTGATAACTCCCAAATAATCCGAAACAGGCTCTTGGTCATTTCTTCTTATGCGAAGCTGGCTTACACGTAAAGATATCCGCTGACTTTCAGTCAGTGCTTTTGCCAATAATTCATCAATATGGCCGTGGGCCTGCCTGATCATATCCCGGTCGTTTAATTCCCGTGCCAGCAACAAATAATCATTGGTGTAATTCAGGTATTGTCGGATATTATCGCGATCAGTCGCCTCATAATAATCGTTAATTACCTTTGTTGCCTCTGATCTGCGGCCTTCACGAGCCAGATTGATACACAGGTTGTGATAGACGAGGGGGAAGCAGCACGGAATGGGGTTGTCTTTTAAAAGCACAGCGGCTTTGGACAGATAAGAAACCTGCTCCTGGACATTGCCAGACACTCCTTCAAGGCGACCCAGGTTGTTGTAGAGTAAAATCTGCTCGCGTGCGTCTTGAAGATCAGTCATGGCGGTCTCCAGGTAAGACTTTGCACCGGGGAAATCCTCCTGGAACTCCCGCCAATAACTTTTTAAAAGGGCTCTTCCCGCCAAATCGCCATGATCCGTTAAATTCCCCATATTTTTGCCGAAAAGGGACATGAAATCCCGGCGGTTGCCAGCATTGAAATATAAAAAGCCCTTTTGCTGCCTGTGCTTTGCCGTTTCCCGCGGAAGAAGATAATGCCCGCTGATCTCATTCAGTGCTGAATACGCGCCGACCCAGTCATTTTCATGAAAACAGCATTTAGACAACAGGATGCCGCGCTCGACCTCAAATGGAATCCCATTTATTAACGCTCTTGTTTTTAAAAACTTTCTTGCTTTTTCAATTTCCAGGCGTTCCAGGCACTCTTTTGCCCGCTTGATTTTTCGCTTTTCGTGGGGCAACAGCCAAGTTGCCCTGACAATCGTCCCGCAAAAAATAATCAACAATACAAATCCGGCCCATCCCGCTCCGGAAACAGGTGCAGCCTGCAATAATGCCCCTGCCGCAAAAATAATTATCGGGCTTCGAAAACGACGACTGGTAAACCACCGGGGCTGTTCATCAAGCAGCTTTATCCAATCAAGCATTTAAAACCTCCCCGGGATCAAAAATCAAATTTTTATTTCAACCGGAAGACAATGCATAATACGCTGGTTTAATTTCATATCCCATCGCCTTGTAGCCGCGTCTGCGCTTTTGCCACATACGAGCCAGTTGCGGATGTTCATTTTCGACATAATCATAAATGCGCACACTCCGTTTTTGTGCATGCTCCCGGTGAAGACGGCCTGCATACTGCTGCAGAGTTCCTTTCCATGAAATCGGCATGGCCAGAACCAGTGTATCCAGGGGCGGGTGGTCGAATCCCTCACCGATCAATCGCCCCGTGGCGATCAAAACCCTTGGAATCGAATCGTTTAGCGCAGCGATCTCAGAACAAACAGCCTTTCGCTGTTTTTTTGACATGCGGCCGTGAAGCGGATATAAATATCTAACTTCTTTTCTTAAAGCCTCGCTCAGTAAAAATAGATGATCTGTCCGCTCGGTTAACACAAGTACCTTGCGGCCTTCCTGATAGGCCTTTACCACGTCTTTTATGATCCTGAGGTTTCTGGCCGAATCGTCAATCAAAACACGGAACACTTGCTGAATAGACGAATCCGGCGGAGTTTCAAGAGACTGCAGGTAATGCGGCCACACTTCCATTTGCATGGCCCCCGTCTCAGACCTGGGGGCATTGTAACGTACCGGGCCGCATTGCATAAATATGATTGGCTGATGACCATCCCGCCGCACGGGCGTAGCAGTCAAACCGAGCACATAAGTGGCTCTGGCTTTTTTGAGGATTGATTCAAAGGAAAAAGCTGAAATGTGATGGCATTCGTCAACAACAATATGACCGTATCCGTCCAGAAGTTCTCCAAGATCACTTCTGCGGGCCAAAGATTGCATTACAGCAATGTCGATCTTTCCGGAAAGTTTCTTTTTTCCTCCGCCAAGTGCACCCAGCCCGGCCTTGGAAAGATCAAGGACACCGGTTAACTGCTCCTGCCATTGACGGAGCAGGTCCGTGCGATGAACCATCACCAGGGTGCTCACCTTGCGACGCGCGATCAGGGCGGCGGCGGTTATGGTTTTGCCAAAAGCGGTGGGCGCATACAAAACGCCTGTGTCTTTCTTGAGCATTTCATCAACAGCCGTCTTTTGGTCTTGTTTTAATTTACCGGTAAATTTTACGGAAATCCTCCGGCCGGCCTTGCGTTTGTCCACAATATCTGCCTGTATCCCGTTTTCTTTTAACAAGCTCAACAGCGGCTCAAGGCATCCGCGCGGCAGACCTATGTGTTGCGAGAAATTTTCTGCACAGCCTATAATACGAGGTTTATTCCATACGGGCAGTCGCATGGCCTGGGCTTTGTAAAACTCCGGATTCCGGAAAGCAGCCAAGCGCACCAGACTGTTTGCCAGTGACGGGGATAAGTTCTCTTTGGCGATAAAAATCTGATTGGCCATTATCAATTGCAAAGAATCAGGTAAAGGGCCTGCTATGTGATTGGAGGGCGGCGGCTGAGGCTGCCACGGCTTGGTGTCGCCTTCAATGCTGCAAAATCCCACATCGAGCGGATGCCTGTCGTTGGCTGCCCGGCGAATAGCTTCCTCCAGTTCTGTCCGGGACATTTGTTTTATAGAGGAAAGATATTCCCATTGATCCGCATAAGGAGACAGATTCTCATCAGCAAAAACGCTGCAGCCATTGGCTCGTGGCTGTTTCTGCAAGGGAAGAGCAATCAGATTTCCGTATCCACCTTTCGGCAGAGTATCCTGATTCGGGAAAAACCGATCATAGCTGGAAAGTGACAATTGTCTGGTACGCGCGCAGGTAAAACTTATCAGGGCGGTCCCGAGTTGCCGGGCTTGACGGGCGGCCACCGGCTCGGAAAAGAAAATCCAGATGTGTGCCCCATTTCCTGAACGTGAGATTTCGAGTGCGGCGGGAATATTGAGTTCACGGCAGGAACTCATGAATGCGCATGCATCTTTTCGCCAATACGCTCCGTCAAAATCCACGGCAAGAAAACAACAGGTATCATCCGGCAACAATGGATAAACACCCACAGTATGTTTACCGGCCAAGTGATCATAAATCACCTTATCAGTGACCGGCAGCAGACGGCGCTGGGTACATTCCCCGCACTTTACTTTGGGTTTCCGGCAGAGGCCTGGTTTCCATTCATTTTCACAAGCAGGAGAATACCCGGATTTGCCTCTGGCAGATTCCCAGCGAAACGCATATACATCCGTCCGCCCCTGGAACAGGCTCGTGAAAAGTTTTATCTTTTCCTCAGCGGCAAGATGGTAGGCGGATGATGGGCTTTGTTCAGATTGTTCGGCTTGATCGGCTGGCTCAACTCCGCAATCCTTCTGCCAGGCAATGCCGTGCCGCATCAAAAGCTCTTTCAAACGGACATTTTCTTTTCGAAGCGCTTGCAGTTCATCAAATTCAGTCATGGCGCCTGATCATTTCCTTCTGAAACAAGGTTGTCAGTTGGGGGCCCGCTCCCGACTTATACGTTTAAATATATAACAAGATTCGGAAGATACGTAAAGTTGGAATCAGAAAAATATAATTGCCATTTTCTGCCGATACCGGAAATTGGCGCACTGATCCGGGCCGAGCTTAGCTCAGGCGAGGTCCGGGTGATCACGGGAAAGGTGGTGCAGCGCATTTCGCAGGATGAAGATGAACTGCGAGTGCATACCGATATCAGTGAAACCGAGGCAGCCAACATGTTGCTGGTGGCAGCCGGAGCGCGGCTCGACGCGGATCTGGCCCAAACCGCGGGCATCGGCATTTGCGCCGGAAAGGTGATTTCCGTGGATCGCACCATGGCCATGCAAGTGCCCGGCATATGGGCAATGGGAGGCTCCATGCAGGCCGCGGCCATGGCCTGGTGCGAAAGCCGCGGAAAGCAGCATCGATTCGAGTAGATCAAAGGCGCGTTTTTATACAAAACCGTCCATATTTCCGTTTCCCATGCGAACAATCCGGAGATTTCTTATTCGTATGTTGATTTTGCGGTATAATGAAGCTATTATACGGCAAGCAGGAACTTACCGGTAACCGAAAAATCGCCGATGACAGAGGTATCCATGGTGGAGGAAATATCCCGCATATTATCAGAATTGACACCCCGTGTGCTTTTTGCCTATGTGTTCGGCTCCGCCGGCACGGCAATGGAAAACTCGCTGAGCGACCTGGATGTTGCCGTATACTTCGATGCCGAAGCCGGCTCAATCGAACTTAACCATAAGCTGTCTCTTTACGCAGAGATATCCCGTGTGACAAAACGCAATGACATTGATGTGGTTATTCTAAATACGTGCTCCAACCAACTCCTGGTTTATGACATCATGATCAACGGCAGACTGATTTATGACGCAGATCCCGGGGCCAGGGGTGTTTTTGAACAACAGATGCTGCATGCTGCCATTGATTTCAAGGAAAGCCGGGACAGGATTTTGTATGATACGAGAGCGGATTGAGCAGAAAAAAGCCCGTATCCGCGAATATGCTGGTTTGATCAAAAGCCTTCGTAAGGATTGTACCGAGCGCTTTGACACTGATCCAGTCTATCGCGGAGCAATGCTTCATTACCTCTATTTAACGGTGGATTCATGCATCGCCCTGGCGATCCTGATAATAAAGCTCAAGGCGCTGCGACCACCGCAAACGTATGCGGAAGCATTTGATATTCTATCTGAAAATCGTATTCTCGATCCCGAATTTGCCCACTCTTTTGCCAGAATCGCAGGTTTTCGAAACTTCCTTGCACATGATTATGAGTCTGTGGACGGTCGGCAGATTTGTAATTACCTGTTTTCCGGGATTGAGGCGGTAGAAGAATATATTTCCCGGATAGAACAGGCGATGATGGGATGAACCGTCCCCCAACCAACGATCCGCGCTTTTATTATTCCGTGCATAAACAGACAGACATCAACTAAAGTTTTAATTGTTCCCGGCCTTGACAAGGCTGCAGAAAAAATCAAAATCCGTGCGCGCAGCAAGGAGGTAGCAATGCACTTTCAAAACGAATTTCAGGGCCGGTCCGTTATCGTGACCGGATCTGCGGGCGGCATCGGAAAGGAAACCGCCTTGCACTTTGCCCGGGAGGGTGCGAAAATCGCGATATGCGATGTGAAGATTGAAGCCGGAGAGGAAACGGCCGAACAAATCAACAAGTCCGGGGGAAACGCCTTTTTTGCCGAAATGGATGTCTCGGACCCGGCGGCGGTGGACCGGGTGGTGGAACAGACACTTGCAAAATTCGGCGGCATCGACGTGCTGGTCAACAGCGCGGGCATCTCCGGCAGCGGATTCCGGAATCTTTCCAAAGTCGCGGATGCAGAATGGGACCGCACCTACCAGGTAAACCTTAGGGGCACAGCGCATTGCTGCCGTTCGGTTTTCGGGGTGTTTCGAAAACAGCAGCACGGCAAAATCATCAATGTTTCTTCCGTGGCCGGCCGTATGCCGGCACCGGGCATGACGCCTTATGCCGCATCCAAGGCCGGGGTGATCAGCCTGACCCAGAGCCTGGCCGCAGAGATGGGCCGGTACAACGTCAATGTCAACGCCCTGTGCCCGGGCTGGGTCTGGACGCCCATATACAGCCAGAACCAGGAGCTGCAGGCGTATGCGGAAAAAGTCGGCTCCACGCCACGGGCGGTTTTCCAGGGCATGGTGGAATCGCTTTGTCCGCTCAAACGGGAACAGACCGAAGCGGACATGGCCAATGTAATCCTGTTTCTCGCCTCTGAAGCCGCCAAAAACATCACCGGCCAGGCCATTCACGTGGACGGCGGGGCGGTCATGCGGTAAGTATTTCAGTTCGGGATTGCCGCTGAAAATATGCGGCACTTCTTGTATCAGCGCTGCAATTTGTGCTATGCAAAAAACGCTTATACGCGAGCGATAAAATATGAATCCAAGACATTGATAGGCGGGAACAAATTATGGATAAACCGATTCGAATCATGCCGTGTCTGGACATGCAAAACGGGCGGGTTGTCAAGGGCATACACTTTGTGGATATACGGGATGCCGGCGACCCGGTGGAATGCGCCAGTGCCTATTGTGCAGCCGGCGCAGATGAACTGGCCCTGCTCGATATCACGGCCACGGTGGAAGGCCGGGCCACCATGCTGGATGTGGTTAGCCGCGTGGCGGATGTGGTGACCGTGCCGTTTACAGTGGGCGGCGGGATCTCGGATGTCAAATCCGCGGAGTTGATACTGGAAGCCGGCGCGGACAAGGTTTCCACAAGCAGTGCGGCTTTCCGCAAGCCCGAGCTGATACCGGACATGGTAAAGGCCTTTGGCGCGGAAAAGGTGACCGTGGCCATTGACGTGGACCGCAACCCGGCCATGGCTTCGGGCTATGAAGTGTATATCGACGGCGGGCGCACCGCCACCGGCGCGGATGCCGTGCAATGGACCAAGCGCGTGGAAGGATACGGGGTGCCCGTAATTCTGCCCACAAGCAAGGCCGGCGACGGCGCGCGCACCGGCTACGATCTGCCGGTGATCCGGGCCCTGAAACAGGCCGTATCCGCCGAAATCGTGGCCTCCGGCGGGGCCGGCGAAATGGAACATTTCCGTGAAGCCGCAGAAGCCGGCGCCACGATTCTACTGGCCGCCTCGGTGTTTCATTTCGGAACAATAGACATCGGCGAGTTAAAAGCTTATCTGCAGAAACAGGGCATTCCCGTCTATCAGGAGAAGCCGTCACAATAGCCATTATACCGGCACCTGATGTCACATAAATTATCCGCGGGAATCAAAGAAACAATCATACTCGTTTCTCCGGGAGAAAATCCATGGAAAAATGGCACAAGACCGGCTGTGTTTTATGCGCCCAGAACTGCGGCCTGGAAGTCAAGGTCGAAGACGGCCGCATGGTCCGGGTGCGGCCGGACAAGGACAATCCGAGAAGCAGGGGCTATGCCTGCCGCAAGGGCCTTAATGTCACGTACCACCAGTATCCGGCAGACCGGATCACCGAACCGCTCAAACGGATCGGAGACCGGTTTGAGCCGATTTCCTGGGAGCAGGCCGTCGATGAGATCGGCAAAAAGCTGCAGGACCTGCTGGATCGCCACGGTCCGCGGTGCCTGGCCTACATGGGCGGCAGCGCCCAGGGCGGGCACATGGAGGCGGGCTTCGGCCTGGGCCTGATCCGGGCGCTGGGATCGAAATACTACTATTCCTCGGCAGGCCAGGAATTTTCCGGGGCCTGGTGGGTGTCCGGCCGGATGCTGGGCCGGCAGTACAATGTCCCCATCCCTGACGAACATGCCGCAGACATGCTGGTGGGCTGGGGGTGGAACGGCATGGAAAGCCACCAGATGCCCCGGGCGCCCATCGTGTTAAAGGAATTCAGCAAAAACCCGGACAAGGTGCTGGTATCCGTGGATCCGCGCGAAAGCGAAACCGCTGCCATCGCCGATATTCACCTGGCCGTACGGCCGGGCACAGACGCGCTTTTGGCCCGGGCCATGATCGCCCTGATCCTGAATGAAGGCTGGGAAAACCGGCAGTACCTGAAAGATTGCGTGCAAGGCTGGGAGCACATCCGTCCCTGGTTTGAAAATTTTGATGTCAAAGGCGCTCTCTCGGTCTGCGAACTGGATTTTGACACCGTGCGCGAGGTCTGCCGGCACATGACCACCCGGCGCTGGTGTATGCACCCGGACCTGGGCATTTACATGGGGCGTCACAGTACGCTCAATTCCTACCTGCTTTCCATCCTGAGCGCGGTATGCGGCATTTTCGGCGTGCGCGGCGGAAACGTGATTCCCGGCATGGTCATGCCCATGGGATTTCATGCCGATGAAAGGGATCCCAAAACCTGGCGGACCACGTCAACCGACATGCCGCCGGCCGCAGCCGGCTCGTTTCCGCCTGCTGTGATGCCCGAAGAGATTCTTTCCGGCCGCGAAGACCGGCTGCGGGCCGTGATTGTCAGCGCATGCAACCCGCTGCGCGCCTATCCGGACACCAAGGCCTATGAAAAGGCCTTCAACAACCTGGACCTGCTGGTGGTAAACGACATTGTGCTGAGCGAAACCGCCCGGCATGCCCATTACGTGCTGCCCTGCCGCACCTTTTACGAGGCCTGGGACACCACCTTTTTCCCCGTGACCTACCCGGAAGTGTTTTTGCAGCTCCGGCAGCCGGTGGTGGATCCGCCGGAAAACTGCCTGGAAGCCTCCCAGATCCTGACCCGGATCGCCGACCGGATGGGACTGATCCCGGAAATCCCGGACGATCTGCAGGCCGCGGCCCGGGGCGGCAGCCGGCTCGACTTTGGCGCCAGGCTCATGGAATATGCGGGCCGGGTCCCTGAAGCCCTCCAGCGAATGCCTT
This sequence comes from Desulfobacteraceae bacterium, assembly GCA_021737225.1. Taxonomy (GTDB): domain Bacteria; phylum Desulfobacterota; class Desulfobacteria; order Desulfobacterales; family Desulfosalsimonadaceae; genus Desulfosalsimonas. Next base: position 46,339 of record JAIPEJ010000001.1, read on the forward strand.
TTGTTCTGGCAAAAACCCTGGGACAGACATGGGACAGCGCGGCATGTGCCGGCCTCTGGGGCCTGCTGGCAAATGCGCCCAAGAGCTTTCAGAAAAATGCCGCCCGGGCCGATTTTGCACCCGGGCCCGACCAGGGCGACCGGATTTTTCAGGCCCTGCTCGATCATCCCGAGGGGATCTGGGTCGGCAAGGCGGACGCGGACAATCCCATGGCCGGCATACGGACCGAGTCCGGAAAAATCGAGGTGTTTATCCCGGAGCTTGAACAAGGCGTGCGCGATCTTACCCCGGAAAACGAGACGCGGGATCTGCAGATGCCGGCCGACTTCCCGCTGGTGTTAAACGCAGGCCGGCACATGAAATACAACGCCAACACCCTGATGCGCAACCCGGAGTGGAACCGCGGCAAACGGGCATGCACTGTGGCCTTGAGCCCGGCGGATGCAGAAAGCCTCGGCCTGGCTGACGGCGATCCGGTGCGGATAGTCACAGCGGCCGGCAGCCAGACCGGCGAACTCGGGGTCAGCAGCCGGGTCCGCACGGGCATGGTCCTGGTGCCCCACGGGTTCGGCCTGATTTACAACGGCGAGGTGTACGGCATCAACGCAAACGACCTGACCGATGCTGCCCACCGGGACCCGCTGGGCACTCCCATGCACCGGTTTGTACCCTGTCGCATCGAGCCGGCGCGCGGGTAAGCGGCCCGGTCATTCATCCAGCACGGCCCGCACCGCCTCGGCCATGACCGACAGGTCCACGGGCTTTTCCAGGTACCGGGCAATGCCGGCCCGACGGGCGGATTGTTCGGAGATCTTCTCGCTGTAACCGGTACAGAGGATGATTTTCATGTTCGGACGGATTTTCAGGATTTCCCCGGCAAGCACGTCGCCTGTCATTTTCCGCATGGTCATGTCAGTGATCAAGAGATCGAATCCCTCCGGATCGCTGGAAAACTGCTGCAGGGCTTTTTCCGGATCCGTTTCGCACGTCACCCGGTAGCCAAGTCTTTGCAGGCGCAGTTCATTCAGGGATGTCACCGCCTTTTCGTCATCCACAAACAAAATCCGCTCGGTGCCGCCGGGAAGCATCTCCCGGCCCCGCGGGGACGGCGTCTCGGCCGGCTCGCGCAGTGCAGGGAGAAAGATTTCAAACCGGCTTCCCCGACCTTCTTCACTGTCCACCCGGATGCCGCCGACAAGATCCCGAACAATGCCGAGCACCACGGAAAGCCCCAGACCGGTGCCCTTGCCCACATCCTTGGTGGTATAATACGGATCAAAGACCCGCTCCAGGCCATCTGCGGGGATGCCGTGCCCGGTATCACTGACCGTCAGTTTTACGTAATCACCTGGAGACAGGTCAAAACCGAATGCGGGAATCTGTTCTTCCAGGGTTTCCGGAGACAGACTGACCGTTAGGCCACCGCCGTCATCAGCCATGGCATCGGAGGAGTTCTTGCAAAGATTGACAATGAGCTGATGAATCTGGGTGGGATTGGCCATGACCATGGGCAGATCCGTGCGGACTTGCTCGGTGATCTCAATAAAAGACGGGATCGTCGAACGCATCATGCGCATGCCTTCCTTGATGATCAGGCCGATATTCTGGGCGCTTTTTTCCTCCTCCCCCTGCCGGCTGAAGGTCAGCAGCTGGCGCACCACGTCCCGGGCACGAATGCCGGCAGCACTGATCTGCCGCAGTCCTTTGGATGCGGGATGATCTTCCGGCAGATCGGCCATTTCGGCCTGAACCAGCTCAGTATAACCCAGAATGATGCTTAAAATATTGTTGAAATCATGGGCCACCCCGCCGGTCAGGGTTCCCAGGGCCTCGATTTTCTGGGCATGGCGAAGCCGATCTTCCAGTTCCTGACGTTCCTGCTGTGCTTTTTTCTCTTCTGTAATGTCGACCACAAGGTTAAGGGTGGCCGGCCGGCCCTCCCATTCGACATACACCCCCCTTAACTCCCCCCACTTCACCTCTCCGGAGCGGTGAATGATCCGAAATTCATAATCCGACGATACGTCAAGGCCCTGTACGCGCTTGTAATGTCGCTCAAGAACCATCTGCCGGTCACCCGGGTGCAGAAAATCAATGAACGGCCGGGAGGTCAACTCCGGAAGGCTGTATCCGGTCAGGTTGAGGGCGGCTGCATTGGCATAGCGGACCATGCCGTCCTGGGCCACAAAAATCGCCTCCCGAACATTTTCCACCAAGAGGCGGTATTTTTCCTCGCTTTGCCGAAGGGCCTCTTCAGCCTCCTTGCGTTCGGTGATATCCTCGATTATCCCCACGCCGCCGAGAATTCCGCCGCTGCTGCCTCTAAAAGGGGCAAAAAGGACCCGCGCCGGGGAGACCTTGCCCGCGGTCGCGGATTCATAAGGGCCCTCATAAAATCCCTGCCCGCCCGCCAATGCTGTTTTTACCGCCGCAACAACGTTCTGATCCGGCAAATCAAGCATCTTCAACCCGATCAGCGCATTTCTCGAAGAGCCGATGATTTCCACGAAGTTGTCATTGCACGCGGTAATCACCCCGTTTTGATCAAAATGCAAAACCCCGAGCGGCGAATTTTCGAAAATCAGGCGGTATTTTTCCTCGCTGTTTTTCAGGGCCAGGCGGGCATCTTCAGCCTCTTTTGCCCGCAACTCAGCCTCCCGCATCCGGGTGCGCAGCTCCTCGACCATCTGGGAAATGGCATCCTTCAACTGACGCATTTCCCCGCTGAACCGCCCCCGGATCTGCGCATGGGTTTCTCCGCCCGCCACCTTTTCGGCAAACCCTACCAGCCGGTTAATGGGCTGAGTAATGGTTCGCATCACCAGGAAGGTCCCTGCCAGGGAGATCAGAAATATGGCTGCGGCCATCGAGATGATGATCCATTTCAGATGGTTCATCTGGGCATATACATCCTCGATGTATATGCCCGTGCCGATGACCCAGTCCCAGGGCGCAAACAGCCGGACATACGATTTCTTGGGATACATCGCCTCGGTGACGCCCTCGTCTGTCGGCCTGCGCCACTGGTATTCCACGAACCCGCTTCCGCTTTTCCGCGCCACTTCCAGAAATACCTTGAAAAAATGCCGCTTTTCCGAGTCAAAACCCACTTCCCGGCCGTCCATGCCAAGCTGCATGCTCACGGCGGTCTTGTAGGCAGCATCGTCCATGATGCGCCCTTCGAGTGCCGGCATGGCCGGGTGCATTACCATTCGGGGATAGGGCCTGGTGGTGTCGTTGATCCAGATATAACCGTTGTCAGAAAAACGCATTGAACGGATGCGTTCAATTGCCGCCTGCTTGGCCCGGGACTCGGTTATTTCACCGTTTTCCGCCCGCGCATGGTAGTTTTCAACCATGCTGCATACCGAATCCACCAGGTTCTTGGTGGCCATTTTCCGGGAGTCAAACAACGCGTCCTGCACAAGGGGAAAAATGAAGGCAAACAGGAAAACCAGGAACAGGGCGATGATACCCAGGGCAATGGCCAGGATTCGAGCCGAGGTCTTTTCCAGGAAATGTCCGGAAAGTGGCATGCGTTTTCCGTTGGATTGGATTCAGCCATGAAGATCAGCGGGCAAGGGAAAATAAATATCTAAATTTTTCCTTTACCTGTTTATTTTTAAGATACATTATGCGGGCAAGTCAATGGTAATTCCGGCAGTTGCGCCCCCGGAAGCGTGAAAGCGAATTTTTTCTTGTACAAATGAGTTCCTTGCCGTGTTATCATATAAGCTTGAAAAACAAAGCCTTGTCAGCGCCGGCGGCTTGTCAGGGCCTGTTTTATCCGGCCGGTTCGATGTGACCGGCCGATTGACAACCGTATATTTGTAGGGGCGAACCTGTGTGTTCGCCCGGGGGGAGGCAGCCCGTTAAATGCAACCTTGTCTCAAGGCCCGGAAATCAGTTTCTGTAAAAATCCTGTGCATACTGGCATGTCTTTGTGCCTCGGGCTGGGCTCGGGCAGGCGAAACCGGGATCGTCGGGATCCGTATACATCAGCGGCAATATCGCGTTGAAGTCGCCGCCACCCCGCAGGCCCGGGCAAAGGGGCTGATGTTTCGCAGATCCCTGGAAAAAAATACCGGCATGCTCTTTGTCTATCCGGCCGAAGACCGCCGGTGCTTTTACATGAAAAACACGTTTATCCCCCTGGATATCGCCTTTATCAATCGGGATCTGCAAATCGTGGACATCCGGCAGATGCAGCCCCTGGACAAAACCCCGGTCTGTTCACGGGAAAAAGTTCGCTACGCACTGGAGGTCAATAGCGGTTTTTTCGATCGCCACGGCATCCAGGTCGGGGATACGGTCGAATTTGCCGGCGCCGCGGGGATGAAAAAACCATGAGCCGCAAAATAATTAAAGAACACCGCCCTGAATTGATTCTGCTGGTACTGGCCTGTTTCTTTTTTTCCGGGGTTACCAGCCTGATCTACGAAGTACTCTGGCTGCGGATGCTCACAAGGATTATCGGCGGCGCGCCGTTTGCGGTAAGCACTATTCTGACCATATTCATGGGCGGTCTGGGACTGGGCAGTTATCTGGCCGGCCGCAGGATCGACCGGATCGAGCGGCCATTTTCGTTGATCCGTCTTTATGCCGGCCTTGAAATCGCGATCGGCCTTTACGCCCTGGCCATTCCCCTGCTGATCGCCGCATTTCAACCGCTTTTTGCCATTGCTTACAGATCACTGTCAGCCTATCCCGCAGCATATCACGGATTTACGTTTATCGGCTGCGCCGTGCTCCTGGCCCTGCCCGTACTCTGCATGGGCGCCACCCTCCCTGTGCTGTGCAGGTTTTACATCAACCAACTCCAACACCTGGGCGGACGCGCCGGACTGCTCTACGGGATAAACACCATCGGCGGGGCGGCAGGCGCCTTTCTCTGCGGTTTTTTCCTGCTGCCGGCCCTTGGAATATATCCAACCCTGTGGATTGCATTGGGAACAAACTTTGCCATAGGACTGGTGTGTCTGGCAGCCGCCGCCCGAATCGAAACCGGGGGATTGCCCCGGGCACAGAGGCAAACCGTGCAAAGCAGCCTCACCGCCCAGGAAGAACCCCGCCTGAACGGGCATGAAAAAAGGCAGTGGCAGGGGGCGTTAATTATTTTGGGCATATCCGGATGCTGCGCCATGGCTGCCGAGGTTTTCTGGACCCGGCTGCTTGGCCTGCTTATCGGGCCCACCACTTATTCGTTTACCATTGTGCTGGTCACCTTCATCCTGGGCCTGGCCCTGGGCAATATCTTCTTCGGGCGCCTGGCAGACAGAAGCCGGGACCCCTTTGCCCTTCTGGCTGCCACCCAGATGGCCGCGGCTTTCCTGGTGCTGGGGGTCAGCCAGGTTATGGGAAACAGCCAGCTTTTTTTCGCCAAGCTGTTGTTCACATTTCAGGACAACTTTTTTCTGCAGAACGCGTTAAAGGGACTTTGCCTTTTTGCCCTGATGATTCTGCCCACCTTTTGTTTCGGCGCGGCATTTCCCCTGGTGGGCAAAATCTACACCCGCACCATTTCCCGGGTGGGCCGTAGCATCGGCTCGGCCTATGCCGTCAATACACTCGGTGCGGTCACAGGCGCATTCTGCGCCGGCTTTATTTTGATTCCGCTCGTGGGCAAGGAAACCGGACTGGCCCTGACAGCCGGCATCCAGCTCATTGCTGCCCTGGCGGTTTACACCGCGGCCGCAGAAAACCCGGGCAAAGTACGAAGGCGTGCAGCCGCGGCTTTTTGTATACTTGCCGTGACAATCGCGCTTTGCGCCAACTTTCCGGCATGGAACCGCAAATTACTAGCCCTGGGAAAATACCATCGGTTCGAAGAAATCGAAATCAAGGAAGTGATCCAAAGCACGGGCTGGTTTCAGGCCCTGTTTTCCGGCGCGGAAATTCTGGCCGCCAGGGACCGGGGCGATCTGGTCTATTACGGAGACGGCACCGGCGGATTCATGACGGTGCTGAAATACCCGCTCGCACTGGGCGGCTATGAATATTCCCTGGCCACCAGCGGGAAAATCGACGCATCCTCCCGCGGAGACATGAACACCCAGACGCTGCTGGCCCATGTGCCCATGCTGATGCACCCGGAGCCGAAAGACGTCATGGTCCTGGGCCTGGCAAGCGGCATCACCGCCGGCCAGGTACTGCACTATCCCATCCGGGATCTCGATGTAGTTGAAATCAACAGGCAGGCGGTTGCGGCCGCCCGGTTTTTCACGGACTGGAACAACAATGTGCTCTCAAATGAAAAAACCGACATAATTATTCAGGACGGCATGGCCCACCTGCGATTTACCGATAAAAAATACGACGTGATCATTTCAGAACCTTCCAATCCCTGGATGGAAGGCATGGCCGCGCTTTTTACCAAAGACTTTTTCACACTGGCAAAAAACCGGTTATCCACGGATGGCATATATGTCCAGTGGTTTCACTGCTACCAGATGGACTGGCCCACCCTTTCGCTGGTGGGGCGCACATTTGCCTCAGTGTTTCACGACAGCATGCTTATTAATGCTCAGCCCTCTGGCGGGGGCAGGGATTTTCTCATGGTGGGATTCAAGGGCGACACCGGATTCAACCTGGATCGGGTGCGCCAAAATATCCGGTTTATCCGGGACGCACAGAATTTTAAGCTCCCCCGCCCGGAGCTTTTATCCCGGCTGATCGTCTCCGGCGATCTGGATCGCCTGTTCGGCCCCGGACCGATAAACACCGCGGCAAAGCCCGTGCTTGAATTCGCCGCCCCGCAGACCATGTATCATCAGGAAAACGGCCGCGCACAAATCATGAAACACATCCGCCAAAAAGCCCAAGTTGATCCCGTCATCCGGGAAACCGCAGAACTTATGAAAAACAGCGTGGACGCACAGATCGATTATGCTGCCTTTGCCCTGTCGGTGTACTCGCCGTTTGCCTCAATGGTCGATATTCCCCGGGCCACACCCGCGCAGAAATCCAGATTTTACGACCTGATGACCTCTTACTGCAAAAGCAACCCGGTGGACGATTCCCTGTTTTCGGATGCCGCACTTGCGGAAAAATGCCGCAACATCCAGATCAAAACCCTGCGCCGCCGCATGGGAAAAATGCCGAACAAGGCCCGGTCGCATGCCTATCTCGCGGATCTTTACCTTGACACCGGGCGGACGGACAAGGCCATTGATCATTATTCCAAATCACTTTCGTATAACCCCACGGATGCCGACATCGAAAACAACCTCGGGTTTCTGCTGCATCAGAAAGGCAAAATCAAAGCTGCCATTGCGCACTACCGCCGGGCGCTTGACCTGCGCCCCCGCTTTGCAAGGGCCAGGGGCAACCTGGCAGATGCATACGCCGACCTGCAGCGTCCGGAGAGCGCCCTGGAGGAACTTGAGACAATGATCTCGCACTACCCGGACATGCCCGAACCCCGGATTCGCGCGGCTTTGATCTGCAACCGGCAAAACAATCCTGGCAGAGCTGTCTCTCATCTGCGCCGGACAGTGGCGCATCACCCGGACCGGGCGGATGCCCTGAACCTACTGGCATGGATCCTTGCCACCACCCGGGACAAGGACATCAAGAATCCGCAGCAGGCGGTTGCCTATGCACAAAAAGCCTGCAAACGCACCAATCATCAAAATGCATCCACCCTCTATACACTCTCTGTTGCGCATGCCGCGGATCGCCAATTTTCCCGGGCTCTTGAAATCGCGGAATCCGCCCTTACAGCGGCAAAAAAGGCCGGGCGAGAAAAAACCGCCCGCATGATAGAAGACCATATACACAAGCTGCGGGAAAAAACCGCGCCTTCCTAAGAATGTATGCCCATGCGCCTGGCCTTTTCCACGGCAGCCATGCGGCTGGAAACGTCCAGCTTTTTGAAAATATTGTAGTTGTGTGTCTTCACCGTGGCCACGGCGATGCAGAGTTCTTCTGCGATTTCCTGGTTGGACATGCCCATGGCAATTAACCGGAGAACAGATCGTTCCTGACGGCTCAGGTTCTTCTCCGAAACGGCGCTGCGGCCGGATTGGGCAAGATCGGATTGCACTTTTGTCTCAGACAGGATGATATCGCGTACCTTGCTTGAATAATCCACGCAGACACCTGCCTGAATGCTCTTTTCAAGCACCGGCACCAACGGGGAACCTTCATCCAAGAAAATACGCAAATATCCTTCGGAATCCGCCATGCAGATAGCCTGGCGCAACGAATTAATTGCGTTTTCATCCTCTCCTAAAAGCTCATGGGCCATGGCCAGAAGAATGAGCGCTTCGATTTCGTATTCCCCGATATCTTCCTGCCGGGATTCTGAAAGCAGCACCCCGAGACATTCGACCACTTCCTGCATGGACATGCGCGGACCGCCGACTGCAGGAATCCGGGCTTCTGCAAGATACAACCGCATCAGGTTCAACTGCTCCTTGAGTTGCATCCGTTTTTCAAATGGCACCGGGTACGGCCGGTCTTCACCCGGCTGCACCTTTTTCAGCCAAAGGCCGTACTGCTCGGCCAGGGCAAAGGCCCGTTGCAGGATTTCATCATTTCCCGGATAACGGCACAGCAGATACCGGATCCGCAAAGCCCCGGCAAGGGGCCTGGCACGGCTGCAGTAAACAGAAAGGTCTTCCATTTCCGCAATCGGCGACAATACCTCTTCTTCATCCGCCCCGGTGGAAAGCCGAATCCAGAACAAATATTCAAATCCTGAGATCAGGGTGTAGGTTTCGCCGAGAATCCGCACGAACTCGATGGCCTTTTCCCCCATGGATGCGGCCTGGTCCAGATGATTTTTCTCATACAAAAGCACAGCCTGATGCAGGTCATAATAGCTAAGCGTTTCAGCCGAAAGCCGGTGGGTTTCCACAAAAGATTGGGCCACAGATTGTCTCCCCTCGCGGCAGATGAGATCGGAAGCCCGAAGCTGCCCCCGGATTTTGGCGAGATAGGCGCGGAAATAATCAGCAATAATCACCTGGTAGCAGAATCCGCCGACAAACGCCGCGGATCTGGCCGCTTCCAGGCTACTGGCACAGGCATCCAGATTCCCGATATCCAGGTAGGTCAATGCAAGCGTGAAAAAAATGTTGGTCCGAATAAATACATTGTTTTCATCAAATTTCTGCAGGGTGCTTCCGCCCAGCGCAATCACCTTTTCCCGCGATTCGTTGCGGGAATATGCCAGGTGCACCCGAAGGGCGTCCACGTAAGCTGTCAGCGCCTTGTACGTAGAGCCCTCGGGTCCCTCGGAGGCAAGGAGCTGCGGGTAAAATTTTTCCGCCGCGTCGAGCAAATATTCAATCGTGTGAAACGGCATGGATGAAAACTTACTGAGATTCCGCAAAAACAGGGCCCATGCGTAGGTGATGCAAAGATACGGATTGCCGGTAATCCGGCTTTCAGGCAGGGCCCGGATCCATCGGACCGCAGTGCCCGATTCCCCCCTGAATATTGCAATGGCCGAATACTTATTGACCAGCTCCGCTGCGTAATCCCAGTCCTGACCGGCAATGGCGTGCCTGATGGCCTCGTTAGCCATCTTGTTTTTCCTGTACCAGCGGGCCGCGCGCTTGTGGAGAACCCCGAGACGCTCCGGCTCTTGCCGGGCGAGTTTGTCGTGCAGAACTTCTGCAAACATATGATGATAGCGAAACCAAAAGGGTTTTCCGTCAAGCGCTATGATAAACATATTGGCGGCGCACAACTGCTTGAGAATCGACTCGCTGTCGGTTCTTTCGGTTACAGCATTGCAAAGAGACAGATTAAGACGGGTTAAAATGCTGGTGTCAAGCAGAAACCACTGGATATGCTCAGGCTGGGAAGAAAACACCTCGTCCACGAAATAGTCTATTATATGTGACTGCATCCCGTTGGGCACCAGCTTGCCGCCGGTTTTATCCGTATCAGCGGCCAGGACCGCCACCTGAAGACCGGCTGCCCATCCTTCGCAATATTCCGCCAGTGCGGCGACTTCATCATCGGTGAAAGCCCTCCCTGAAACCTGCCTGGCAAACGCCGCGGCTTCATCGGCGGTAAACCTAAGATCGTCTGCATTGACCGCTGCATACTGTCCCTGGATCTTCAGGCGGCCGACTGAAAGGGGCAGTTCATGGCGACTGGCCACAACCAGGTGCATATTATAGGGCATGTAATCAATAAAAAATTTGAAAATCCTGCAAACCGTATCCTCTTCAATCTGGTGGAAATCGTCAAGCACCAGGATAACGGACTCCTGCTTTTCAAAGATTTCATTGATCAGTATCTTGACCACCGCCTTTACCGGGATGCCGGAGGGTGAATCAAGCATTTGCATGGCCGAAAGACCGATGTTGGGATAGACATTTTGGATGGCCGCAACGAAATAGGTCCAAAAGCTGATCAGATCATTGTCTTCCTCGTCAAGCGACAGCCATGCTATATCTTCCGGCTGGCTCTTCGCCCAATCGGAAAGCAGGGTGGTTTTGCCGAACCCGGCAGGTGCTGATAACAGCGTCAACTTTTGATTTTTTGCCGCATCCAGCCGCTGTATCAGGCGAGATCGGCCGATCACCTGTGTCCGCAGGGGCGGGATGCGGATTTTGGTTTGAACCAATTCCTTAAACATAGCGATTTCTCTTTATTGTCTTCATATAAACGACCAACCCGCAAACCGTCGGCTTCTGCAACAAAAGCCGCCTAACAGGACAACACGGGCAGTCCGATGCAACCGATATCTATAAGAAAATGGCATATTACGCACGGTGTCACACTTCCTGTATGAATCCGGACGAGTCCCAGCAAAAAGCCGTAGACCAGCGCAAAAACCCCGAAAGACACGCCTCCGATCACAAAATGCGGAAGGGCATACAGCAAACTCTGCGCGCCGTTGGTCAATAAACTGCCATATCCCGCCTTTTTCAACACCCGAAAAAAGGCCTGCCGGAAAGCAAATTCCTCTCCCGTGGCATTCATTATGCTCAATATGACAACTGGTAGCCAGAATGCCCCGCCCTTTATGCAGGGATCAATCAGCACCAGCAAATACAGCGAATATCCGATACTGCACAAAAGCCCCGCATACAAAACCGGGTGAAACCGGATCCACCGGAAATCCGTCCAAATCGGAATACCGGCCGCCCGCACCCAGAACAGGGAGACCACCGGAAACAAAAGATACGGAAAATAATACAATACCGAAAACCATGCAGCCTCCAGATCCGCCGCCGCAGTCATGGGCCATGGCAGCACATGCATTTTCCTTAAATGAAAGGTTCCGGCCAACATCACCAGATAAACCGCTATCAGACCGACCAGAGACAGCACCCGACCCAGTTCCCTTTCGGGGGCGGTTTTGTGTGCTGGCGATCTGCGATTTTTCCAGGCAATCCGGATCAGAATGCACCCGCCGAACAATACGAAAACAGCCATCACCACCTGGGCCTGGGTCAGGCCGAGAAAAAACTTCCTGTTGGTCCTGAAAATCTCCAGGGCCATGCGTACCGAGCCGTACAGCAGCAGATAGGCGCCTGCCACGATCCCGCCATAGGCCCGATTGGGCGCAGATGACCTATAGATGTTTTCATATAACCGCCGGAGGACAAAAAAGATGCCGATATTTAAAAAGATTGCATACAGCGGAACCGGATTGGGAAAACGCGTCAGGTAAACCCCGAAAAACTCGGGATGAATCCATCTGCCCCAGCAGCAGCCGATCAGCAGACATGCCACCCGGCCGATGGCATGGCCCAAGGGAACATAGAGCAGTATGGTGTCCATGAGTTCCTTGGTATTGTAACGCATGACCCGGAAGAAAACCAGCAGGACAACAGCGGGCGCGATGATGCTGGCGTGATAGGTGTGGGAATCGCCGGAAACCGCGTTTTCAATAAAAACCGAAAGGCTCCAGGAATCAACATGCTGATAGAACATGCCTGCGGCATGCGAGCCCAGGTAGCCCGCCGGAAATGCCACGAAAACGGTGAACAGGGACAGGGTGATTTGCTGCTTTCTGCTGTATCCCAGGTTATCGAGTCTTCCGAGGATCAGTACCAGGCCCGCAAGCACGGCAATCCCCATCAGGCCGTTATACAGGATCAGATTGACCGTCTGAAAAATCTCCGGATATGTCGTTGACAGGCCGAGATATCGAAACATGGCATCTTTTCCGTTCCGCAGGCGCGGAAATGCAGCCCAGAACCGCGCTTATACAATGTTAATGAATTTTCTCCTACTGAACTTGCGATTAAATTTTACAGCATTTTCCCTCAAAAGACAATGCGATGAAATTACTTATAATGTTCACTTTTCTGACCAACCGTTCACCACACAACGGCCGCCCCGGGGCGTCAGAGCCCCGACCGGCTTGACATGCCGGCGGATTCATGCAAAGTATATTTAGTGCCCATCCAGAGATCGGATAATTTGTTCAAGTTCAAGGAAGGTGAAAATTTTAACCGCAAGAATACTCAAAGTATTTTGAGGATTCAAATTTGAGCCTGACGCAGAAATTGGGCAAATTAGCCATTTCTGGATGGGCACTATTTAATATTTGTCGCAGAACTACTGCCTTAACCACAGAACTGGAGATATCCCATGGAATGCGAACACCTGCTGCTCTCTGTTGAGGGCAAGGTTGCCACGGTAACCATTAACCGGCCCGACAAGGGCAACAGCCTTTCCCCAGAGGTCCTGGAGGAAATCCGGGACCTTTTCACGGAATTAAACAGCAACGGCGACATATCCGTAATTGTTTTTACAGGCGGGCAACGTTATTTTTCCGCGGGATTTGACCTGAATGAAATCCGCCAGCTGGAAAAAAGCGCCAATGAAGGCTATGTCGCCCTTTTCCACCAGGCCTACCGCGCCATTTACTTCTGCGGCCAACCGGTAATCTGCGCCGTGGGCGGGCCGGCCATTGCCGGCGGCTTTGACCTGACCATGATGTGCGATATCCGTTATGCCTCGGAGCGCGCCAAATTCGGACAACGGGAAATCGCTCTTTCCCTCACGCCCCTCATGGATCCCCTGTGGCGAATCATCGGTATGGGCAGGGCCAGGGAAGTGGCCCTGACCGGCCGGATCTATGACGCCCGCGAGGCCGAACAGATGGGCTATGTCAGCCGGGTGTTTGCAAAAGACGAACTGCTGAGTTCCGTAGCCGAGATTGCACAGGGGATGGCCGATTTTGACCGGGGCTGCTTAAAGGAAACCAAGCAGCTGGCCAATACGGTTGCAGACCAGGATCCCGACAGCGCCATGCGGATCCAGGAATGGCTGTTTCGGTCATACATCGGCTCCGAGGACAACCACCGGCGCATTGACGCCCTGCAGGCAGAACTCGCGGCGCGGCGGGAAAAATAAACCATGGGCAACCGGGATGCGCCCCTGAAAATCGGACTGAAATACTGCGGGGGCTGCAGCCCGGATTACGAACGGGTGGAACTGGTCCGGCAGATGAAGCAACGGCTTGGCGATAAAGCCGAATTTCTGCCGCACGACACCCCCGGGATTTCAATGGGGGTTGCCGTGCAAGGATGTCCCACGGCATGTGGGGACCTGTCTTCGTTTGCCGGCCTGCCCGTCTGGATCATCACCAGCCAGGCGGACGCAGAGGCGTTTATCCGGCACATGGAAGCAACGGGATGAAACCGCAGACTTTGACAAACTCCCTCTTTTTTTTGACATTCCCGCTTTTTTTTGATAATAAGTTATTTCCAACCTTATGTGTTACCCAACCCATAAACCCCAAAAATAATAAGGAGTCACCATGGTTGCTACATCCTGGCCGACTGACAAATGGCCCGAAGGGGTCGCC
>JAIPEJ010000062.1 GCA_021737225.1 Desulfobacteraceae bacterium
AAGGATCCGCCTTCGTCGTTGAATTATCTGCGTATCAACTGGCCCGCGGATGCGCCGGATCTCAGGCTGACAAAGGTAGAAGCGGTCTTCCCTGAAATTCAAGCCGCTCCGGACCGTAAATGGTGCCGGCTCGAGGCAAGCCTGGTTTCCGAAAGCGATCCCGAGGCATATGGGTTTGATGCAAAAGGGTCCATGCCGGTTGATCGCGTCAACATTGAGCTTCCGGAAAAAAACAGCCTTATACGGGCCGTGATAAAATCACGTCCGACAAGGCAGTCCGAATGGAGCGTGCGCCAAAAGGGCTTTTTTTACAGACTGTTTGTTGACAAAACCAATATTTCAAATGATGTGCTTTCAATTGCCGAGGTAACTGACCGGTTCTGGCGTGTTGAAGTGACTTCGGGCACGGTTGGCCCGGGCAGACACTCCCCGGCTCTCGAGATTGGGTGGATACCGCACCGGCTCTTGTTTCTTGCCCGGGGAGAGGGGCCCTTTACCCTGGCATACGGCAGTGCCGGGCTTGGACCGGATGATTCCTCCATGAAAAATGTGTTGCACGAAATTGAGGAAGCAAATAAAAGTGACATGACAGGAAAGGCCGCATTGGGCAGGCAGTTGGAGCTCGGCGGGGATGCGGCTCTTATAAAGCGGCAGCCGGAGTTTGACTGGAAAACATGGCTGCTGTGGGGTATACTGACAGCTGGTGTTTTTTTCCTGGGGTTTATGGCTTTCCGGATTTACCGGCAGATGAATCCCGGGCAATCCCCGTAGACATGAAAATCCGGCCTGCCGAAGGATTTTTTGCATTGAAATCATAACATCGCATATGGAGGCGCCATGGTTTCCACCCTTGTCTTTCTGGGCATTATCGTCTTGCTCATCATTGTTACTGTCGGTCTTTACAACAACATGGTGACCCTGAAAAATCGTTTTCAAAATGCATTTTCCCAGATCGATGTCCAGTTAAAGCGGCGATACGACCTGATTCCCAATCTCGTGGAAACGGCAAAGGGGTATATGAAGCATGAGCGCGAAGCACTCGAAGCCGTTATCCGGGCCAGAAACAGCGCATTGAATGCCAGCGACGAGGCGGCCCGGGCTCCCGGGGACCCGTCTGCCATGCAGGCCCTGTCCGGTGCCGAGGGAACGCTTACCGGCGCTCTGGGCCGGATTTTTGCCCTTTCTGAAAGCTACCCGGATTTGAAGGCAAATGAAAACATGCTGGCCCTGCAGGAAGAGCTGACCTCCACTGAAAACCGGATCGCTTTTGCCAGGCAGGCTTTCAACGACGCGGTCACCCGTTACAACATTGCGCGGGAAAAGTTCCCGAACAATATTATTGCCGGTATGTTTCATTTCACTCCGGCAGAACTCCTGGAATCCACGCAAACAGCGGAAGAAAGAAAAACCCCGAGCGTGTCTTTCTGATCCGGGCCGGCCGCGGCCCGGAATCATAACCAAATCTTTCCAGGCCGGATGCGCATATGGACTTTTTTGTACAACAGGACAAGGCAAGGTCCAGAACCTGGCTGCTGGTTTTGCTTTTTATTCTTGCCGTGGTTTTTGTCATTGTAGCGGTTTATGCTGCGGCCATGGCTGTTTTGTTTTTGCTTACCCCGGCATATTCGCATTCCGGGTTTTTTAATCTCAAATTGTTCCTGATCATCGCGGGTGTGGCCGCAGGCGCCATCTGTATCGGCAGCATCGGCAAAATTGCGGCGCTTTCCAGGGGCGGCGATTATGTGGCCGAAGGCCTGGGCGGAAAGCTGATCAGCCCTTCAACCCGTGATCCTGACAAGCGCAGGCTTATAAACGTGGTTGAAGAAATGGCAATTGCTTCCGGAACGCCCGTGCCGTGGGTATATCTCCTGGAAAATGAAAATGGCATCAATGCCTTTGCCGCCGGTTTTTCCCCGAGCGACGCAGTTATCGGGGTGACCCGGGGGTGCTGCAGCCGGCTGAGCCGCGGGGAACTGCAGGGCGTAATTGCCCACGAGTTCAGCCATATCCTAAACGGAGACATGCGTCTGAATATCCGGTTGATGGGTTTTCTGGGCGGAATCATGATGATTGCCACTGCCGGCAGTTCAATTTTTCGAAGCTATGCAGCCACTTCCCGCATGTCCGGCAGAAGAGCAAGAGGGGGCGGCCGGCTTCTGATCATCGCGTTTTTCCTTCTTGTCATCGGATACATGGGAGTTTTGCTCGGACGGCTTATTCAAAGCGCGGTTTCCCGCCAGCGGGAATACCTGGCAGACGCCTCGGCGGTTCAGTTTACCCGGAGCACCGCCATTGCCGATGCACTGAAGAAAATCGGCGGACTGTCCGCTGGTTCAAAAATCATTTCCCCGGCGGCAAGCGAGGCCTGTCACATGTTTTTCGGCAGGGCCGTTGGGTCGTTTTTCGCCACCCATCCGCCGCTGATCAAGCGGATCAGAAAAATCGAGCCGGGCTTTACAGGGGATTTTGACGCCGCGGGCCCCGCGGCTACCCAGGGCGGCGGGCCGCAGCAGTTTTTCTCGTCCGAAGGTGACCGCGAAATAACGATTGACCCAAATGCGATGGGAAATAACATCGGCAGGATCACGCCCGAAAACATCGCCCACGGCGCAGCCATTCTTGCCGACCTGCCCGAATCGATACGGAATGAGGCCGAAGATATTCTCGGTGCCTGTGCGCTTGTTTGCGCTCTTCTTCTCGACCGGGATCCGGAGGAGAGACAAAAGCAGAAGGAAACCCTCAGGAGGGCGTCATCGGCTCAGCTTTTAAGACAGGTGGCACTGGTTGAAAATTCCGTGCAGGCCCTCAAGCCGGAATTGCGGCTTCCGCTTCTCGATATCGTGATCCCGACGCTTCGTCAGATGTCGCCTGAGCAGTTTGCCGTTTTTAAAGAGCAGATCCGGGTGCTTGTTCAGGCAGACAGTAAAATCACCCTTTTTGAATTCTGTCTCCAGGAGGTCTTAAACCACCGACTGGAAGCGGTCTTTGAAAGGGCTGATTTCAAAGTCCGTTACAAAAAAATTGACCTGCTGGAACAAGACGCGGTTTTGCTTTTGGCGGCCCTGGCCCGGGTTGGCCACAAGGACAAGGCCGTGGCCGAAAAGGCCTTTTATGCGGCCCTGTCTGTTTTGCCGATAAAAAGAAAAAATGTGCAAATGCCGGAAACCGTGTCCCTTAAGGATCTGCACACCGCTTTTGATCGTTTCTCCGGGGCCTCATACGGGGTCAGGAAAATCATATTTGATGCCTGCTGCCAGTCTGTGCTTTTTGACGGCAGGGTGGCAGTCAGGGAGGCCGAGCTGCTGCGTGCCGTTGCATCTGCCGTGGATATCCCGGTCCCCCCTCCGCTTCTCTGCCTTTAAGCCGCTTTGTTGCCGTTTTTTTGCGGCAGCATGGATATAAATACGCTTCCGGGTCCGGTATGCGCAGAAATTGTTGCACCAACCTCGGCCAGCAGGATGCTTTCCGGCGGCTTCCCGATTGCAGAGGCCAGTTTTTCCCGGGTAATCATGACCTCCTCGAGGTTGTCGGCGTGTGCCATCCAGATTTCGCAGTTTTTAAACTTTTGATGGTTTTGCTCTGCCATTGACACCAGATGCGACAGGGCGGGCTTTTTGCCGCGATGCCGCTCGACGGGTTCCAGGCGGGTTTCCTGGAGCTGGATGATCGGCTTGAAATTCAGCATGTTTCCCAGAAAGGCCTCAAACGCGTTGACCCGGCCGCCTTTTTTCAGCCAGATCAGGTTTTCGACCGTAAAGGCAAAGAATACATTCTGTTGATAAGGGGCGAGGCGCCTTTGCAGATCCCCCGCAGGCACCCCCTTGTTTAGAAGCTCAACCGCCTTTTTTACCAAAAGGCTGAGACTGATGCTGACACTGCCGAGATCCAGGATGTGAACCCGCTGCGCATCCTGGTCGCCCATGAATTCCCGTGCCGACCAGGCGCTTTTATAATTCCCCGAGATTTCCCTGGACAGGTGCAGGGAGACGACTTCGTCATAGCGCTGAAGCAGGGAGTCAAAAAGTTTCGTGCATTCATAAGGGTAAAACGGGGTGGTGTATACTTCCTTTTTTTTCTTCAGTTTTTTGATCACCTCTTTGTTGGTGATGGTCTGCCCGTGCAGGTGATCTTTCTTTTCTGCGAAAATGTGCACAGGCAGTACGTGCAGGCCCAGTTGTTCCACCATTCCGGGCGGGAAGTCTGCCGTTGAGTCGCAAACAACCGCAACATTTTTTGCCATTACAACCTCTTTTCTGTTTCAATGTGAGCGAAAAAGTAAAACGACAGCTTATATCCGATTCCATGATCTGTGTCAACCTCGGGAAGGGGACAGCTGTTAGGGCATCGGCCAGGTGGAAAAACACCAGCCCCTCTGCAAAAAATCTTACTTGATCTCCAAAGGGGAAACGGTGCCGCCTGAATCCCTTCACGCCGACTGGGCTTTATATGGATATCAGGTCCATGCCCGCCCCATGGTCAAGCTGGCAAGAGGAGGCGGCAGCGGATTTCTGCACAGGGAAGGCCGAGCGGCTGGAAGTGGCCAGGAGCCGGGTGATTTCAGGCCTGGCACTTCTGCGCGCTGCCATGCACGAGGCACAGGCGGAAATGGCGGTCGGCAGTACCGGACGTGCTTCAGGTTTCAACCAAGCAGACGAGGTGGACGGGAAGAAAGAAACGCTCACCGTTCCCAGGCGCTGCTTGAATCCGCCGTGTGTCCACCTTTGCCCCTGGGGGGGGGGGGGGCAAGACAATACAAAAACGGGGTCTCGCGCATCGATTATGACGTGTGTCCGGGCGGATCAAAATGCCGCAAGCTCTGTCACTGGCATGTTTTCCAGCGGCAGACCCTGGGCCGTTCCCGCCCAGGCAAAGTCAAACGCGCCTGCTGCCGGCCCGCCCCGTCCGGGGCGGCCCGGAGTTACTTGAGCAGGCTCACGTACTTTGCCACCCGGACATCTTTTTTCCAGTCCGGCCATTTTTGCCCGCGTTGAATGTTTTTCCGCTCATTTCGCCGGAAATTGCGGAACTTTCGGGTGCGGCTTCTGCGGAGTTTCATTTTCCCCCTCCTTATGTTTGTGCTTTTTGTGCGGGGTTTACAGGATTCGGCCTCATTTGCCTGTTTCCTGCCCCGCGTTACAGGGACGATGTTCCTTGATCAGTGCTTGCACAAACAGGTGCAAACACTGTTTACAGGTGATTTTTCTACAGCGGTCGAATATCGGGCCGCCAAGTGCTTCGGCCATTATTCGCATCCTCTAACCTTACAATATTCCTTATAATACTTTTGTAAAGGCTAAAAACGTAATAAAGAAGGCAAAGAACGAACAGGCCTTTAAGGTGGGGGTACCCGCTGCAGTCGTCGCCATAGCAGGCGGGAGCCGAAAGGGGATCGACCTGCCTGCGGCCGCTGTAGGCCTGCGAAAAACGGAGCCGACCGAGCTGTAAAAGCATGCCTGAAATACGCACCCGAAAGCCCGCACACAATTATGTCCGGCCATCCATAAGATGCCCGTGACATGGAAAAGATCAATACCCGGGGCAAAGCCCGATCTTAAAACCCCGCTCGTTTCTGGATCTGGCAGACAGATCCACGCAAAGCTATTTAAACTTACCTTATTTGGCGCAAAATTGCAAGCACAAAATTGCCTGAATAGCCATGATTATAATGATCCGCAGGCCGTGATTGCCATCCATCATTTTTTGGCAGCCTTAGAATGGGAATTCTGCGCGGTATTTTTCAAGAGGTCGTAAATCTTTCGGGGCGGAATGGGAGGAGTCTGCAAAAGCGGTGGATATTTGGGACAAGGGTTTCAATGGATCAGCTAACCACTGAACCCCTTGTCTCAGCCCCGGTGGAATTCAATCGCTCAGTTTAATCAGTCCGACGTATATCGGTCCAAGTTTTCCAGTTTTTTTATCATATCCTCAGGAATCATTTGAAGTTTTGTTGTCGTTGGATTTTCGCCGGATGAAACCGTGCCTGTAAAGGAGTTGAACCTTACAGTATTTTTTTCAACGATCAGGTTGCCTTGCCCATCGCTGGAGATATTTGTAACAAATGGCCCTGCAGTTGAGCACCCTCCAAGAAAGAAAAGAATACTGATAAAAAAAGAGCATAAACAAAAAGTTCTCAAACTTTTAAACATACTTCCTCCTCTCAGGAAAAAATTAAAGTGGGATTCACGAATTTACAGACTTGAGTAGCAAAATTTTTGAAGAGAGTCAAAGAGTACTGAGGGTAGGTCATGTGGAAAAAAGCTATTGTGACAAGCAAAAGGATAAGGCAGAGAACATAACTTGTTTATCTAAGGAAGTAAAAAAATGGTGGAGGCGGCGGGAGTCGAACCCGCACCTATGTTTTTGTTTATTCAGTATTTTCGGTAAGTTATTCCAATAAAATTTTTATGTTTCCCGGAACGGTTGTGGAAATCCCTGTCATTCGTCGTTCTGCTTTCGTTCCGCCCTCAACGTGGCGATCTCCGACAGACAAAAGCCACAGGAAAAACGAAGTGCAAATCAAAATCATTTCTTCCTCCCCTTAATATCCACCACCTTTCGCCGCCTTTCCAGCGCATCTTTCATTGTCGCCGGGTTCCTTCGCGCATACCGCCTTGTCATATCGGTTTTGGTATGCCCGAGTACATCGCGGACAAATTCAAGATCCTCGCCCTGGTCAAGCAACTGGCAGCCCAAAGAGTGGCGGAAAGCATTTTGCAGTTTAATGTTTACCCCGGCGGCCTTGCACGCCGCTTTCCAAAGCGCGTTCAGGTTCTTATTTGTATAGGGCTTGCCATCTTTGCGCACAAAAACAAACGGCGACAGGTTCACCCGTGCCCTGCTCAATATATCCCGTGCAGCTTCGGTCAATGGCCCCCGGCGCACCTGATGGGTCTTGGTGTGCTCTTGCAAGGTGTTGTCTGAAAATGATCGCTTGATGATAACCTCGTCTTCAGTGATGCAGTCTTTTTTAAGCGCCCGGACTTCCTGTGTTCTTAATCCGTATTCCATCCCAAACTCAAATACAGGCCGGTCCATCTCCGGAATATGCCGTAGCACAACTTCCTGCTGCTCAAGGGTCAGGTATTCGACTTCCGGCAGGTCAAAAGACAGCTTCGGAAATCCCGGCATCCTGATTATATCCTCGCTGTTATAGGCCCACCTGAGCATGGTTTTAAGCGCCCCCATTACGTTGTACTTGCCCTTGGTGGATAGGTTCAGGTCTTTGTAGAGTTTCTGCAGGTGCTTGTAACGCAAATGCCGGATGTCAACGCCGCCGATCTGCGGAATGATATGATTCTTGAAATACCCGGCATAATCCCTTTTTGTCTTTGCAGACACGTCCACGGATTCAAGCCATTCTTGATAATACTCGCGGATGATAAGCGGAGAATCCGGCTTCCAGAATCTCGGGTGAAAAGCCCCACGGTCAACTTCGTCCTGGATCACACCGAGCAGTTTTTGAGCCTGCCGCTTGTCATAGAGCTTTTCCCCGGTGTGCGGATTCTCCCAAATCTTGTGATGCTTGCCCTGCCAATATACGGCAATGTAGTGTCTGCGGCGCTTTTTGTCGTATTGAATCGAACCGCCCATATACCCACCTCCCTGGATAGAATTCACTCCAGGGTATTTATTATGGTATGTATGAAAGCGGTTCAATATAAATTTTTAAGGTATTACTCTTAGGGTCCATATTTCCGGAGCGGACTCAAATAGCTCACAACTCCATCCCATCCCAAATGCTTTGCAAACTTTAGGTGTCGATTATCCAGCACGGTGCGCGTCCGTGCCCGCTTCTCCTTTGATGGCGGTAAAGGGATTTATCAGTCTAAACGACATTGGCAATCTTTCCGGATTTGAGATTGTCTTTTTATGCTTCCCTATACCCTATACGCAAAAAGGTCTGAATTGAGGGGTTTTTGATATAAACTCAAAAGGTTATAGCATTAGGCGGTTAAGGACAGGCCAAAGGAAGGCTAAATCCGGATTCGATCCCATTCAAATCACAATTGCCATTCTTCTATCTCATCTATTTTCTGCGTGATGCCCGAATTTTGAAAATTCAGTAGTTGATTCCGGCTACTGGTTGGCTTTTCCTGCTCCCTTTTGCTGCAATATATATCAGTCTGGGATAATTATAAATAACCTCTGAATGGGTCTTTTTTGCGCATAGGGGGAAAGGCCAGATTAATAGAGATGACGTATCAACCATGATCGTCATGTCGGGCAGGTAAATTTAAACCAGTAAAGGAGGCATATGCAGAACATTTACGTTTCGGACAAGCAGCTTGGAATACGTTATAACGCTCATCGGACAAGCATATGGCGGTGGGTGCGACATGGTAAATTTCCGGCCCCGATAAAGATCGGGCCGGGCTGCACCAGGTGGGACCTTCGGGGTATAGAAAAATGGGAGACACAGATTAAAGAGAAAGGTCAATCGTGTTTTTAACCTTGAAAGCCCGGATTCCGCGCAAAATGCGCCGGTTTCCGGGCTTTTTTTGTCTGGTTTCAGTCCGGCGGCTGTTCTTTTTCGCCGAATCAAATCCCAAAGATCCATAAAGGATTTCCAACGATGGCAAGGCCAGTAAAACCCGGGATCGATTATTTCCCGCTCGATGTGAGCATGGACGACAAGATGGAGCTTATAGAGGCCAAGCACGGCCTCGTGGGCTTCGGCATCATGATCAAGCTCTATCAGCAGATTTACAGAAAAAACGGCTATTACCTTAGAGCAAGCGAAGAACGGTTATTGTTATTCAAAAGGCAGGTTAATGTTGACATTAACCTGATTAATGCCGTCATCGAGGACGCGCTGGGGTGGGGGTTGTTTGACAAAAGGCTGTATCGCAAATATGGCATTTTGACCTCCAAGGGGGTCCAGAAACGGTTCGTGGAGGCCACCAAAAGAAGAAAAGAAGTTGAGTTCATAAAAGAGTTCCTGCTGATCGAGGATATACAGTCCTTTTATAGCGACAGGGTTAATGTCAACATTAACTCGATTAATGCAGACATTAACTCCGAAAATGGAAACAGCGGTACACAAAGTAAAGTAAACAAAACTAAAGTAAACAAAAGTATAATTACGTCCCCTAGCGGGGACTCTTCTCCGGATTTTGATCCGGAGCTCCCTTCCGGGTCCGATCAGGACCCTCCCGTAAAAGAAAAAAATAACACACCCAACTGCCCCCACGAGGAAATCAAGCAGCTCTATCACGAAGAACTGCCAGAGCTCCCCCCGATCCGAGTGTGGGGCGAGACCAGCCAGAAAAATCTCAGGACCCGCTGGCGGGAGGATCCCGAGCGCCAATCGCTGGATTGGTGGCGGCGGTTTTTCCGGGAGTATATCCGCTCTTCTGATTTCCTGATGGGACGCAAGAGGGATTTCCAGGCCAGCCTGGACTGGATCGTAAAACCCAGGAGTTTCCAGAAAATCATGAACGGCAGGTATGTAAACAGAAACGGTAACGGAGGCTCATCCCGGTCAGACCGGACAAGTTTTTCCGAAAAATACAAGGATTACGATGATTTAGATGAGGTGACAGATTATGCCTGAAGCATTTTCCCTGCCAAACCTGTTGGCCAGATGCGGCGTGTCCAAGCGGTTTATAAATGCAGATCTCTCCGAGTTCTCGGCTTATTGCCAAAAAATCGGCAAAACCGGGGAGAGCCTGTTTGCCCACGGACCCAGAGGGACCGGCAAGACCCATTTCCTCTGTGCGTGCCTGAGTATGGCCGTGCAGAAAAAACTCAAAGCCGGCGAACTCAATATCGAGTCCCTGGTCACCACACAAAAACCGCCGGTCAAGTTTCTGCCGGCCCCCGAGCTTTTGGTCGAATTCAAACAGAGCTACGAGCCAAACTCCCCGATGTCCGAGGCCGGCATTCTGAAAAAGTATTCCGCCGTGGAGCTCCTGGTCCTCGACGATTTCGGGGTCGAAAGGGTCAGCCACTGGTCGATCCAGGTGCTTTACCTGCTCATCGACCGGAGATACCGGGACATGAAGGCGACCATGATCTCTTCGAACCTCAGACCCTCGGAGATCGCTGCGAAATTCGACGACCGGATTGCTTCCAGGATTTGCGAGATGTGCCACCAGGTGAAGTTTCAGGGTCAAGACAGACGGACCGTCAAGGGCAGCACCGACAAACAACCCGCCAGGCGGGACAAACAGAATGGCAAACAAGCCAACTTGCATTAAAGGGAGGTAAAGTATGATCGTTATGGGAATTGATCCTGACAAGGGCTGGGCGATCGCCGATCACGGGCGGCCAAGAGAAGACAGAATCCTGGGGGCCGGCTCGTTGCACGGGCTCCACGAAATGTTTCCCCTGCTGCGGGAGCTTAACAGTGACACAGGTCTACAGATCGATGAAGTACGCATCGAGCAGCCCAACAACAAGCATGCCTACAACCGGGAAGGGCAGTCCACGACGGCGATGAAAAGCATCGCCGTCAACGTCGGCGAAAACCTTGGCAAGGGCGATGCGATCTACTATTTCTGCCTCGGCCTCGGCCTCAATGCCATCCGCACATCGCCGATCAAAAACGGCACGAAATTAAACGCCAAGCAGATCGAGAGCCTGACCAACTGGAAGGCCCGGACAAACGAACATTCACGCGACGCGATCATCATTTGAGGTGGGCTCAGTCAGCAGCGGGTAAAGGAGATCATCAAGCAGACTGAAAACCCCTTTTCACTTTTGATATTACGCCGGAAAATTTTTTCGAATTCGCCAAAAATGGCAAGGGGGAATGTAGGGAAGAACGGGATCTGAAAATTTGCGAATGGCGGGACATGGGCTACACCCAGAAGCAGATTGCAGAGGGGACCGGTCTGAGTCAAAACAGAAGTTCAAAAATTGTATCGGAAAAATGCACTCAAGTGCAAAAAACTAACATTCTCAAAAAAAAAAGCGAAAAAAATAATGTCCACAGAAACACCCGGGCCAGGATCGAAAGGATTCGAAAGGTGGCCCTTGGCTGGCAGAAAAATACGAGGCCAAAGAGATCTCCGTCCGAGCTGCGGCTCAGGATCGCGTGAAATAGCGATCCTGGCCGCTGGTGCGGCCTTTCCCGACATGATGGACAGCGCTCTTGCCGGGGTGAGCAGGGATGTCTGGAAAGGAATCCACAGGACGGTTTCCCACTGGCCGGTATTGTATCCCGCTATATTGGACTTTGTCGTTTTTTTCGGGGCGGCGATACCCGAAAGTGTTTTCCGGCTCATCTTTGCCTTCCTGATGGGAGCCCTGGTTCATATTAGCTGTGACTTTTTAATCCCGATGGGCATAACTCTATACCCATCATTCACCAAAAGGGGGGGTGCTCCAATTAATACGGACAGGCTCCGTTTTGGATTACGCTTTCGGGTTCACACCGATGCTCGTTTACGGGCTTGTCTCGATGCAACAATCTATTTGATTGGTGCATCGGGACAAGCCCGGAAAAGAAAGGAGTATACTTCCTCTTCCTTTTCCTTTCCTTTTTATAAAATGGGGTCGCACAGCAGAAACAATAGTGGGTGATAAAGTTTTGATATTAAAAATTTTTTTAAAGCATAGCGCAAAAATAACCGCCCAAATTTGTCTCAATATTAGAAAACCGGGGGCTGGTTTCGATGCTTTTGGGGTTTTAACCCTTTTAGAAAATCGTGGGTTCAATTCGATGCAATACAAATTTTAATTCAGGAGGTTTACATGAGAGATCCGGAGTTTGTTTCAAACATCAGGCGTGAGTATGTTCAACTTGACGAAATGATAGCTGAGTCCTCCAAGATGCTTGAGACGCTTGTTCAGATGCAGGGGCCAGCCTATGAGTTGCAGTATACACGCTGGAAGATGTTTCTCTGTCTGGTTAAAAACTATGATGCTGCCGGAAGGTGCTGTGGCGTACGGTGGGCGAAATACCATTTTTCCCCAAAGAACGGCAAGCGATCCTGGTACAACGGCAGACTTCCGGGCAAGATCCCGCCTTCTACTGTGCGGCTGATGAGCCCTGCGGAACAGGAACGATTCCAGGAGATCGATGCGGTAGCGGTTCAACTTTCTAAACTGCGCCACTCCCTGACTTCGAAAAAGAAAAGGATTTTCTCTACATTTCAAAATATTAGACAGACTGATAAGCCTCGCTTGCAGGAGGTAACGCAAAAGTGCCAAGCTCTGCAGGGCGCGAAAACAAAAATAGAAGAGATGGAATATTTTTGACATATTTGTGTTGATGAATTGCCCGGATCGAGGGTTGTGCCATAGTGCATGCCGGTATAGGCTATAGGAACACCTCCGCGGTGCATCAATGAAATCATACCTGCACCAAAGGTCCATTAAGGGGGATAACGCACTCCGGTTGGTAAGGTTCTTTCTATACATCTTGGCCATTCTGGATGAACCTGCAATTCCGGTATAATCTTGGTGTGGCCAGCGAGACCCTCGTAGGAATGCTTAAACAAATCGAGCGCTTAAAACGAGGCTTCACTTAAATCTTAGTTTTGTCATGCCGCCACCTCCTGGGTCTGGGTCCTTTTGCGACATGCCTGGACTTGTATGTCCTTGCCGGACATGCAATAACGGGCGTGTCCTTCACGGACTCGGTAGGTGAGGTGAATACATGGAACTCAGAGGTGAGGGGAGTCAATTTGGGTTTGTCACAAGGAGATAACAGGGCAAACCAATATGGCTACTCAAGCAGTTTAGTAAATTATCAGGAAAATGAAAATGTCAATTAACAGGAAAAAGCGACAACAATCTCCTCTCCAGGCAGCCGGCACCTGCCGCACTTGCTGATTCCCCAAGGCATGGAGCCCTGCTTCAGTCATGGTGGTGCCCACTTACAGCGTTCCGTCTCCACCGATCACCTGTTCCCTGACACGTCCGCCTGCCCTGACCATGTCAGGGAATTCACAAACAAGGTCACCAGCACGGCCAGGGATTCAAAATCAATCAATTGCGTGGCATTGCTGTCGAACAACAGGGTTGCCCGCGCGGGAAACTCCTCGTCCCGATCATAGAAGATCAGCTGCATGGGAACGCGGGGCACCAATTCGAATATCAGGCTCACCGATCCCAGGCCCCC
>JAIPEJ010000063.1 GCA_021737225.1 Desulfobacteraceae bacterium
CTTGACCCCGGGCCGGGTTCGATTTATTTTTTAAGCCAAATTAATGATTTATTCAAAAAACGTCCCGGGGCACTGCGTATGGGAGGCGATCTTCCCTGCAATATTGACGGCTTTGTAAAAAGCTGTTTATCCAGCCAGGGCAGTATTTTTGCAACAAAGGAAATCGGCAAGCGCCTTGGCTGATCGGCGTTGCGAAAAAGGATTTTCCTCGCTCCAGGAGCCTCTGCGAGCCTCGATTTCCGCTCGGAAACCCGCTTTTCCGCACCGCCGTCAGGGCAACGGAGTACAATTTCGCAAGAGTGTAAAAAAAGGATTTCCCTGGAAGTCCTGAAACAATTATAATCGCCAGATAATAAAATGATAAATTTCTGATTTTACTTAACCACTTAATCACTTAAAACTTAACACTGCCTGTAAAAAAGACTTTTTACAGGCTTATCAATATTTGGAAATTCATCATTGTCTGATTTCTTGAAAAATTTCTCCACAGGCTGCGGCACGCTGATATTGATCTGCTTCTTTGCTTTTATCGTGGCGCCGTTGATCCTGTTTGTTTTTAAAGTGGCGCTGTGGATCGCCATCCCCGTACTTACTTTACTTGTCCTCATTGTTGCCGTGGCTTTGTTTGGCAGGGGGATTTCAGAGATTAAAGACCGCTGGTAAAAATGCGGGCATGGCTGCCCGGCGATAAATGCTTTTCTGAAAGTATGATATATATGCGATTTCCCTTCTGTTTGCCTGCTATGCGAATCCGGGCCAACGTGAAAAATCTCAAATCCGCTGGATTTTCCCGGATACCGGGGGTCCTGATGCTTGTATTTGCAGTGTGTTCTTTCCCGCTCCTGCAGAGTACGCAAACAGTGGCAGCAGCAGAGCAGCCCGATCAGTTCGCATCAGGAGAAACATTAAATGCTGCTGTGCCAAAAAAGACAGATCGCCCCTCCCATTCTTTTTCCGTGGCAAACAACCGGAACGGCACGTTTGCTCCCGGCACCCATCTTTACCCGGTCTATCCGGCCGATCCCTTCCACCCCACCACCGCGCTGAACGCGGCGAGTTTCAGCAAATCGGAGATCCCGGCGGCCGGAGACAAGCGCTACATTTTTCGCATCGGCGGCCGGCTCGGGCTGCTGCGGATATCACCGGCAAACCATTATGACCGTGGATTTCAGCTCAATCTTCACGGCACGTTTCTCGGCATGTTTGACCGGGAACATTCCCTGGACAACATCGGATGGGACGGACTTTACGGATTTAATTTAACCTGGCGCGGCGCTTCGGGCACGGCCCTGAAACTGGGCATCAACCATGACTCCAGCCACGTCGGGGATGAATACGCCGAACGCACGGGAAGACTCAGAGACGAATATACGCGCCAGGAATATGTCGCAGGCATCAGCGTGCCGCTTTACTCGCATTTGCGGGGCTATGCAGAGGCCGGATGGGCATTTGACCTTCGCAATGAGGCGCTGCAGGACAAGTGGCGGTTGCAGACCGGCCTTGAATTCAGTGTCCCGGACGCTTTCTGGAACGGACAAATGGGGTATTATGCGGCCGTTGATATGACGTCCTTTGAGGAATCTGACTGGGAACCGGATGTAACGGTGCAGGCCGGGTTAATGGTGCCGGTTGACCGTATCCGCCGCGATTTCCGCATAGGGGTTGAATATCGAAGCGGCAGGTCGCTGATAGGTGAATTTTCCGCATATGAAGAAACCTACTGGGTCTGGGGCATATGGATTGACCTGTGATCGGCCTGCATCCAAAACCCCGGCATACAATGGTTATGCGAGGATAAAAGCCGGCACCGGAGGTCACTCTTCGAGATGCCGGTACAGGGTCCTTCTGCTGACACCCAGGATGGCTGCGGCGCGCCTTTTGTTCCCGCCGGTTTTTTCCAGCACGTGATCGATATATTGTTTTTCGATTTCCTGGAGCGTGGGCAGGATTTCGGATTCCCGGATCAGGCTGCCGATCATATTGTCCGGCGAGGTTTCCGGGTTTTGTATGGAGCCGCCGGCATACTGCCGGATCCGGGTTGGCAGGTGGTCCACGTCCAGGTGCGTGCCGTGGCAGAACGTCACCGCCCTTTCAATGATGTTCTGGAGTTCCCTGACGTTTCCGGGAAACGTATACTGCGACAGCAGTTCCAGCGCCTCAGAGCTCAGGCCCGCGATTTCCTTGCCCATCTGAAGGCAGTACCGATTCAGGAAATGATCGGCCAGAAGGGGAATGTCATCTTTTCGCTCCCGCAGGGGCGGCACTGTGAGGCTGAAGGTTTCCAGGCGGTAAAACAGGTCCTGGCGGAACTCCCCGGATCCCATCTTACTTTCAAGCGCCTGGTTGGTGGCGCAGATCACCCGGACATCGACCTGCTGCTCCCGGCTGCCGCCCACGGGCCGGAAAGTGCCGTCCTGCAGGACCCGGAGCAGCTTGGACTGGAGCCTGTAAGGCATTTCCCCGATTTCGTCAAGCAGCAGAGAGCCTTGGTGCGTGCGGTAAAAAAGGCCCTGCCGTTTTTTTACCGCACCGGTAAATGCGCCTTCCTCGTGGCCGAAAAACTCGCTTTCCAGCAGTTCAGCCGGTATTCCGGCGCAGTTGACCGCAAGAAAAGGGGCCTTTTGCCTGGGGCTCAAGTCATGGATCGCCTTTGCCACCAGCTCTTTGCCCGCGCCGCTTTCCCCCTGGATCAATACCGGTCCCTGGGCCGCGGCGATCTCCCGGAGCTGATCGAACATCACGCGCATGGCCCGGCTCCGGCCGATCATGCCGCAGAACCCCTCGCCGGTCATAAGGTCCCTGAAGCGGCGGACCTCTTTCTGCAATCGCCTGTGGCGCAGGGTCCGCTCCACGCTCAAACGAAAGTGCTCCAGGTCCAGGGGTTTTGCCAGAAAATCATCCGCACCGGATTTCAGCGCCTCCACGGCCTGGGGAATACTGCCAAAGGCGGTGATAATCAAAAAACCGGGCTGGACATACAGCTCCCGGGTCCGCTGCAGAAGCGTCATACCGTCTTGGCCGGGCAGTTTCAGATCGCTGACCACCAGGTCCGGCTCCCAGGTTTTAAGCAAATCCTCGGCCGCTTCTGCCGAAGATGCAATACTGACCTGATAGCCGGTATCTTCAAGCTCCTCGTATAGCAGGTTCGCCAGGCCCTGGTCATCTTCGACCAGCAGAATCCGCTCCCGGCCGGCTGCCGATGGCCTGACATGTTGAGACTCAGACATTGTCCGCTCCTGATTCCTGTTTCTGGTTTTCTTCCCGGGGCGGGAGCACGATCTCAAAGCCCGCGCCGCCGAGCTCGGAATCAAACACCCGGATGGATCCGTTATGCTCCCGGACGATTCCGTGTACCACGGAAAGCCCCAGGCCGGTGTTCCGCCCGTTTTTGCCGGTGGTAAAAAACGGCTCGAAAATCCTCGGCTTGATTTCATCCGCAATGCCGGGGCCGTTGTCTTCCACTTTGAAAATCAACTCCCGGTTTACTGCCAGTTCCCAGCAGATCTGCACCCGGGTGGCTTTTCCGGTCTGGGCGGCATTGCGCAGTAGATTGATCAGCGCCTGTTCAAAACGCAGCGGATCGGCGTAAACAAAGGGACCCGGCTCCGGGCCATGGGTGACAAATTCCACGCTGGCGCCGGTTTCCTTTCGAATCGTCAGAACCGCGGATCCGGCCAGGCGATCGGCCCGGATCCACCGTTTTTCACGCATGGCGCCTTTGCCGAAATCCAGGAGCTGTCGGACCAGGTCGTTCATGCGCCCGACCTGCCCGCGTATATCCTGAAGGCTGCTTTCGTGAGCCGGGCTGATATCCGGATCCCGCAGCGCGCGCTGCGCCTTGCCGTCGATCAGCGACAGGGGGCCGCCGAGTTCATGGGCGACACCGCCGGCCAACTGCCCGATGGCCGCCATTTTCTCACTCTGCCGGAGCTTGTTTTCCAATTCCTGTTCAGAGCGCCGCCTTTCTTCCACTTCTTTTTCAGACCGGTCCACACTGTCGAGCATATTGTTCAAGGCCCCGGCCAGGGAAACGATTTCCCTGGGGCCATGGTGCGGGGCCCGGTGAGATCGCTCTCCTGCCTGGACCCGTGTCATGCTTTGGACCAGTCCCGTAAAATACCGGCCCGCGGCCCTGTAGAAACCAAACAGCACGAGCCCGGACATGAACAAACCGGCTGCAGCGAGTATTGCAATCACCCGGATGCGAAGCGTGTGAATATATTCCTGGATATCGCTTTTTTTACGGGTAATCTGGAGCATCCCGTTGGTCTTTCCCGAACTGTCGAAAAGCGGCACAAAATAGGAATAAACCCGGCGGCCCTCGATTTTTTCGTACTGCCCCCTGCGCTTGCCGCCTTCCAGCACATCCCTGAACCCCTCCTGCTGCTGCTCCGGCTCAACCGCCCCCACCGCCGCAATGCGCCGTCCTTCTTTATCATAAACATAGGCACCGTAAACCCTTCCGATATGGAAAACCGACTGCAGGGCCTGACTGACGCTGCCGAAACGTTTTTTTTCCAGGCTGTAGCTCACCGGCAGCCGGATTGCCCTTGCCACGAGCTGGACGTCCTCCTGGAGCCGGGATTCAACGATATGCTCCACCGTCCGGAGCCCGAACCAGGTGGCCAGGGCCATGGCAAACAAAAGCGGCACGATCACATTGACAATAAGCACGGACCGCAGGCTGAGGCGGTTCAAAACAGCAGACCACACAAGGCACCCTCCTTTGACACAAAAACACATGTGACTTTTTGACACACCATTTCAGCGCTTTCAAGCCCGAATAGGTTTATTTTAAATTACTTTAAATTCAAATAGTTATAAACACACAATTTCCCGGAAGACTCCTGGCATAATAGATGCAATTACCGGGGCAAAATGTGAAACTGTGTCATCCTGACACTTTAACCCGCAATTTAAACGGAGGTAATGCAAAATGAAAGCAAAAACCATGCGCAAAACCATGACAATCCGGAAAGTTCTCACTCCGCTGATCGCCCTGTGCTTTCTGGCGGCCGCACCGCCGCTTTTTGCCCAGGATTCCGGCGGTCAAAGCGAAGAGGGGCAGCAGTATCAGCAGAAAGCCACCCAGTCCAAGGCGGCGGATTTCAACAAAAAGGAGCTTAAGCAGTTCGCCAACGCCCAGGACGAAGTCGACCAGATCCGGAAGGAATACTCCGAGGAACTCAGCCAGGTGGAGGATCAAAAAGAAGCCCGGCAGCTCCAGGACAAATACTCCAAGCAAATGGTCCAATCCATAAAAGAAGAGGGTTTAACCGTCCAGAAATACAACAAAATCAGCAGGGCGGCACAGAGCAACCCGGAACTCAACCAGAAAATCGACCAGATGTCAAACTAACCCGCCCCCTTTTTCCGGCAGCCACCCCGCAGCGGGGTGGTTGCCGATTTTCGCAGGTATCCCTGCAAAGGCGCCAATACAGGAGACTTTGATGCCATTGCCCGGCATCGCGTCGAACTGTTATTGACAAATACAGGCCAAGCGCCTACAAGGGGATCCACAATGATCTGCCTGAACAAATTTTCCAACTTTTTTCAAAACCCCGCGCTTTTCTGCCGGTTACTCTTTGCGGGCCGGTATATCTGCGCCCGCATACCTGACGGTCCCACGCCGCCGTGATTGCCACCTTTTGAACCACCGGGGGCAAAACGTACCCGTGCACCCTGCAACGATTCGATCCTTATCCACCTCGCCTTTTTCGGCCAGAAAAGGGGGCTGTATCATAATCAAGGCAAAAAAATGACAACAACAACAAGCCTGAAAAGACAAGCGGGCAACCCGGAAATTGACAGGCGGAGAACCTTTGGCATTATCAGCCATCCGGATGCCGGCAAAACCACGCTTACTGAAAAGCTGCTGCTTTTCGGCGGCGCCATCCAGATGGCCGGTTCGGTCAAGGCCCGCAAGGCCAACCGGCATGCGGCCAGCGACTGGATGGCAATCGAGCAGGAGCGCGGCATCTCGGTTACCAGTTCGGTAATGCAGTTCAAATATCGCGACCATGAAATCAATCTCCTGGACACGCCCGGCCACCAGGATTTTTCCGAGGATACCTACCGGGTGCTGACCGCGGTGGACAGCGCGATCATGGTCATTGACAGCGTAAAAGGGGTGGAAACACAAACCCGCAAGCTCATGGAAGTCTGCCGGATGCGCAACACCCCGATCCTGACCTTTATCAACAAGCTCGACCGCGAAGGCATGCCACCGCTTGACATCCTGGAAAATATCGAGGAAACCCTGCAGATCGAATGTGCACCACTTTCCTGGCCCATCGGCAGGGGCAAAAGCTTTAAAGGCACCTATAATCTTTATCGCCGGGAACTCTCCCTGTTTGCACCCGGCCAGGACCGCGTGTCCGGGGAAGTTGTGACCATCAAAGATCTGGCAGATCCGCTTGTCGATGAACTCCTGGGATCCCATGCCGATGAGCTGCGCGAAGACGTGGCCCTGCTGGAAGGTGCGGCCAATCCATTTGACATGGCCGATTTTCTAAAGGGCAGCCAGACGCCGGTTTTTTTCGGCAGTGCCATCAACAATTTCGGCGTGCGGGAACTGCTCGAAACCTTTGTTGACATCGCTCCTGCGCCATTGCCGCGGCCGGCTGCAAGCCGGACGGTTTATCCCGAGGAATCCGAATTTTCCGGCTTTGTCTTTAAGATCCAGGCCAACATGGACCCGGCCCACAGGGACCGGATTGCATTTCTGCGCATCTGTTCGGGCCGTTTCCGGCGGGGAATGCGGGTGCGCCACCATCGCCGCGGCAAAGACATCCAGATCGCCAATCCGATCACCTTCCTGGCCCAGGACCGCGATTCCGTGGAGGAGGCCTGGCCCGGGGACATCATCGGCATCCATAACCACGGCACCATCCGGATCGGCGACACCTTTTCGGAAAAGGAGCCGCTTTCCTTTACCGGTATTCCGAACTTTGCCCCTGAATGCTTCCGGCGGGTGCAGCTGAAATCCCCGCTCAAGGCCAAACAGCTTCAAAAGGGACTGCATCAGCTTGTCGAGGAAGGCGCGGTGCAGTTGTTCCGGCCGAAAACCGGAAGCCAGTTGATCCTGGGCGCGGTGGGCGAGCTGCAGTTCGAGGTGACCCGGGCGCGCCTCAAGACCGAGTACGGCGTTGATGCCGACTATGAACCGGTAAATTATGTCACCGCCCGCTGGGTGAGCTGCGAGGACAAAAAGATGCTGGCGGCCTTTGAAAAGGACAATCAGAAATCGCTGGCAGTGGATGCGGAGGGAAACCTGACCTATCTGGCAGCAAGCCCGTGGCAGCTCAAATACACAATGGAGCAATGGCCCAAAATCGGGTTTCATCAAACCCGCGAGTGCCAATAAGCCGCAATAGGGTTGCTCTACCGGCGACGGGGATATAAAGTTTTGCGTTGACAGCCGTTGCATTCATCCGTATATTATTATATAATACAGTTTTTCCTGGACGACGAAATCAAAATCATGAGCCCCGGAATAATTCCGGGGCTTTTTTTATGCTCACGCACAATAAGAGGTTTTATGAGTTTTCAAACATTTCAGTTCCATCCCGCTGTAGCAGCGGGCGTGACAGCAGCCGGGTATAGCGCCCCGACTCCCATCCAGTCCCGTGCGATTCCGCCGATAAAGGCCGGAAAGGACGTCATCGGCCTGGCCCAGACCGGAACCGGCAAAACAGCCGCTTTCGTGCTGCCCATCCTGAACCGCCTCATTTCCGGCAAACGGGGTACCACCCGGGCCCTGATCGTGGCGCCGACCCGGGAACTGGCCGAGCAGATACACGACGCCATCCTGGCGCACGGCAAAAAAACCGGCTTGCAAAGCCTGGCAATTTACGGCGGCGTGGCCATCGGCCCGCAGATCCGATCAGCCAAAAACGCTGATATTATCGTGGCATGCCCCGGCAGACTCCTTGACCACATGGGACGCAACACGGTTGATCTATCGGCCCTGGAAGTCCTGGTTCTCGATGAGGCAGACCACATGTTTGACATGGGATTTCTGCCCGATATCCGCCGCATCCTGAAACAGGTCCCGGCAAAGCGACAAACGCTGCTTTTTTCAGCCACCATGCCGCCGGAGATCAAAAAACTGGCCGGGCAAAGCCTGAAGGATCCTGACACGGTGCAGGTCGGGATCACCGCACCGGCAGATACCGTTTCCCATGCCCTTTACCCGGTGGACCAGGCCCGGAAGACCCCGCTTCTGCTGAGACTGCTCAGGCAAACCCGAACCGATTCCGTTCTGGTCTTCACCCGCACCAAGCACAGGGCCAAGCGCCTCGGTGAACAGCTGAGCCGGGCCGGGTACAAGACGGCCTCGCTGCAGGGCAACCTTTCCCAGAACCGCCGACAGAGCGCCATCAACGGTTTCCGGGACGGAACTTATCAGATCCTGGTCGCCACAGACATCGCTGCACGCGGGATCGATATCGCCAACGTTTCCCACGTGATCAATTACGATATCCCGAACACCCCGGACGCCTACATCCACCGGATCGGCCGGACCGGGCGCGCAGCCCACACCGGTGAGGCCTTTACCCTGGTTACTGAAGAAGATAAGCAGATGGTACGCGCCATCGATCACGTTATCGGCACCAAAGTCGAACGCAGAACACTGCCGGATTTCGACTACGAAGCCGCGGCAGCAAAAGCGGACCCGAACCAAGGGGCTTCAAAACCGATTCCGGCCCGGCACAAAAAAACCGGATCCAATGCCCGAAAGCCCCAAAAACGGCGGGCAGCCGGGGGAAAATAAACGCCGTGAAGCGTTCTCCGCTCGGCGCCCCCGCCGGTCGGTTATTGTATGCGGATCCCGGAAGATGCCTCAGGTTTTGAATTGACAGGGGCGGCATCAGGCAGATGGAAATCATAAAAAAATCTGAAACGCGGATTGATACAGCAGAACTCAGAACGCGCTCTTGCATCCATGGGGACAGCGAGGACAGGAGATGACCATAGTGCGCCCGAAAAAGCCTGCATGGAAAATTTGCATATTTGCACTGGCGGCCTTGCTTGGCCCGGGACTGCTGTTTTCAACAAGCCGGGCAGAAACGCAGTCCCGGGAAAAAAGCGGGGCCCCCGCGGCCAATGAGGCGTTTTCAGGCCCGCAATTCCGGGCCTGGATGGCGGAATTCCGCGCTGAAGCGCGCAGGGAAGGCATATCCGGAAAAACATTGGACGCGGCACTGCGCGATATCATGCCGGTTAAGCGCGTGATCGAACTTGACCGGAGCCAGCCGGAATTCACCCAGACCTTCCGGGAGTACCTCGGCCGGCGGGTCACGGAAGGAAGGGTGAAACGCGGCCGGGCGCTGCTGGAAAAACATCGCGTCCTGCTGCAGGGAATTTATGAAGAATACGGCGTGCCCACGCGGTATCTCATCGCATTCTGGGGCCTGGAGACAAATTTCGGCGACTACCGGGGCAGCTTTCGGGTAATCGACGCGCTGGTGACACTGGCCCATGATCAGCGCCGCGCGGAGTTTTTCCGAAAGCAGCTTCTGCACGCCCTTCGCATCATTGAACAAGGCCACATAACCGCGGAAAAGATGATGGGCTCCTGGGCCGGGGCAACGGGGCACATGCAGTTCCTTCCCTCCACCTTCACCGGGCATGCCGTGGATTATACCGGAGACGGGCGCAAGGACATCTGGGGCAGCCTGCCGGATGCCTTCGCCTCTGCAGCCAACTTTCTTTCCAGCATGGGATGGCAGACCGGCGAAACCTGGGGGCGAAGGGTTCGCCTGCCTGAAGACTTTGACCGGAATCTTGCCACATTGAACCAGAAAAAGACGCTGCGGCAATGGTCGCGGCTGGGCATCAGGCAAGCCGACGGCACTTCCCTGCCGCAGGCGGACATGGAAGGCTCCGTGATAATGCCGCAGGGTAGTGAAGGCCCCGCGTTTCTCGTATACGACAACTTCCGCGTGATCATGCGCTGGAACCGCTCTGTTAACTATGCAATCTCCGTTGGTCACCTGGCAGATCGCATCCGGTGAATGCCGACGGCTTCAACCGGAATTGAAGCCATCAGGCTGATCCGGGAGGGATCGATCCGGATGCCATTTTATCAGGAAGGCAAGGGGTGGGAACCTGATTTTTACGTCTTGCGT
This sequence comes from Desulfobacteraceae bacterium, assembly GCA_021737225.1. Taxonomy (GTDB): domain Bacteria; phylum Desulfobacterota; class Desulfobacteria; order Desulfobacterales; family Desulfosalsimonadaceae; genus Desulfosalsimonas. Next base: position 10,134 of record JAIPEJ010000063.1, read on the forward strand.
TTTTCGGCCTTTCCCGCCTGCCGGATGTTTTAACGCTGCTGCCGGCACCATGTCTCCCGGGTAAAAAACAACAGCACAAATGAAAGCGCCACCCACGCCAGCATCAGGGTAAAGCCTTTCTGATAGGACGCCAGTGCATATACGCGCACGCCGCCCGAGATCCCGCCCTGCCAGCTCTTGTCCAGAACCCAGCCCACGGCCGGCTGAAGAAGCATCGGCCCGGCCATCACGCCCATATTGATCACTCCCGAGGCCGTGCCTGCAAGCCGGAAGGGAAGCGACTCCTTGATAAAAGCAAAACTGACCACCATGCACCCCGAACAAAACCCGGTGGCAACCAGGGCCGAGAACAAGGCATAAAACGGAAGCTCGGGCGCGAAAAACAGGACCGTCCAGCCGGCCAGGCACAGGCCGCATCCCAGGATATACAGCGGTTTTCTGCGGCCCAGCAGATCCGATAACCACCCGAAGACCGGTCCGCCCACGGCCCAGGCCACCAGCAGGGCCGAAGTCAGCAGTGATGCCTCCGAGGTCGTCATGCGGTAATGGGTAGACAGATACGGCACCCCCCACAGCCCGGCAAAGGACAGGGTGGCGCCCACGATACCCGCCGGGATGAAAAAAAGCAGGTAGGTGTTGCGGTAGGCAAAGACCGCGCGCAGTTTTTTGATGATGTTTCTTGACACGCCGCTTCCGTCAGCGTCCTGTTCAGGGGCGGCAAGATTGGCATAACCCTTGTCCGCGGGTTCATCCCGGACAAAGACCCAGATCATCGCGCCGATGCCCAGGGTGATCGCGGCAACCGCCAGCATGATGCTCCGCCAGGAGAATTGATTCATCAGCAGGCGCAGCGGCGGGCCGGCTGACACCGCGCCGATGATACCGAAGAAAAGGGCCATCCCGGTAACGGCTGCAAAACGCCTGGGCGGAAACCAGTTGGCTGCCAGTTTAAGCAGCCCGACAAAGGCCACGGCCACAGATCCGCCGATCAGCAGGCGGCCGGTACCCGCCCAGAATATCCCGGGGGCGGCGGCAAACAGGACGGTGCCGAGGCCCGCGATCAAAGCGCCTGTGGTCAGCAGGCGCCGAGGCCCCCAGAGGTCTGCCAGAATCCCGGTGGGAATCTGCATGGCCACGTAGCTGTAAAAATAAAATGCGGACAGGTGGCCCAGCACGGCTGCGCTGATGCCGAAATCCTGCATGAGCTCATATGTCATAACTGCCGGGGCGACCCGCTGGAAAAACCCCATCAGGTAAAACAGCGCCGCCAGGCCCCACATGATCCATGAGAGGCGAAGCGGCGGCTGCGAAAAAGACGAGGTGTTCACTGGCCAATGCTCCTTAATAGTTACAAGCCCGGGGACCTGCCTGGCTGCATTTGCGTCCCCCTTTGATCCGTTTTTCCGCATCTCCGTCCCCTCCGCCCCGAAGCCGGCCGGGGCCGGAAGCAAGAGGGCTTGAATCATCTGCTTGCCTGTATTATACAATAAATCCGAAGCCCGGACAAGATGCCGGGCCAAGTGGAAGTAATCTTCAACGCACCTGCAGGAGGTTGCAATGGCGCAATTGTTTGAAACCACGGAAATCAACGGCATGACACTGGCCAACCGCTTTGTCCGGTCTGCCACATACGAAGGCCTGGCCGCTGATAACGGGGCGGCAACCCCGGCGCTCACGAAAATGATGAAGGCCCTGGCCCAAGGCGGTGTGGGGCTGATAATCACCAGCCACGCCTATGTCAGCAAGCCGGGCCAGGCCGGCCCCGGACAGCTTGGCGCGGACAAGGATGAACTGGTGCCCGGACTTACGGATATGGCCGGCGCCGTGCACGCGGCCGGCGGCAGGATCTGCCTGCAATTGGCCCACGCGGGCTATCACGCCTTTACCCGGGCCACCGGCCAACCCGCGGTTGCCCCTTCGGAACTCGGTATCTCGCGGTCTGCCAGGCATATCTTAACAGCAGGAGAAATCGAAAAGATCGGCGAAGACTTTGCCAGGGCCGCGCAAAGAGCCAAAACCGCCGGATTCGACGCCGTCCAGATCCATGCCGCCCACGGATACCTGCTCAGCCAGTTTTTGTCCCCCCATTACAACCGCCGGACCGACGACTACGGCGGTTCCATCGAAAACCGGGCGCGCGCGGCAATCGAGGTGCTGAAGGCTGTCCGGCAGGCGGTGGGTGATTCCTACCCGGTTTTGATCAAAATGAACTGCAGGGATTTCCATGAAAACGGACTGGAACTCGACGACAGCCTGGCAGCCGCGCGACTGCTCGTGGAAAACGGGATAGACGCCATCGAGATCAGCGGCGGACTGCTGATTAATGAGCGATACATTCCCAGCCGCAAGGGCATTCATTCCGAGGCGCAGGAGGCTTATTTTGAATCAGAAGCCCTGGCATTTCGGGAAAAAATCGATGTCCCCCTGATCCTGGTGGGCGGCAACCGATCCTACGCGGTTGCCCAACGACTCGTATCCCGGGGCACGGTTGACTACATTTCCATGGCGCGCCCTTTCATCCGCGAACCCGGGCTGATCAACCGGTGGAAATCCGGGGACCCGGAAAAATCCGCCTGTGTATCAGACAACCAGTGTTATAAAGGCATAGAGGCCGGCCTTGGCGTTTACTGCGTGACCGAGGAAAAACAGGCTGACCGCTGACACCCCCGGTGCCGGGGCAAGCGCGGGATCCGTCCCGTGCCGGGCTATCGCAAGGCGGCGCTTACAGCGTCAAAACCCGTGCGCTCAATCATTTTGCCCATGCGCTCGCCCTTTTTGGCGTTTTCCCGGTAATAGGCAATGACCTGGGCTATTTTTTCAAGCGCCTGTTCATCACTTAAGTCACTGGCCAGTTC
>JAIPEJ010000064.1 GCA_021737225.1 Desulfobacteraceae bacterium
TTCACGTATTGCCGAAAAATGCGGTTAACACAAAACATCTTGATTTTTTTATATTTTAGTTCATGCCTTCGTTTGCGCGAGTTTTACGTTAACGTCAAACAGGAAAATGATCAAGAAAATTTCATGCCACAGCCAATACACAGGGATTTCCAGTCTCGGGGGATCCGGTTTTTTCGCTTGATCGCCGGCATCTTATAATGATACAGGATTTATATAATGAAAACAAGCAGACACCGGCCTGAAATTGCAACTTCCCGTTACCTGATCTGCCCTTGCAAAAAGGGGCGGCCGAAAAAGCATGTGGATGTCTGCCGCAAATGCCCCCGGAACAAAAGGTGCCCGACATACCAAGGTTTTATCCAGCCGAGCCTGTTTCCGGGCTGGCAGTAACCGCCGGGGATCAAAATGCAGCAGGAACTTGCCGGATGCGAAACCCGGCTCTACAAAAACGGGCTGGCAGAGCCTGACACGGCGGTTTTCGGTGCAGCCGAAGACCGCATCTACTGGAACTGCCGGAACCCGGCATGCCCCGTACTCGAACCGCTCTTCAGCGAGGTCCGGACGCAAAGCCTCCTTTACGCCCGGCCGGCCGAACCATATGCCACAGTGATGTCCTACCTGTGCCATACAGCTATTGACGGGGCAATCCGTCCGGATGACTGCGAAACCCGAACCCTTCTGCAGGACCTGCCCGTAACTGCTGAACTTGAAACCCGACATCTTGCAGGGGTGTTGCAGAACCGATCATGTGCCGTTGTTCCTGGACAAGGCGTAGTTGCCTGCGGTGCGACGCCGGCCCAGGCGTATGTAAATTTCTCCGCTGCCTGTTTTGCCGGGTTTATAAAATTTTTTTCAGATACACTCAATACCTGCAGGAGCGGAGAAATTTCCTCTCCCCGAAAAAAAGCACTTGACCGGGCCTGCAGGCACCTGCCCGAGCCCGCAGTCTTCGAGGGCGGCCTGATGCGGGGACCCTTTGACAACGAAACAGATGTGCACAGGGCAATTGTTGAGGCGGGCAGGGAAATTATCAGCAGGGGGCTGGTGAATGCCTGCTTTGGCAACATCTCTTACCGGCTGGACAAAACGCTGTATATCACAACTTCCGGCAGCTTTCTCGATGATCTGGAAGAAGAGGTGGTTGCCGCGGACCTGGAAAGCCGGACCTGCAGCCGAGGCAAGCCTTCCTCGGAGATACCCGCGCACATGGAGATTGCGACATCCACCGCATTTCGCGCCGTGCTGCACGGCCATCCGCTTTTCTCGGTAATCATGTCCATGGACTGCGATGAACGGGACTGCCCGAACAAAGGCAGCTGCCACGTCTATTGCCCGAAGCCAAGAGAGATTCGCGGCATCCCGGTGGTTACCGGGGAAGTGGGCGGCGGCCCGCACGGTCTCTGCCATACCGTTCCGGCTGCAATCAAGCGAAACAAGGCCGCCATCGTCCACGGGCACGGGGTGTTTACCTGCTCCGCCCGGGACTTCAACAATGCCCTGGGCCGCATGGTGACCATCGAACAAATCTGCCGCAAAACCTATTTTGAACAGATCGGATCCCGGATGAAAACATCATGACAAGCTTTGACAGCATCGAAGATACCGCGCAAAAGCTGGAAGACGCCGGCTATATCCCGTCCCGGGAAATTGCCACCGTGGTATTCCTGGCAGCGGCAGCCCAAAAGCCGATCCTGGTGGAAGGCCCGGCACAGCCCTCCGGATCCCGGGGGGCTGCAACGCAGGGCTGCTGCCGAACAAATCGAGCAGCGCATTGATCGGGCCCGCAGGCTGCTTACAGAAGAAACCCGCCCCTATCATGACGGTCTGCGGCAGGTGCGAACCCATCACAAGCATTTTGAAAACCTGGGCGAGCGCCTTTTTTCCTCCCTGACGCCCCGGGAAATCGAAGAAATGCGGGAAGTCATCGGTCTTCTGGTGCGCAAGCTCAAGGACCGGATGGGCCGGCGCTATGCCGCAGGCAAACGCGGGGCGCTGGATGTCAAGGGCACGCTCCGGGATGCCGGCAAATTCCAGGGAATCCCCCTGATCCTCAAGTACCGCCGCCGCCCGCTGCGAAAGACCCGGATTGTCGCCCTGTGCGATGTATCCGGCTCGGTCTGGTCCGCGGCCCGCTTTATGCTCAACATGCTCTATTCCATGCAGGATTGCTTTTCGGCGGTTCACAGCTTTGCCTTTGTCTGCGGCACCACGGATATCACGGAAATATTTGAAAACAACGAAGTCAATCAGGCCGTGGAAAAGGTTTTGACAAACACGGATATCGAATTCGGCGCCCTGACAGACTACGGCGCGGTCTTCTCCGAGTTCCGGCGCAATTTCATGCACCTGCTCGACCGCAAAACAACGGTGATCATCATGGGCGATGCCCGGAGCAACTACCACAATCCCCGGGAATCGGTTCTCGACGAAATCCGTGAAAAATCCAGGCGGCTCATCTGGCTCAACCCCGAACCCGAGGCGTTCTGGACCACGGGCGACAGCGAGATGAACACCTACAAGGCGTATTGCCACGAAGTGCGCCCGTGCCGGAACCTAAACCAGCTCATCGACTTCATCGAGGACCTGACCCTCTAAAAAAAAAGGGGACAGACCTATTTTTGCGCAAAAATAGGTCTGTCCCCTTTTTTTTCTTTTTTTTAGATGCGGCCGCCGCTCCAGCGGAGCTTGGCCTTCAGGATATCAAAGTAATTGTGCCCGGCAAGCTTGATGAGCTCCAGCGGGAACCGGCTCTTTTCTATGACGATCTCGTCGTCCCCGTCGATTTCCAGGCCCTGCTGCCCGTCAAACGTGGCCACGATGTCAGAGGCCTTCTCGCCCAGGCGAATCTGGATTTTGGATGTGCCGGGCACAATAAGCACCCGGTTGGTCAGGGTAAACGGGCAGATGGGCGTGACCAGGATGCCTTCCACGGCCGGGTGCACCACCGGCCCGCCCGCGGCCAGGGAATAGGCGGTCGAACCCGTGGGCGTGGCCACGATCAGCCCGTCGCTTCGGTAGGAGGTCAGGTAATGGCCGTCAATATATGTTTCAATACTGGCCAGCCGCGCCAGGGCGCCCTTGTTGATCACCACGTCATTTAACACGGTTTCTTCCACAAGGGGTTTTCCGTTCCTGAAGATGCGCACCTTCAGACGCGCCCGGGATTCAATGGCAAACTGCCGGTTTACCACGGCCTCGGCAGCCCGGAATACGGCATCCTCCGAGATTTCGGCAAGAAAGCCGATATCCCCGAACTTCACGCCGATCATGGGAACGCCCGCATCCCCGATCCAGCGCGAGGCACTCAGAAAAGTCCCGTCCCCGCCCAGTACGAACACGCAGGAGATATACTCCGGGTCAACCCCGCCCTCCCGGCTGTTTTCCAGCCCGAGCCGGGGCTGAAAGGATTCCTGACGGATCACCTCGATGTCCCTGACCCGAAACCAGTCAGTCAGTTCATCGGCCTTTTCCTGGGCCGCCGGATCCTGCTTTACGAACAATCCAACCTGTTTCACAGTTCCCCCGCGGTAATTTGATCAAATAACCGGATTCCTGCATAGGACACATACTAATTTCACCGGAAACGGGCAAGGATTTTTATCCGTCGCAAAACCGGGCCTGCCTTGACATTGTCGCAGCGGCTCGGTATTTTTGGGTTGAGTTGCATCCAATCCGGGATTACTTTCAATAAAAATAAAACCGCGCAATGATTGCCAACCATCTCAGAAAAGGACGAAACAATGGAAAAACAAGAACTTGTCGAGATGCTGAACAGGGACTTGGCAGACGAACATGCAGCCATCCTGCGCTATCTCATCCACAGCTACCTGGAAGGCGAAGACACCCCCATCGGCGCGAAACTGCTTTCCCGGGCCCGGGAGGAAATGTGGCATATGCACTGGCTGGGCATGATCATCGGCGCGCTCGGCGGCGAACCGGACATGGAACCTGCGGAATACCCGTATGATCCGACCAATCGCGCAACCATTCTCAAGTCCTACGTGGCCTACGAGAAAAACCTGGTTCCCCATTACGAACAGGAAGCCGAAAGGGTCACGGATCCGCACATCAAGCGGGTGCTGCAAAGAGAGGCCTGGGAATCGGAGATGCATGCCGAAAAATTCCAGAAAATGCGCGACAAGCTGTCCCAGGAGGAAGCCGCCGGCATGCCGGGAGAGGAAAACGAGCTGCCCGAGGAACTGCGCAAAATACTGCAGGAAAGCGTGGCCGCAAAATACCGTCAGATGCTCCAAACCCTTCGCGACGCCTGGGTTTTCCAGGACCACGGCAAAGAAGCCTGGCAGCGGATGGATTTTTCCATGACCAAGATGAAACAACTGGCCCACAGCTCCGAGGAGGTGGCGGAAAACGGCCTCGAGCCGGACTTCACCCCCGGCATCATTGACAGCGGCAAATCGTTTGAAGCCGCCATTGACAAAGCCATCAACGATTTACAGGACTCGCTGGCCCTGCACCGGAAAATCCACTCCGATCCGGAAGCCCAAAAGCACGGGGGCCTGATGTCCAACCTGGACCTGACCCTGCGCCAGGAGCAATATGAATCCGAAGAACTCCAGGACCTGCAGAAAAAATTCACATAGCCGGTCTTTTTCAATGACCAAAAAGAGCGCGGATAGGGGGGACCGCTTCCGAGGAAATCCTTTTTTCGCTCGCATGAAATCGCACTTCGCCGCCCTGACGGCGGTGCGGAAAAGCGGGTTTCCGAGCGGAAATTGAGGCTCGCAGAGGCTCCTGGAGCGAGGAAACTCCTTTTTCGCGCCGCCGATCAGCCAAGATGCTTACGAATTATTTGCTGCAAAAATGCCGCAGGAATGTTCATCCTGCGGCATTTTTTGCTGGAAATCTTATAATTCTATAAACGCCCTAGGGGATATCTTCCCAGCGGCTTTCCAGGCGTTCCATAACCTGGGGCATGGTGGTGTATTCCATTTCCTCCATGGGCAGGCGGTGGGGTTCAAACGGGCCGTGGCGCCGCATGTGATCGGCCAGCCGGTTGCACTCCTGCCTGGCAATGTCAAAGCTCGGATCATCAAACATGTCCCGCGGCCCGATCAGTTTGCCGCCGGTGAGCTGGAAGCCCAGGGCCGTGACCCGGGGCGGTCCATCAAACCGCGAGGGATTGGCATCGCGCTCTGCCACCGGCATCAGCGGGCCGGTGTGCGAGCCCCGCATCCAGCCCTCGACAAGCTGGGCCCGGGTAAACGGTTCCAGCAACTCGCCGACAGCCGGAAAATCGCCCTGGCATCGGGTGATGTACACGGGATCGTCCTTGCCCACGTACTTGCCCGCGGTCAGGGCCAGCCGCTCTGTGGATGTGGCTGCAGCGATTTCGCCTTCCCGGGTATATACCGATTTTACCATGTACTGGCTTGGCGCGCCGATAAAAACCAGCAGATCGTAAATTTCCTCGGGGGCGTTAAAAAAGATGCGCTTATGCCCCTTGACATCGTGCACCTCGAACTTGAATCCGTCGTGCAGGCTCGGGGAGATCACCAGCCCCGCGGTGTTGAACGGATCGGCAAAAGCCTTGTAAAGCGGAATATTCCATGCACCGGCAGATGTTTTGTCCGCCATGAACACGATCACCGGCTCGGACTTGCGCTCCTCGAACTCCATTTCCGCCAGGCCGGGGCCCATGCCGCGGATGGTATTGGAAAAGGCATCGCTTAACAGGTCCTGCCCGGCGCCGTAGAGCCCGAGCTTTTTGGCGGTCTCGGCACACGCCCAGAAAATATCCCATGCCAGTTGATGGATTTCCTTGTTGTCTGTTCCCTGCCGGTGCGTCATGATCAGTTCCAGGTCGTCGCCGCACGCGGTGACATGATAATCCAGGATCTTTTCCTGGTGCATGGCTCCGTCGAGACCCTTTTCCGCCTCGTCGATCAAATCCCGGTGAATGGAAGAATGACCGACAAGTCCGCCCACATCAGCCTTGATGACGCTTAACGTGACCTTTTTGTCCATTTTTTTTACCCTCCTTATTGTATTATCGGAGTTCACGCTTGCCAAAACTCGGGGGTTTACCGGAATCAGGATAATTCGTTGATATCAAGGCAGAATCTGGATTATGGCATCATAATAATCATTTTTCGCAATCCATCAACCATAAAAACCGCGGAGCCGCCGCCTGCGCACGGATATCCAGCGTCTCCGGCACCCCGGGTGCCTCTGCGCTTGACTTTATGCATTGTTTCCTCTAATGCTATTTTTTTCGGAATTAATGTTCTTTTTGTTGCAATATTTCAGACCCGCCCCCGACGAGAGCCGGGGAAGATAAAAAGGAGAAAACAGTATTATGGCACAATTGATTGCAGACCGAAGGGACGTGGATTTTGTTCTGCACGAGCAGATGAAGATCGGAGACCTGGCCCGGCACGAAAAGTTTGCCGAATTCAACAAGAAAACCGTGGACATGGTGGTCTCAGAGGCACGGAACCTGGCGGTAAAAGCGATTCTGCCCACCCAGCAGGAAAGCGACAGGGAGGGCTGCACCCTGGAAAAAGACGGCACTGTCCGCGTGCCGGAATCCTTCCACCGGGTCAACGAGCTTTACAAGGACGGGGAATGGCTGGCCATGATCGACGATCCGGAATGGGGCGGACAGGGTATGCCAAAGACCCTGGCCCTGGCGGCAGAAGAATACTTCTACGGCGCAAACCCGGCGTTCATGCTTTATCACGGCCTGTCCCACGGCGCAGCCAACCTGGTCTACACCCTGGGCACCGAGGAACAGAAAAAATACTACCTGGAAAAGCTTTACTCCGGCCAGTGGTCCGGAACCATGCTGCTGACAGAGCCAGAGGCCGGATCCGACGTGGGCGCGCTGCAGAGCGTGGCAACCCCCAACGAAGACGGCACCTACAATATCTCCGGAACCAAGATCTTTATTTCCGGCGGCGAGCAGAACATGGTGGAAAACATCGTCCACCCTGTGCTTGCCCGCATCGAGGGCGCACCTGAGGGAACCCCGGGCATCTCCCTGTTTCTGGTGCCCAAGTACCGGGTCAATGATGACGGCACGCCCGGCGAATTCAACGACGTGGTCTGCACCGGCATCGAGGAGAAAATGGGGCTTCACGGAAACTCCACCTGCACCCTGACCCTGGGCGGCAAGGGCAACTGCATCGGCACCCTGCTCGGCCAGGAAAACAAGGGCATGCGCGCCATGTTCCTGATGATGAACGAAGCGCGCCAGCTTGTCGGGCTCCAGGGTTTCGGCGTGGCCACCGCCTCCTACATGTACGCGGTCAATTACGCAAGAGAGCGCATACAGGGCAAGCACCTGAAATCCGGAAAAGACGGCCCGTCGGTGCCCATTATTCAGCACCCGGATGTGCGGCGGCAGCTTTTGACCATGAAGGCCTATGTCGACGGCATGCGCAGCCTGATTTACTACGGCGGCCTGACCCACGACCTGGAGGGCCTGGCCCAAAGCGACGCGGAAAAGGAGAAATACGCGGACCGCAACGCGATTCTCACCCCGATTATCAAGGGCTATGTCACAGACCGCGCCCTGGAGGTCACCAGCCACGGCGTCCAGGTATACGGCGGTTACGGCTACACCCAGGAATACCCGGTGGAACAGCTCATGCGCGACTGCCGGATATTCCAGATCTACGAAGGCACCAACGGCATCCAGGCCATGGACCTTTTGGGCCGGAAACTGGGCATGAAAAAAGGTCAGCCGTTCATGGATTACCTGGGCGAAATGCAAAAAACCGTTGAAGCGGCCCGGCAGACCGCCGCCCTGGAAAACCTCACCCCGCGGGTGGAAAATGCAGTCAACCGGCTGGGAGAGGTTGCAGCCGCTCTTGGCAAGGCCGCGGCATCGGAAAACATCCTGAGTGCCTTTGCATTTGCCCATCCCTTCCTGGACGTGACCGGGGATGTGACCATGGCATGGATGCACCTGTGGCGATCGGTGACTGCAGCGGAAAAACTCGAAAAACTCGCCGGCGGCCCGGACATGGAAAAATTCGCGGAAAAGGCGGCCAAGAACAAGGATGCGGCCTTTTACCTGGGCCAGATAAAGACCGCGGAATTCTTCGTTACCAACCTGCTGCCGGCCACCATGGGCAAACTTGAAGCCATTGCCGAAACCAACGGTTCGGCCGTGGAAATCCCGGATGCCGGATTCGGCGGTTAAACCGCCGGGCAGGTGCCTGAAAAGCGCCAATTCGTGCTTGACACGGGGACTCGAATCTTATATACAATATGTGCTGAATATTTGTATCTAATCATACATGATGATGGGCTTACATATGTCACACCCCGACCCCCCGGTCAGGCTCAAAGGCGTGGGCGACAGTCTCTGGATCACCATGGACGCATCCCTGCCTGTCGAGGTCTTGAAAAAGGAGCTGTGCAAGCCTTTTGAACGTCTGCGGCACCAGGCCGTAAACGCCCGGATCATTCTGGATCCGGGCGAAAAAGCCCTCGATGAACCGCTTCTCGAAGACCTGAGCACTTTTTTAAAAAACCGCTTCCAGGTGGGCCGGGTCTCCCGGCCGCCGGCGCCGAAAGCGCCCCCGGAAGACGCAAGCACCCGCCCGGACCCGGAAAACGGCTGGCTCTACCAGACCGAGGACTCCCTGGTCATCGCGGGCCGCGTCCGCTCCGGACAAAAGGTGGAGGCACGCAAGCACCTGGTGATCCTCGGGGATCTCAACCCGGGCGCCGAAGCCATTGCAGGCGGGGACATCATTATCCTCGGCACCCTGCTGGGCACGGCCGCGGCCGGACAGCCGGACAACGAATCGGCCATCGTGGTGGCCATGGATTTCCGGCCCACCCAGATCCAGATCGCCGGTTACGTGGCCGCCGGAATGTCTTCGTCTGCCGGGAAAAAACCGGAATTCGCATCCCTGGACAACAGCCGGGTCGTGGTGGCAGATTACACAAAGGACAACCCCTTTAAGCGACTGGCATGGCCTGAAGTCAGATGAGCGGAAAAATCCGAACATCGAAATTCATGCTTCGAATTTATAATTGCGAGGTGAATATTGGACGGTAAAATAATCGTCGTCACGTCCGGCAAAGGCGGCGTGGGCAAAACAACGGTGACCGCGTCCGTGGGCGCAGCCCTTGCCAAGCAGGGCAAGCGCGTGGCCGTGCTGGACATGGACATCGGCCTGCGCAACCTGGATGTGGTCATGGGCCTGGAAAACCGCATCGTGTTCAACGTGGTGGACGTGATCCAGGGCCGGTGCAAGCTCAGGCAGGCCGCGCTCAAGGATCGCAGGATCGACAACCTCTACCTGATCCCGGCCTCCCAGAGCGACGAGAAAAGCGTGATCAAACCGCAAAACATGACCTGGCTGTGCAACAAGCTGCGGCGGGAATACGACTTTGCCTTGCTTGACTGTCCGGCCGGCATTGAGCAGGGGTTTAAAAACGCCATTGAAGCCGCAGATGAGGCCATCGTGGTCTGCACGCCGGAAGTGTCCTCCGTTCGCGATGCGGACCGGGTCATTGGACTGCTTTATGCCCGGTCGATCACCCCGCGGCTGATCGTCAACCGGATCGTGCCCCAGTTGGTGGAAAAAGGCGACATGCTCAGTCACGCAGATGTGGTGGACGTGCTTTCAATAGACCTGCTGGGTCTGGTGGAGATGGATGACGCGGTGGTGGTCTCGTCAAACACCGGCAATCCGCTTGTTCAGCAGAAGGAATCCAGGGCCGGCATGGCTTTTAACCGCATTGCCATGCGCCTTGACGGCCACCCGGATCTGCCGGTTGAAGACCCCATGGCCGGCCGCTCGTTCTGGCAGAAGGTCGGCAAAAAACTCGGTCGAAAAAACAGGACGGCTAAAAGATGACGTTTCATTCCCTGATCAAGAAGTTGCTCAACAAGCCGGACAGCAGCAGAAATGTTGCCAAAAAGCGGCTGCAGTTCGCCCTGGTCTATGACAAGCTCGAGGTCAGGGATGATATGCTCGAGGACCTGCAGCAGGACCTCGTGGAGGTCATTACCCGGTATTTCGAAATCGACCGGGACGCGCTGAGCCTGGACATCCAGCGCATGGAGGGTTCATCGGCCCTGATTTTAAACACGCCGATTCTTGCGGCCAAGCACCGCAAGGAAGGCGGGGCCCGGGCCCATGCATAGCCTCAGGAAGGCGCGATGTGGTCGGCAAATTCCCTGTAGATCAATTCGTGCAGCTCCTCGCCGATGGCAATGCCCAGGTCGATAAACTGCGGTCCGTAGCGCCGGCCCGTGGGCGTGCGGAAGGTATTGCGGATTTTTTTCAGATAGGCCATGCCCCTGGGGTAATGCGAAAGAAAACGATCCAGGGGCACATCCCGATACGAAACCATCGCCCAGAGCGTCTGGGTGAAATTCTCCGGTCCCCACCGAAACTTGTCTGCATCGTAAAGGCAGTCGGACAACAGCTCGGATGCCCTTGTCCGGCCTTTCTGATTTACGCCGAAGGCCTCGTGATTGCCGATGGCCAGGCAGATCGCCTCAATGTCTGAGCCGGAAAACGGAAAATAGCACAGCAGCCGGCGCGCATATTCCGCCCCCGCCCGGGCATGATTTTTCTCCTTGCGCTTGATATCGTGAAGCAGCCCGGCTGCCTGGGCCATGCGCACCCGGTGTTCGATTTGTTCATCCCGGCCGCAAACCGATTCGGATTCAATCTGCGCCAGGGTCCCGGCATCCAGGGCCACGTGATAGACATGGGTCAAGCCGTGCCCGAAGTCGTTTTCAATGGTTTCGGCCACGAACTGCCACAATTCGGCAACAATGGCATCGCCGGCAAAAAACCGCCTGGAAGCCCGAACCGCCCCGGCAAAATCCCTGTAAAAATCCGGCACCGGATACCGGTTTGCAATCCGGATGGCTTCCTGCTGCAGTCTTTCGTATAATCTATTCATAAGGGATAGACAGAACCCTTGCCGCATTGGCGCCGAGCAGTTTTTCCCGCGCCGCTTCGGAGATGCCGGCAACCTCGATTTCCTTGTAATAGCGCGACGGCGGAATCAGGGGATAATCGGTTCCGAAAAGGATCTTTTCTTCTCCTGCCAGTTCCATGGCCACGCGGTATATCTGCGGATCATAGAGAAACGGGGAGGCCGCGGTGTCAAAATACACGTTTGCCAGAACGTCTGAGACCTCTTTTTTCAACAGGTTGTAAAAAAACAGCCCCCCGCCCCAATGGCCCAGTATAATGGTGTTCTCCCCATAGGTCCGGACCAGGTTGTAAATCTGGGCCAGGGTATTATCACTTTTGCCGGGATATACGTGGCCCACGGGTTCATTGGTGTGAAACAGCACGGGCAGGTTTTTCTGCCGGCACTGCGCCATGATAGGTTCGATCCGCTGCACGGCATCCTCGGTAATCCCGCCCTCCTGGTACAGGGCCAGCTCGCCCACCCCGGACAACCCGTTGTCCAGGCTGCGCTGCACCTCCTTTTCAGCCTCCTGCGTATACGGGTTCACGCAGCAGAACCCCACGAACCGGTCCGGGTGGCGGTTTACGGATTCCAGGATATAATCGTTGTGCCGCCTGCAGGTATCCGGGTTCATCCAGGGAAACCCGAAGACCACCGAGACATCCACCCCGTGTTCGTCCATGGCGCGAACCATCTCATCCGAGCCCACCATTCGGGCCCCCGGGTCGCGGTAGAGCAATGCAAAGGCCGGTTCGTCGAGAAAAAAATTTTCACGGTTTTCCCGGATGGTCGTGGGAAACAGGTGCGTATGCATATCAATGATCATGTGTATTCTCCGGGACCCGGGTTCAAAAACGGGCCTTTTCGTTTGGCTATGCTTGCAGTTCCTGTGCGTTATTCCTATAATACAATACAGGGGCTTTGATCACAATGATAATTGAGCCGAAAATCGGTCCGCAGCAGACCTGCGATCCGGCAGAAACCCCGCAAACCTGAACACACGGCAGGACATCATGAGCATGGACAAATTTTTCACGTATTTTGAAGCAGCCGGCCGGGACAACACCGCGCAAACCCTGGAACTGGCATATGACCGGGCCAGGGAACTTGAAATCGACGAGGTCGTGGTCGCCTCGTCCACCGGACACACCGCATACAAGGCCATGGAAATGTTCAAGGACGTCCGGATCATCGCGGTGACGTACCACTGCGGTTTCAAGGAGCCTTTCACCAAATCCATGAAGGAAGACGTCAGAAAGGACCTGGAGGAGGAAGGGGTCAGGGTCATCGAAGCCACCCACGCGCTTTCCGGCGTGGAACGCGGGATTGCAAAAAAACACGGCGGCAGCTATCCCGCCCTGATCATGGCAGATACCCTGCGCATGCTCGGCCAGGGCACAAAGGTGGGCGTGGAAATCGCGATCATGGCCGCAGACGGCGGCGCCCTGTCAGGCAGGGACGTGATTGCCATCGGCGGCACAGGCCGGGGCGCGGACACGGCCCTGGTGGTAAAGCCGGCGCATCAGACCAATGTATTTGACCTACGCGTGCGGGAGATTATCTGCAAGCCCAGAAACTTCTAGCCCCGCTTCCGCACAGTTTGCCTACCGGTTTTCGTATCGGCGCTGAATCTTGGAATCGGTCTTTTCCGGATGCTTTTCCAGGCGCCGGTATCGGTTCAGCGCGGTTTCGGCCAGGCGCTCAAGCATCTTGGAAAGATCCGAATTCTGCCATGTCCGGGAAAATTCCGGGGTTTTCATCAACCTGGCGCTGACCCGGTAAGGCGGGCTGGATTCCGGTGCCAGCCGGATGTCCTCGAATTCCGGAGTGACATCTTCGGGCAGGATCTCCTTTAACAAGGAGATCACGGTGTAGGAAAAAAACTTCTTCACGTCCTCCGTGGATTCGGAATTGTTGATTTTCTGCCGGAAATCCGGAAGGACCTTTCGCTCGTGCTTGGTAAAAGACGTCTGCCTGGTCATAGACACTCCCTTTTGGGGTTGAATTTGCACCC
>JAIPEJ010000065.1 GCA_021737225.1 Desulfobacteraceae bacterium
ACGCCCAGTAACCAGTGCAACGCGCCTGCTGCGGTGGTAAAACCGTTTTTGTGCCGAAGTGGTGGAATTTGGTAGACACGCTATCTTGAGGGGGTAGTGGGCACCGCCCGTGCCGGTTCAAATCCGGCCTTCGGCACCACAAATTATTTATAAATCTAGGGGGTTGTCCAGTTGGACAACCCCCTGTTTTGTTGGCACAGTTGGCACGCTCCGGAATAACGCCAGCTGACGTCTCGTGATAAGCCAAATCTGACCACATGCCGGCAAGATTTCCCGAAATCAGAGGATACGGTTGTATATGAATGGAAGAGGACAGCAATTTCTCCCGCTATCCCCTGCACATCCCAAGCCGAATTTGTCTACCATGGCAATTAAAGGTAAAAATTTCTTGCAACTGCCCCTCTTTTCGGGGATAAAAGTCGATATATTAAGATAAATTTATTACAGCCCGCATGCCGCGGAGTGGATGGAACTTCGCGGCAATGTCGAAATCCAGAAGAGTTAAACAAGTTATTGCCGGAAAGTGTAGTCGTTCTACATGATCCTGAAAATCCATACCAATGAAAGCTGTTTGAAATTCTTTACCTGAAGGAGTAGCCTGTCCTTTAAAAAATTGCATTGGTTCGTCTGTTTTAATATTCGGATTTATACCCCTTTTATGAAGCGTGTTTAGTGAACCGGAAGCACCAAGGATTTAATATTGATGCAAATACTGGTAGCAGATAATCATCCGGTGATTCGCAAATTCATGTCCGATTTGATCACCAAGCGCGGCCACGAAATTATTACCGCCAAAGACGGGCTTTCCACGCTACAATTACTGGAATCCTATACCCCGGATGTCATTTTTGTTGATCTTGTGATGCCCAACATTGACGGGAAGAAGCTTTGCCAAATAATTTGCAGCCGCAAAAATCTGGGCCAATGTTTCATTGTTATACTTTCCGGTATTGCCGTAGAAGAAGGGGAAAAACACGCTCCCGAAGAGATAGGAGCCGATCTTATTCTTGCCAAAGGCCCGCTTGACAGGCTTACATGGCACGTGGATTATATCATCAAGCATGCGGAAGCAGGACGCCTGGATCACCTGCAGGGCGAAACCATCGGTGGGAAAAACCTGTTTGCCAGACAAATCACCAAGGAACTGCTTGCCTCCAAGAAACACAATGAGATGACATCCAACAACCTGTCTGAAGGCCTGCTGGAACTGACCCAGGATGGGAAAATTACCTATGCGAACCCGGCGGCAGTTTCAATTATTGGTATAGCAGAGGAAAACCTGCTATCGGCTGATTTCACGAAACTTTTTGAAGATGAAACCCAGGCCCGGATTCGACAAAAGATTTCCGGGGTGGGCAAGGCCTGGGAGGAGCCGGTTTTGGATGAAATCCTGGAACTCAATAACAAATTGGTTTCCGTTAAAATCCTTCCCTATTCTGAAGACGATCCACAAGAAGCCCCGATTTATACACTCGTTGTCATGTTGTTGGATGTCACCCGGCAAAAACAGGCAGAGCGCAATCTGCAGGGAGAAAAAGAAAAATACAAACTTGAAAGAAATTTTCTGGATAATATTTTCGAAAGCTCCCCGGATGCAATCGCCATTGTGGATGAACATGGCCGGTTTACGCGCTGGAACAACAATGCGGCAGAACTGTTTGGGTACGATTTCGAGGAAATGAAAGGCAAAAAGGCTTTTGATTTCTACACCGACAGCAAAGCAATGGAGAAGATGTTAGGTCTGCTCAGAAAGCAGGGATCTGTTCAGAATTATGAAATCAACTTCAAGGCTCAAGACGGGTCTTCTATTCCGTGTGCACTTTCCATGAGCCTGCTGTATGATGAAAATCATCAAAAACTTGGGAGTTTGAGTATTCTCCGGGATCTTTCCGAATGGAAAATCACGGAAGACAAACTCAAGTACCTGAGCTTTCATGACGCCTTAACCGGGGTATACAACCGCGCATATTTTGAAGAAGAAATGGAACGCATGGGAAAAAGCCGGCATCTTCCCATAGGAATCATTGTTTGTGATATAAACAAATTGAAACGCGTAAACGACACAATGGGACATCAAAAGGGAGATGAATTGATTCAAAAGGCCGCCGATATCTTACGGCAATCTTTTCGTGCCAGTGATATCATCGCCCGCATAGGAGGCGATGAATTCGCTGTGCTTCTCCCTCAGTGCAGTGACGAGGTAATAGGAAATTGTGTGGAAAGAATCAAAGAAATCACGGAAAAATACAATTCTCAAAAGATGGAACCAAATTTATCCATAGCTATCGGTACGGCAATAAGAAGTGCACCTCCTGTGGACACCAAAGCCCTGTTCAAGATCGCCGATGACAACATGTACATAGAAAAAGCGAAACAACATTGATGGCTTCGTAAAAAGTCCAATATCTGCGTTGCGCTGCATCCCTGCGGAATTTCACGTACGATTAAGTACGCTGCATTCCTCGGGATTTGCGCGCCTTGATCTTGAACTTTTTACTTTGCCATCTCAAAATTGACTTTTTACGAAAGCGTCAACATTAACTTAAAAAATTAATTGATTTATAAGCATTCGTTGACACTTTCCAAAACATTACTATTATAGAATCAACTTATGGAAAACGTATTCATCTCTATGCCTTTTATTCACAACAAGGATAATGGGAGTGAACCATGGCACAAAGACAGCAAAAGCCCAGTTTTGACGCAATGATCAAGTTCTTTATGCAGAAATATGATATCGCTACCAAAAAAGATATCAATCGTCTTGAACGTAAAATTGACGAGCTGAAAAAAGGCCTGTCAAAGAAGTCTGTGGCCAAAAGATATGCCTCCGGAACAACAAAGGGCAAATCAGCAGCCGAAGTGGTGCTCAATGTGATCAAGGATATCGGCAATGGCGCCAGCTTCGCTGATATCAAGGCCCGGACGGATTATGACGATAAGAAATTGAGAAACATTGTGTTTCGGTTAAATAAAGAGGGCAAAATCAAGCGGAAAAAACGGGGAGTATACGTGGCTGTGTAAACTGAAAAAGTCAATGACTTCCCTGACAGTTTATCCTCACGGACCCGTAAAATTTCATCCACTTCCATGCCAAATTCGTACATAGGCTTGCGGATCGGGTATTTGTTACAGGAGCTCGACCCGCCGGGAAATTGCACGCTTCGGGTGCAGGCAGGCTTCCGCGCGGCGGGATCCGGATTGCGGAGGGATGCGTGGAATCCCGCGCGCCCGGGGTCAGATCGATTTTCAGCCGGTGCGGTTTTCTGCTGCTTCAAGGATTTTGTCACAAACCGCCTCCTGGCTGAGGCCCGAACAGTAAATCGTCAAATCCGCGTATTTCTCGTAGAGTGCGGTGCGTTCGGCAAACAGGTCGGAAAAATCCTGATCCGGCCGTTTTGCAATGCCCCGCCTGCTGTAATCCGGAACTCTTTCTTTCAGGGTGGGCAGATCCACATCCAGGTAGATGACCATTGCGTCTGACTTCAGATGCGACATGGCCCGGCTGCTGTATACCGCGCTGCCGCCGGTTGCAATGACGTGATGCCGGACAGACAGGGCAAGAATTACTTCTTCTTCGATCCTGCGCAGCGCCTCATGCCCGTCGGTATCCACAATTTCCTGCAGCGTGCATCCCTGCGAAGTCTGTATCAGCACATCGGTATCCACAAAACCCAGCAAGGCCCGCTTGGCAAGAATGACCCCCACGGTGCTTTTGCCGGCACCCGGCATGCCGATTAACACGAAATTGGAAAATACCCTTTGCATTCAGATCTTTAACCGGCTTCAATGCCCAGGCGGCGCAGGGTTTTTTTCCTGGGAATGCCGTTTTTGTCATAGCCCCGGGTCTTGTAATATTTTTTCAGCATCGGCTCAAGGGGAACGGTCTTTTCTTTTGCATCGCACTTGCGTCCCTCGGTGAGCAGACGGCGGGGCAGTGTATCATCCTTTTTCGATATGCCCTCCCGGGTGTTCATGTAGCGCTCCAGCACATGCACCCGTTCGCCGGCCTTGTAAAAGGCGAGCATGCCCAGATACGGTGTATAGCGCTTGCCCAGGATGGCATGCCAGAGCTCGGGCCAAATGCTTACGTCCATAAGATTCAGGGCGAGCTTGGACATGTTCTGATTTAACAGCCGGATCATGAAGTTCGGGGTGAAACGGATCAGGGGCGGCTCCAGAAAAACCGCAAAAGAGGTAAACAAGCAGATGTGCAGACAATTGACCGCGGCAAAGGTGTTTTCCATGAACTTGACCATATAGGGCTTCCAGCGAAGCGCCTGGGGTTCGGCCATTCCCAGCAGTACCTCCAGGCCCACCGCATATGCCGACAAGTGACATCCGCCCCGGTTGGCAGTGGCATATGAAAGACCGTGGCCGAAGGCCCCCCGCGGGTCATATCCGGGCAACTCCATGCCCTTGACATGCATGGCAAAGTCCTCGCCCCCGTATTTTTTCGATGCCTCGGCCGATCCCATGGCCAGGTCCTTTCCAATCCCCCGGCAGAATGCAACATCTTCGATCATCCCGGCAACCCCCTCGGGCGAACCGAATTTCAGATCCGTGGAGATCATGCCCTTTTCCGTGGCCTCCATGGCCCAGGCCAGGGTGCCGCCGGTGGAGATGGTATCCAGGCCGTATTCCGCGCAAAGCTCGTTTAAGTCCGAAATGATCTCGGGATCGAAAATCTCCAGGTTGGTGCCCATGAGCGTAACGGTTTCGTATTCCGGCACATGGCGCTGCTGTCCCCGGATGGTGCCCTTGTGTCCGCACAAAATGGCGCAGGGTTTGCAAGTATCGTGCTTGGTGTTGAATCTTTCTGCCATGGTTTCGCCGGACACCTTGGCGGCAAGACCGTGATTGCCGCCGGTAAAGTTGCGGATCGGCAGTATGCCGCCGGCGTTTCCGGCATTGAGATTTGCGTTGGTGCCATAGTCCCGGAATGAGCCGGCAGTCACGAAATTGTGATTGATATATTGAAAAAACCGGCGATTGGACTTGCGGAACTTCTCCTTGTCCGCGGGTACAATTTTATATTCATTTCCCTTTGCCACCATGCCTTTGACGTTTTTTGCCCCCAGCACGGCCCCCATGCCGCCTCTTCCCAGGAAGCGATGCCCGGAGCGGATATTGGCGAATCGAACCTGGTTTTCACCCGCCTGGCCGATCACCATGGCGCCCGAGCCTTCTGCAAGCATCTCCTCTTCGGCTTTTCCGGTACCCTGCCCCCAGAGATCCGCGGCAGGCTTGAACTCGATTCCTTCTGCATCCACACGGAGGTAAACAGGCCCGGGAGCCTGCCCCCGGATCACCACGGCGTCCCACCCGGAAGTCTTCAGGGCCATGCCGAACGGACCGCCGCATGAACTCGAGGTCATCAGCCCGGTAAGCGGCGACTTTGTCACCGCTTCGAACCGGCCGGAACACGGCACGCCTGTGCCCATGTACACCCCCATGGCCAGTACGAATATGTTTTCCTCCCCGAGCGGGTCAATGCCCGGGGCCAGGCGGTCATAAAGCAGTTTCAGCCCGATGCCCTTGCCGCCGAGATAGAGCCTGCGGTCCTTGTCCGAAATCTCGGAGACGGAAAAACGCTGGTTTGTCAAATCCACTTCCAGCACCTTGTTGCTTGTGCCCACAATTTCCTGCATGGCAGACTCCTTTAGGGTATTTGAGAAAAATTCGCAGAATCGCTTTCGCCCTGCCGGCCGGGTGTCAGCAATCTTTTGCGCAGGCTTTGCTCCCGCAGTCTACATCCGATTCCCGCATACAAGCAACAGTAATTCTTCGGCAGGATGCGTTGATTTGCCCGGACAACGAAATAAACGATTGCAAATTTGTCATACCTGAATTAGAATGACGTGTCAATCCATACTGCTTTTCTTGTGTTTCCCGGTTCCCGGCTTTTGACTTTTTTCCCGGGGTATGGTTTTATTGGTGTACGCGCATCACAAAACAAGGCGGTGTACCGGCACGCGGACCCGACTGCACCATCCTTTCCAAAACGCTTTGCGCCCCTATAGGAGATGGATCATGCAGAAACTTCACTACGAATTTTACAGCCAGCCGAAAATCACCTCCGGCGCCTGCGCCCTGGAAAGCATCCCCACGGAACTGGCAAGCAACGACGCCCATAAGCCGCTGGTCATCACGGGCAGGGAGCACACGAGGCGGAGGCTTGACAAAAGCCTGATCCGGGCGTTTGCCGATTCCGGATGCCGCCTGGGCGGGATTTTTGATGAAATCCGGGATTATGCCGGCATCGGCCTGGCCCGCCAGGCGGCCGTGCTGTTTGCCGAGCGGGGCTGTGATGCCATTGTCGCGGTGGGCGGCGGCCCTGTGGCGGATGTGGCCCGTGCGGCCAATCTGCTGGTTTCCCATGACACGCAGGACCTTTTCCGGTTTTTCAACGGCACCCCGCAGGAAAAACGGTTAAAACCCTTTATCCTCATTCCCGCATGCTGCACAAACGGAAACGAGTCCGGCAAAACAATAACCGTGGACAA
The DNA here is from genome assembly GCA_021737225.1 of Desulfobacteraceae bacterium. GTDB lineage: Bacteria > Desulfobacterota > Desulfobacteria > Desulfobacterales > Desulfosalsimonadaceae > Desulfosalsimonas. Next base: position 6,507 of record JAIPEJ010000065.1, read on the forward strand.
CCGGCGCCTGACCTCGGATTTTTTGTACCCGGATGTCATCATCCTTGACAAGCGTATGACAGCGGCATGTACCCGCAGGTGCGCCGCACAGTCCGCGATAATTGCCATGGACAATGCCGTAACCGCATTCCTGGACACGGAGCACAGCCCCATGAAGGATGCATTTGCCCATGCCGGGATTGGATTTGCAGCCGCCAGCCTGAAAAAGGCCATCAAAAGACCGAAAAACAAAAAACACAGCCTGGCAATGGCCAACGCCGGCGTTATGGCCGGTATTGCCGCTGCAAACGCCACTCCCGGTTTGGTTCGGGGGCTTGCCGAGGAACTGGAAAAAATCACCGGCATCTCCAGGGCCGTTTTTATACGGATTTTCACACCTGCGGCCCTGCCATGGATGACGCGGAAAACCGGTCCGCCCAGGGAGGATCTGCTGCTGGCCGCAGGCGGGATGTCGGTATACGCAAATACGCCCGAACAACAGCGGCCGCAAAAGGGTGTTGAGATATTGCTTTCGCTTCTTGACGAAACCCGGGAGCAGATCCCCGAAACCCTTGCATCCCTGAAACTCCCCGCCTACCAGCTTGAAAAGGCCTGCGTGCATGCCGGATCCAGGAAGGATTTCCCGTTTTCGGCCCAGGACTGCCTGGAGATCATCGAGCAGACCCAAAAAGGAGACCGCAGATGAAAAGCATTTCAAAATCCGCGAACAAAACCCTGAACATCAGCCGATATCCCGAAATCCGTCCCGGGACCAAGCTGATCAAGAAAGGCTATGTATTTGTCATGCTGCTCATCGTGGGTCGTGCCATCGAGGCCGCGGCAAAGGTGGATGAATCGGTCAAAAAAATATTTGCGGACCTTCCCGACCGGTTTACATTCTATCTCGGGGTCGCCCCCGGCGGTCCCTATATGGTCGTGGGAAAAGACCGGGACGGCAATGTCAGATACCACGGGTGGAATCTCCACGGCAAGAAGATCGATCTCGGCATGAAGATCAAAAACATCGAGTCTGCCATCAAGGTCTTTACATTCCAGGAATCCACGGCTCAGGCTTTTGCTTATGACCGCTTCATTGTCGAGGGCAACCTGCCCCAGGCGCTGGCCGTGGTCCGGGTAATTGATATCGTGGAAGTCCACCTGCTGCCCAAGGTTATTGCCGGGCTGGCGGTAAAAAGATATCCCAAGTGGTCCGAGCTCTCGCCGGTGAAAAAGCACCTCAACAGGGTCCGGATTTATCTGAAGTCCTTTTCTCCGGGCCTGATCAAGGTCATTTACAGGAATCTGTAACACACAGGGGGTCTCCATGTTCATGCCAGGTTTTTATGATTTCTGCTGCCGTGCCAAAACGATATCCGGCGAAAACGCCATTGAAAAAATCCCGGGCCATCTGGCCGGGTTAAATGCCAATCGCCCGCTGATTATCACGGACAAGGGCGTGGAAGGCGCGGGGCTCATTGACATGGTCAGGGATGCCGTGGGAGATGAACTGCAGATCGGACCTGTTTGCAATAATGTGCCGGTGGATTCGGATTACAAGGTTGTAGACGAGATCGCCGGCATTTACAGCCATGAAGCATGCGACTCCATAATTGCCGTGGGCGGCGGATCCGTGATTGATACGGCCAAGGGTGTAAATATCGTGGTCTCCCTGGGCGGCGGATCCCTGCTGGACTACCAGGGGGCCGGGAAGGTGCGCAAAAGGCTCAATCCCCTGGCCATCCTGCCCACCACCACCGGTACGGGCTCGGAAATGACCCTGGTGGCCGTGATTGCCGATCCGGACCGCCACGTGAAAATGCTCTTTACCTCTTATTTCCTGCTGCCGGATCTGGCTGTGCTGGATCCGCGCCTGACCAAAACCCTTCCGTCGTTTCTAACCGCCGCCACTGCCATGGATGCCCTGTGCCATGCCTGCGAGGCATACTACTGCATGGAAAAAAACCCGATGAGCGACGTCTTTGCCCTGCGGGCCATCCGGGCAATCAGCGAGAATCTGCTGCACGTGGTCAAAAACCCGGATGATACACAAGCCCGGCTTGAACTGGCCAATGCCTCCACCATGGCCGGGGTGGCGTTTTCCAACTCCATGGTCGGGATGGTGCACAACATCGGGCACACCATTGGCGCGCTCTGCCACGTGCCACATGGCAGCTGCATGAGCATTCTGCTGCCCTACGGAATGGAGTACAACCTTCACCGCCGGGCCGGCGAAATCGGCGAGCTGCTGTTTGCCCTCGGCGGCCCGGAAATGTATGCGCAAACCCGGAGAACAGATCGGCCCGAAAAAGTCATCGAACTTGTGCGCCGGCTCAACCAGGACCTGCATGATGCCACAGACGGAAGGCATCCCAGATTCCTAAAGGAAATCTACAACTCCCGGGGCGAGCAAATGGTGCCCCAATCCATGCTGCCGGAAATCGCCCGAAACATAATGGCTGACGGGGCCCGAGTGTACAACCCCGAGGAACTGCTGCCGGATGACGCCAGGATGGTACTCGAACACGCCTGGGAAGGCACTGCCCTGGACAGGCGGAAAATTAAAAGAGGCGGGAAAAAATAGACCAATATAAAAAAACCACATTGCCTCTTGACAAATAGGTTAATTTTTTATTCTATATTGGTTAAGCCAATTCTGCCGATTTTAAATTCCTCCTTCATTGAAACAGTTCTTCCCGACAGAAAGGGGAAAAATGCTTTCCAGGTCTGAAATCCAGTCATTTCTCACTGAACACCCGGATTTTGACGATATTTCAAACGGCATGCGCAGCGCGGCCAGGTTTCCCAATAAGGCCCTGCTCAAGGAAACCCGGAAGGTCGTTGCCCTGGCCCGGAAATTCAACAAGGAAGTCGTCATTCCCCATGCCCTGGAACTGGACCGGAAAAAACAGGAGGAACACGATTACCTGCCGTGGGAGTTTGTACAAAAAGCCAATGAATGGGGGTTTTTTACCATGTGGATCCCCCGGTTTTTCGGAGGTCGCGGCTGCAGCTTCCACTCCATGTTTTATTTCATCGAAGAAATCGCCTCCCAATGCTTGGCCATGGCCAACCTGATCGGTGTGCACTACCTGGGCGCAGGCGCGCTTTTCTGCGCCTGGAATATTCGGGTCTGCAACGAAATCTTCCGCGAGGTTGCAGAAGGGGAAAAACACGAAGCGCCCTGCCTGATCACCGCGGCCACCACAGAGCCCGGCGCGGGTACCGATTGCGAGGAAACGGAGCTGCTGGACAAGGGCACCCTGACCTGCCGGGCGACCCGGGTGGATGGCGGCTACCGGATCAACGGTAGCAAGATATTCATTTCCAACGGTCACCTGTCCACCTGGCACAACGTGGTTTGCTACGAAGACCCGGAAAGACCGTCTGAAACCGCCATGCTCTGCCTTGTCAAAACCGGGGCGGACGGGTTTTCATTCGGCCGCCAGGAAAATAAAATGGGTCAGCTCGCCTGCCCTGCCAGCGAATTGATTTTCAGGGACTGCTTTGTCCCCGATCGCTACGTATCAATGAACAACTTGCAGATGAGCGGCCTCAGGGGCGGGGAAAAGGGAAAGACCCGGGAGATATTAAGCCAGTTTTTCTCCGCATCCCGTCTCGGGGTGGCGGCATTCGGCGTGGGTGCGGCCCGGGGTGCTTATCAAAAGGCGCTCAGGTTTGCCCTGAACACGGAAGTCTCCGGCAAACTGCTGATCAACCATCAGTGGGCACAAAACATCCTGGCGGAAATGTATAAGAATGTTGCATCCTCGCGGCTTTCCTATATCGAGGGCGCAGATGTCAACGGGATTGAAGGCATGCTGCGTCCGGTATACAACAAGCCGCTGTTTTACATTTTCAAGTATTATCCCTTCCACTGGATGAAACCCATTGTTAACCGGATGCTGGAGAGTTCATTGACCACGCGGATTTTTCGCAAGCTGCAGCTTGAATGGATGACAGAAGATCAGCTGAACCGAAACGCCGGCTGGGGCGCACTGGCAAAATTCATGGCCACGGATGCCGGAATGAAAAACAGCCACCTGGCCCTTGAACTCATGGGTCAGGCTGGCGTGCGGCATGACCGGGAAGCTGAAAAAATCTTCCGGGACGCCAAGCTTTTGCAGATTTATGAGGGCACCAATCAGCTAAACCGGCAGTGCCTGTTTGAATCCTTTATCGGCCGTCACTATCCGCAGGTCCGCGTATACGAACACGAATCATAAACAGAGGGGAGGACTATGCCGGCAGTCAAAGAAAAAGAATTAAAAATGTTGGACAAGGCGGCCGCGGAATTTGCCAAAAAAGAACTGGCCCCGAACCGGGAGGAAAACGACATGTTCCCATTCGGCCCGTTTTTTGACACCGTGCTGCAGAAAGCCTTTGCGCTCGATTTTTTTCACCTGATCCTGCCAGAGTCCGCAGGCGGCATGAACCAGGGGCTTACCGCCTTAAGCCGCCTGCTTGAAAATCTCTGCCAAGAGGACAGCAGCCTGGGCGGGATTGTTTTTACCACTGCAGCAGCCCAGCAGATCATGCTCGAGGCCGGAAGCGAGACGGAGCTGGGAAAGCTTGCCGACGCTCAGACCGCCAGGGACTGCCTGATCGGACTGCCGGTGTTCAACAACCCGGCCGAAATCCCGAACATGGCAGAGGCGCGCAAAAACGGCCACACCTACACCCTTTCCGGAACCCTGGAATACGTGGTGCTTGCCGGAGTTGCCGGTCACGCACTGATCCCGGCCCGCCTCGAAGAAGAAGAAGGCTACAGTTTTTTTCTGGTCAACCTCGGAGGTGCGGGCGTGGAGAAAAGCGAGCCCGTGCTCAGCCTGGGATTAAGGGCATGCCCGGCCGTGGACCTGCAACTTACAAATGCCCGGGCCGCGCTCATCGGCGAGCCGGGCCGGGGGGACGCCTATTTTACCCGGATGGCAGACAAGTTTCATACCGCGGCCGCAGCCATGTCCGCCGGCGTTATGAAAGGCTCCTTTAAGGAAGCCTTGGAATATGCCCGGGGCAGATTTCAGGGCGGCCAGGAAATCATCAAATGGTCGGAGGTGAAAATGCTTCTGTCCAACATGGCCGTCAAAATCAACAATGCGGACATGATCATGGCCTCGGCCTGCCATGCAGTGGACGAAGGCTTGCCCGGATGGGAACAGAAATCCAGCGCCGCAGCGCTTCACATCCAGGAAATGGCATGCGGGGCCACCACTGACGGGGTGCAGCTAATGGGCGGGGTGGGCTACATGAAGGACTACGGCCAGGAAAAACGCATGCGAGATGCCAAGCACATGCAGGCCCTGCTGGGAATCGCGCCCCTGAAGCGGGTCAAGTTTCTGGAAAAAATGATCAAATAGTCAAGGGCGTTGTCAGGAATCAGAATAACAAATTTCTGCATTTGTTTATCCCTTACGGGATGCTGACTCGCGGATTTTGAATTTTTGTCATTGGAATTTGTTTCGATATTCGTGCTTCGAATTTCGAATTTTATCTCTTCTCCTTTAAGGAGGCTACCTGAGTTCACCCGCTATGCGGGTGGAGACTCACTTATGATGGCCCAGGGCGTCATCGGTATCCGGGGTCACGCCCTGTTTTTCCAGTACGTTCTTGATCACCCGGTGGGTGTTGGTCTTGGGCAGATCGTCTACAAACCTGATATAGCGGGGGATGGCATACCTGGCCAGTTTGTCGGAAAGAAATCGCCGAAGTTCGGCCACCTCCAGGCGCCGGCCATCGACCAGCTTGATTGCGGCCATGATCTCGTCTTCGGCCAGATCGGAGGGCACGGCATAGACCGCCACCTCTTCCGCTGCCGGGTGCTTCATGATCACCTGCTCGACTTCGTAGGCAGAGACGTTTTCCCCGCCCTTTCTCATGGACTCGGTGTTTCTGCCCACGAAATAGAAAAACCCCTTTTTGTCCCTCTTGAGCACGTCCCCGGTATAAAGCCATCCGTCCCTGATCTTGCTTTCGGATGCCGCCTCGTTCTTGTAATATTCCACATTGCCGGAACCCTTGCTTACCTTGAATATAAGTTCACCAGGCATCCCGGGGGGCACTTCCGTGCCGTTTTCATCCACGAGCTTGACACTGCCGGCAGCAGGCGGCTTGCCCAGCGAGCCCTTTGGTGCAGTGCCCAGGTTCATGATCCCCCTGCCCCCGCCGTCTATTGCGCCGTAGCCCTCGTAGATCGTAACACCGAAGCGCTGCTCAAAGGCCTCCCACATGTCAGCCGGGCATGCGGCGGAAAACACGATGCGCACGTTGTTGT
>JAIPEJ010000066.1 GCA_021737225.1 Desulfobacteraceae bacterium
TTCGGCACCCCTTTTCATATTTACGATGAAACCGGCATCCGGGAAACTGCGCTTTCCTTGAAATCCGAATTTTCGCGGCTTCCGGTCGACTTCAAGGAGTTCTTCGCCGTAAAGGCGCTGCCCAACCCCCACGTGATGGCAATTATGCAGGACCTGGGCTTCGGCTTCGACTGCTCCTCGGTACCCGAATTGGCGCTGAGCCGCAGAATCGGTGCCCGCGGCGAGCAGATCATGTTCACTTCCAACAACACCACGCGCGAGGACTTTGAGGCGGCCATTGCCGAAGGCGGCAGCATACTGAACCTGGATGATATCAGCCTTATCGACAAGCTACCAATTGTTCCCGAGCTGATCAGTTTCCGATACAATCCGGGTCCGCAGCGTTCCGGAAACGAAATTATCGGCAACCCGGTCGAGGCCAAATACGGGGTATCCAATGATCAGATAGAAGAGGCCTATCGGATTATGCGGGACAAAGGTGTCCGACGTTTCGGACTGCATACCATGCTGGTATCCAATGAACGCAATCATACCTACATGGTGGAAACGGTGCACATGTTGCTTGAACTGGTCGAAACGCTCAGCCGGCGCCTGGGAATCGATTTCGAGTTCATCAATATGGGCGGGGGGCTCGGGATCTGCTATCATCCGGAGGACACCCCCCTGAACCTTTCCACCATGGCCGAAGGCATTACCGGACAGATCGCGCAGTACCGCGAAAAACACGGCACGGCACCGGACCTGTACATGGAAAGCGGCAGGTATATGACCGGCCCCCACGGGGTGCTCGTTACCCGGGCCATAAACCGGAAAAACATCTACCGCAAATACGTGGGGGTGGACAGTTGCATGTCGGCGCTGATGCGGCCGGGCATGTACGGTGCCTATCATCATATCGACGTACTCGGCAAGTCCGTGCAGACCGATCCCGCCGAAACGGTGGACATTGTGGGATCCCTGTGCGAAAACATCGACAAGTTTGCAGTACAGCGCGAGCTTCCCGAAATTGATATCGGGGACTTGCTGATCATCCAGGATACCGGGGCGCACGGTCATGCCATGGGATTTAACTACAACGCCAAGCTGCGCCCCCAGGAGCTGCTGCTCAAGGCAGACGGGACAGTGGAGCGGATCCGGCGTGCGGAGACCATGGCGGATTATTTTGTCACGCTGGATTGCGATCCCGCAGGTTTAAAGACGGGAGACTGAAGTACGGGTAAAAGGTTCGATTTCGATTTCGATTCCGATTAAGACAACGGGCATTCCGTTGCTTCCGCGGTAAACCAACAGGACAGATGCCAATGAAAGACGACAAGGGAATTTACTATTATCCTTTCCCGCAGAACAAGCGGGTGCGCATGTATATCCGGTCCTCGGGCAATACCGTGGAATTCCGCATGTGGCATGCAGATGATCCCGCCCTCTGGGACGAGCATGGCTGGGTGGCCTGGGAGGCAATTGAACAGGCCATTGCCATGTATTCGGGCAAAGGCTTTGATCCGAAGCAGGCCTATGATATCCGGGTTGCGCGCGCCATGATCAACGAAGAGGCCCGGGAGACGAAAAAGTGAGTCTCAACTCGCAAGCGGGAGGCCTCTGGCAGCACCCTTAAAGACAAGCGGTACAATCAACTGCCCGCGGATGCATCGGCCGGAAAATCGGCGTACTTTTTGCGCAGCTTTGGTTTTTCTATCTTTCCCGTGGGGTTGCGCGGCACATCATCGAAAAATATCCGCCTGGGCCGCTTGTAACGCGGCATGGCACTGCAGAATTCCCGGACCTGATCCGCTGTGATCCGCCTGCCCGGCTTGGCCGAAACCACGGCGGCCACCACCTCGCCAAGGCGCTCGTCAGGCACGCCGATAACGCCTGCATCCAGGATGTCCCGGTGGGTCATGAGGAAACTTTCGATTTCCACCGGAAAGATGTTCTCCCCGCCGGTAATGATCACATCCTTTTTCCGGTCAACCAGCCACAGAAATCCGTCTTCGTCCTTTCGAACGATATCACCGGTGCGCAGCCACCCGTTTTCCAACGTGGACCGGGTGGCCTCCGGATTCTTATAGTAGTACTGCATAACCCCCGGGCCCTTGACCAGCAGCTCTCCCGGCCGGCCGGCTGGTGCATCGGATCCGGACTCATCTGACACCCGGCACTCCCAGTCAAATCCGGGAACGCCAATGGCACCGATTTTATCCATGTTCTCCATGCCCAGATGCACGCACCCCGGTCCGGTTGCCTCGGTCAGGCCGTAGTTGGTGTCATAGGACTGGCCCGGAAAAAACCGCTGCCATTTTTCAATCAGGCTTGGCGGCACCGGCTGGGCACCGATATGCATCAGGCGCCACTGGTCTATGCTGTAATCTGACAGGCGCAGTTCATCGTTTTCCAGGGCCACCAGAATATCATGCGCCCACGGCACCAGAAGCCAGACAATGGTAATCTGTTCTTCGGAAACCGCTTCCAGGATCGCTTTCGGTCCGACGCCCTTTAAAATCACAGCCCGGGCGCCCACGATGAAATTGCCGAACCAGTGCATCTTGGCGCCGGTATGGTAAAGGGGCGGAATGCAGAGAAAGTTGTCTTCGTGCACCTGGTTGTGATGCCGGTTTTCCACGTAACAGGCCGATTCCAGCTGCCTGTGCAGCAGGTAGACCCCTTTTGGCGCACCCGTGGTGCCGGAGGTGAAATAAATGGCGCCCCCGTCGCCCGGATCAATATGGACATCAGGCTCAGCCGGATCCGCATCCGCGGTGACCGCATCACAGGGCCGGGCGAATTCCGGGCATGCCTCGGCAGGCCCGGCAAACAGGTAATGCCGAACACTTTTATCCAGCTCGGCCTTGACTTCACGGATTCGTTCTCTAAATTCCGGTCCGAACACCAGGACCCGGGCATCGCAGAGGTTCGTGCACCCGGAAATCGCCGGGGCTTCAAAACGGAAATTCAGCGGCACGGCAATGGCACCGGCGCGCAGAATGCCGAAATATGCGGGCAGCCATTCCAGGCAGTTCATCATGAGGTGAACCACCCGGTCGCCTTTTTTCACCCCCATCCCGATCAGGGCGTTTGAAAACGCATTTGCCTGATGGTAAAATTGCTGCCAGGTAATCTCCCGCCGCCCTTTCTTTTCCGGCTCCCGCTCGGTCAGGGCGACCTTTCCGCCATACATCCGGGCATTTCTGGCCAGTATCTCTGTGAGCACCATTGGTATTAGTTATGGGGTATGGGTTATCAGTTATGGGTTATGGGTGATGAGTTATGGGGCACGCATCACACATAACCCATCACACATCACACATCACACATCACGGGTGTTGTTAACAAAAACAGGAAAAAAGTCAAACAGAAACAAAAAAGGCCCGGCGGCGTCTTTGTCGACGCTGCCGGGCCTTGATGTCTTCGGATCCGTCAGATCCGGGCCTTACTTCTTGTTTTCGTCCATCTCTTCATAATCCGCGTCCACGACATCCTCGTCTTCGCCGCCCTGCTGGGACTGACCACCGCCGGGCTCACCGCCGCCGGCCTGGTCGCCGCCGGCCTGTGAGGCCTGCTGGTACATGGTTTCAGCCAGCTTGTGGGAGGCCTGCTGCAGTTCCTCGCTGATCTTGTTGATCTCGTCCTTGTCTTCGCCTTCCATGGCCTTGCGCAGACGGCCGATGATTTCCTCGACCTGCTGCCGGGTCTCTGCGTCCACTTTGTCGCCGAGTTCCTTCATGGACTTTTCCGTGGAGTAGATCAGGGAGTCCGCGTTGTTTCTGGCCTCGACCAGTTCGCGGCGCTTTTTGTCCTCTTCTGCATGCTTTTCTGCTTCCTTGACCAGTTCGTCGATCTCCTCCTGGCTCAGTCCGCTGGAAGCGGTGATCCGGATGGACTGCTCCTTACCGGTGGCCTTGTCCTTTGCCGAGACGTGCACGATGCCGTTTGCGTCGATATCGAACGTGACCTCGATCTGCGGCACGCCCCGAGGCGCCGGCGGGATGTCGGACAATTCGAACTTGCCGAGGCTCTTGTTGCCGGAGGCCATCTCCCGTTCGCCCTGGAGCACATGTATGGTGACGGCCTGCTGGTTGTCCTCTGCCGTGGAGAAGATCTGGCTCTTTCTCGTGGGAATGGTGGTATTCTTTTCAATCAGCTTGGTCATCACGCCGCCCAGGGTTTCAATGCCCAGGGAAAGCGGGGTGACGTCAAGCAGCAGCACGTCCTTGACATCGCCGGAAAGCACTGCACCCTGGATTGCCGCACCAATGGCCACCACTTCGTCCGGGTTCACGCCCTTGTGCGGTTCCTTGCCGAAGATCTTCTTCACGCGTTCCTGAACCGCGGGCATCCGGGTCATGCCGCCCACGAGAATCACTTCGTTAATTTCATTGGCGCTGAGGCCGGCATCCTTCAATGCCGTATTGCACGGACCTTCCAGCCGGTCAAGCAGGTCTTCGACCAGGGACTCCATCTTGGCGCGGGTCAGCTTGACGTTCATGTGCTTGGGGCCGTTCTGATCCGCCGTGATAAACGGCAGGTTCACATCGGTCTCCATGGAGGTGGAAAGCTCCATCTTGGCCTTTTCCGCGGCTTCTTTGAGCCGCTGGAGCGCCATTTTATCGTTGCGGATATCAATGCCGCTGTCCTTGCGGAATTCATCTGCCAGATGGTCGATGAGGCGCAGATCAAAATCATCTCCGCCCAGATGGGTGTCCCCGTGCGTCGACTTGACCTCGAAAACCCCGTCGCCGATCTCCAGGATGGAAATATCGTAGGTGCCGCCGCCAAAGTCGAACACGGCGATTTTTTCATCGGATTTCTTGTCCAGCCCGTAAGCCAGAGAGGCCGCAGTGGGTTCGTTGATGATCCGCTGCACGTTTAAGCCCGCGATCTTGCCGGCGTCCTTGGTCGCCTGCCGCTGGCTGTCGTCAAAATACGCGGGCACCGTGATTACGGCATCCGTGACGGTCTCTCCGAGGTAGTCTTCTGCATACCGCTTGATGTGGCCCAGGATATAGGATGAAATTTCAGCCGGACTGTAATACTTGTCCTGGATTTTCACCCGGACATCGCCGTTGTTGGCCTCCTCGATGGTAAACGGCATGTTCTTGATGTCTTTTTGCACCTCATTGGATGTAAACTTGCGCCCGATTAAGCGCTTGACACCGAAGACCGTGTTTTCCGGATTGGTAATGGCCTGACGCTTGGCGATCTGGCCCACCATCCGTTCTCCGCTTTCATTGACGGCCACCACCGACGGCGTTGTCCGTCCGCCTTCCGGGTTTGTAATCACCTTGGTTTCGTTTTGTTCCCGTATGGCTACACACGAATTGGTCGTACCCAGATCAATTCCGATTACCTTCCCCATTTTATGCCTCCTTCGTGATTATTTTGAAAAATATTTTTATTCGCTGCAAACGGTTCGCTTCGCTGTCGCACTGCCGGCTGCTTTTTAAGCCGTCTTCTGCTTGGCCACCGTTACCATGGCCGGCCGGATCAGGCGGTCGTGAAGCATGTATCCCTTCTGGAACTCGCTGATCACCGTGTTTTCGGGATAATCATCGGTTTCCTCCTGCATGACCGCCTCGTGATACGTGGGATCAAAAGGTTTCCCCTTGGCCTCAATCGGCGTGACGTTATGATTTTTCAGGATCTTTACGATCTCGTTTAAGGTCATCTCCACGCCTTCGGCCATGCAGGTACCGGTTTCATCCTTCTGTTGTTCTCCGGCGGCATTCAGCGCCCTTTCCAGGTTGTCCACCACGGACAGCAGGTCCTTGATCAGGTCTTCGTTGGCATACTTTTTATGATCTTCCATTTGCCGCTGAACCCGCTTTTTATAATTTTCGAATTCAGCAGACAGACGCAGCAGCCGGTCATATGTATCCGCCGCCTCGGCCTTTGCAGTGGAAAGCTCGGTTTTTAACTGTTCAACATCCTCGGATTCCACCGCCCCGCCTTCGGATTCGGCTTCGCTGATCTCCGATTCCTCGGCATCCATATCCATACCGTTTTCCTGTTGCGTTTTCTTCATGTTCATATGAGATTCTCCGGATTCTGTTTGCGTTTCGGATTCTTTGTCCGAACGCTTTTTATCGTGCGGCGCGCGAACCAAATTCGATCACCTCGCCTTATAAAAAACTCAAAAATGGAACTCTGTTTGCCGGTTTCAGCGGAATTATTTGAAAATCTCTGTGTCTGTTGGAGTTTGACAGAAAAATAAGTCACAATAGAGGAATGTCAAGACGGGTTTTTCACATCTGCAAACGGAAAAAAACCGAAGAAAACATGGAAGGAAAATCCGGCCGGGAACCCGCCGTCGAACAGACTTGGAAAATGCAGGGCATAACGTGGCCGGGAACGATCCGCGACACAGACTGCATTACTTATCGCTGCTTCCTTCCGGACCTGACGAGGTTCGTAACCGTCTGTTGCGCGGCGGCCGGCCTGAATGACCTGCGGCATCCGCATCTTGTCCTCGGGAAGGGATTCGACCCCGCATAAAGCGGTTTTCGGGTACAGGGTACCGCTATCACCCCGCCTATCCCGACCGGGACCACCAATATAAGGGGTCTGGATGTGGTTTTCAAGAGACAATTTTGATAAGCCTGTAAAAAGTCTTTTTTACAGGCAGTGTTAAGTTTGAAGTGATTAAGTGTTTAAGTGTTAAATGTTAAGTGTTAAGTGTTAAGTGTTAAGTAGAATCGGAAGGTTATATTTTTAAGGCTTTTTCCGAAAACTTCAATGCTATGACAGATTTTACCATATTATATAACGACCCGCTGGTTCGGGGCGTGGAAACGATCATCGGCGACCGGGACATGCTACGGGAAAGCCAATCCGTGCTTGTCGGTGTTTCCGGCGGTGCGGATTCGGTTGCCCTCCTTTATAGCCTTTATGCGCTTGCCTCGATCCACGGCTGGCGGATCGGTGTTGCGCATTTGAACCATGGCCTGCGGGCAACGGCATCGGACCGGGATGCGAGTTTTGTTGAGGCACTTGCCAATCAATTGAATCTGTCTTATTATAATAGGAAAATAGATCTGCATGCCAGGTGCCGGCAAAAAGGAATGAACCTCGAAGAGGGCGGCAGAAACGCCCGTTACGAATTTTATCATGAAACCGCCGACCGGGTCGGTTTTGATAAAATCGCAGTCGGACACCAGCGGGAAGATGCAGCCGAGCAGGTCCTGCTAAACCTTCTCCGGGGAAGCGGCCCACAAGGCCTGGGCGGTCTGACCCCGGTTGCGGGGCGGGTGATCCGGCCCCTGATTGAAACCTCGCGCGCGGAAATCGAAAGGTTCCTCCAGGATCAAAAATTCTCATATTGCACGGATGAATCCAATCTGGATCAGAGATATACGCGAAACCGGATTCGCTATCACCTGATGCCGGAGCTGAAAGGCTACAATCCCCGAATCACGGATACGCTGAACCGGCTTGCAAAGGTGATGCGGGAAGAATCCGAATGGATTGAGGATCTTTTGCAGCCGGCTTTCGAGCAGGCGCTGCTCCGTTATGAACCGGAGCGTTGCGTGCTTGATCTTTCCGCAGCGGTGCTCCTTTCTCTTCCCGTGGCCGCCAGGCGCAGGATCATCCGAAGGGCCGTCTTTGAGGTCAAAGGAGATTTACGCCGTATCGCATACCGTCACATCGAAGATGTTCTGACCATCACGGCATCAGCCGGAAAGATCCGACAAATTCATCTTCCCGGACAAGTCCGCGTGCTGTGCAGCAGGGAGCGTCTGCGCTTTGCCAGGGAAAAAAAATCCTTGCGGTCTTCAGCTTTGTACGGCAAAAAATTGGAAACAATTCCGTTTGCCTATACCTTGGACAGCTTGCAGGGAAACAATGTATCGATCCGGATCAGGGAAATCCATGCCCGGTTGTTATTTCAACAGCTCGGGATTCATGATATAGAAAATCGTTTTAACGTGGAAAGTCAAACCGCCTGGATGGACATAGACCGGGTGCGGTTTCCGCTGATCATCCGGAACCCGCGTCCGGGAGACCGGTTCGTCCCCCTGGGGATGCACGGTAGCGTAAAAATAAAGGATTTTTTTATCAACAACAAGGTATCGAAACCTGTTCGGGCCCGGGTGCCCTTGGTAGAAAGCGCAGATGAAATCATCTGGGTCGGCGGCATGCGGATCGCCGAAGGGGTCAAAATCACGGGCAACACGAAAAACGTGCTGAAAATCGCACTTTTCCCGAATCAGACAGATCAGCAATCTTCGGAGGAGTCATACATTGAACGCCTTTAACAAGAACCTGGCGCTATGGATTGTCATCGTACTGATGATGATCATGCTTTACAATATATTCAACACCCAGCAGCAAACCGACAATGAATTGGGCTATACCCAGTTTCTTTCCCGGGTGGAAGACGGCCGCGTGAGCAGCGTGGAAATCCAGGGTCAGAAAATCACGGCCATGGGCACCGACGGGAACCGCTTTTATGCGTATGCCCCGGAGGACAACCAACTTATCAATATCCTGCGTGAAGAGGGGGTTTCCATCAAGGCCAAGCCCGAGCAGGAGACCCCGTGGTTCGTATCCGTGCTGGTTTCCTGGTTTCCCATGATCCTGCTGATCGCCGTGTGGATTTTCTTCATGCGGCAAATGCAGGGCGGCGGCGGAAAGGCCATGTCATTCGGCAAAAGCGGAGCCCGGATGCTCTCGGAACAAGGGGCCAAAATCACCTTTGAAGACGTGGCTGGCGTGGACGAGGCCAAGGAAGAGGTATCCGAACTCGTCGAATTTCTGAAAAACCCGAAAAAATACACCCGTCTCGGCGGCCGCATCCCCAAGGGCGTACTGATGGTCGGCGCCCCGGGAACCGGTAAAACCCTTCTGGCCCGGGCCATTGCCGGCGAAGCCGGCGTGCCCTTTTTCAGCATCAGCGGATCGGACTTTGTGGAAATGTTTGTGGGTGTCGGCGCATCCCGGGTGCGTGACCTGTTCGTACAGGGCAAAAAAAACGCCCCCTGCCTGATATTCATTGACGAGATGGACGCCGTGGGCCGGCAGCGTGGCGCCGGCTTGGGCGGCGGTCATGACGAGCGCGAGCAGACCTTGAACCAGCTCCTGGTGGAAATGGACGGCTTCGAGTCCAACGAGGGCGTTATTCTGATCGCCTCCACAAACCGGCCGGACGTGCTTGACCCGGCGCTGCTCCGGCCGGGGCGCTTTGACCGGCAGGTGGTGGTGCCCATGCCGGACATCAAGGGCCGCACGGAGATTATTCAGGTTCATCTCAAACGCACGCCCACGGATACGGATGTGGACGCCACGGTCCTGGCCAAGGGCACCCCCGGGTTCTCGGGTGCGGACCTGGAAAACATGGTCAACGAGGCTGCCCTGATTGCTGCCAAGAAAAACAAGGAAAAAGTCGCCATGGTTGACTTTGAAGAGGCCAAGGACAAAATTTTTATGGGCCTGGAGCGCAAGTCCAAGGTCATGAAAGAGGAGGACAAGCGGATCACGGCCTACCACGAAGGGGGACATGCCCTGGTGGCTCGCCTCTCCCCGGAAACCGACTCCATCAACAAGATCACCATCATCCCCCGTGGCCGGGCGGCCGGCGTAACATGGTTTCTGCCCGAGGAACGGGACTTCATGTTCAAGGATCAGCTCATGAACGAACTGTCCGTGGCCATGGGCGGAAGAGCCGCAGAAGAGCTGGTCTTAAAACGCATCAGCACCGGCGGGGCCAATGACATAAAAAGGGCCACCGAACTGGCTCAAAAAATGATCTGCTCCTGGGGGATGAGTGAAAGCCTGGGGCCCCTGACCTACGGCCAGAACGAGGAGCACATTTTCCTGGGACGGGAAATTGCCCAGCACAGAGACTATTCCGAAGCCACTGCCCAGAAAATTGATGCCGAGGTCTCCAAGCTTGTCACTGAAAGCTACAATCGGGCAAAGCAGATCCTGACCGACAACATGGACATACTCGACAGCCTGGCCCAGCAGCTTCTGGACCGGGAGACCGTTATGGGCAAGGAACTCGATGCGCTCATCAGGGAGATGCGTCCCGGAATCCGGCTTCCTTCGGATCCCAGCGACACGGAAGCCGAGCAGGGTGGTTCTCAGGAAAACCAGGCGGCCCAGGAGAAGGAACACGCGGATGAATCCGTATAGCCTGGACTGCGGCCCGCATCAACTGGAACTCGGTCAGCATACGGCTGTCATGGGCATCCTCAATATTACACCGGATTCTTTTTCAGACGGCGGCCGTTTTTTGGGACAGGATGCGGCAATGGCCCGGGCCGAAAAACTGGTGGCCGCCGGGGCAGACATTCTCGATATCGGCGGGGAATCGAGCCGTCCGTTTTCAGATCCGGTATCCGCAGAAGAGGAAATCCGGCGTGTTCTGCCGGTAATTGAGCATCTGGCGGACAAAATCCCGGTACCCATATCCATTGACACCACCAAGTCTGTGGTCGCGCGCCGGGCAGTCAATGCCGGGGCACGGATCATAAACGACATCAGCGCACTGCGCTTTGATCCCGAAATGGGCCGCGCGGCCGCGGAATCCGGGGCCGTGCTGGTGCTCATGCATATGAAGGGCTCTCCCAAGACCATGCAGGTGGAACCGGTTTATACGGATCTGATCGGAGAAATTCACGATTTTCTCGAAGATGCCCTCAACCGGGCCCAGGCCGCCGGCGTACCAAAGGACCGCCTTATCGCGGACCCCGGAATCGGTTTCGGCAAAACCGTATCGCACAACCTGCAGCTGATCAACCGGATTGACGCATTTGCCGATCTCGGGGTCCCGATCCTGCTGGGGCCTTCGAGAAAGGCCTTTATCCGAAAATTGTTTCTGCAGGAAGCCGGCGCAGAATATGCGGCTGACAGCACGGAGATTGAAACCGGCACCCAGGCCGCCGTGGCCGCGGCAATAATGAAAGGCGCCCACATCGTGCGCGTCCATGATGTTGCCGCCGCCCGGCACACGGTCCGGGTCACCGATGCCATCCGCAGAGAAAAACCCGCCGGCGAGTAGAAAGCTTCACGTATGGACGAACAGAAAAAAACAGGCCGCTTTGTTCAGCGGTTTTGGGCCTGGCTGATCCTGATGATATTGTTCGTCTTGCCGCTAACCGGACATGCCGGGCCGGATTCGCCGGCGGATACCAAAAGCCCGGAAACAGTTGTAAAGGAGCTTCCCATAGCGGTTTCTGCTACTGGCAGCCCGGCATTCGGCTACCGGGTAAAAGAAAAACGTGCAGCGCCTGCGGCCATGAAGGTGGCGGGCCCGGAAAAAACGCTTGCCCGAATGGAGACCGCACGCACCCACAGCATTGATATTACCGGCTCAACCGATACCATTAAACGGGAAACGGCCCTGGATCTGCCTGAAGGCATCCGGTGCGTGCAAAACAACCCGAAAGTGTCGGCCACCATTGTCATAGAAAAACAACTGGTGGAAAAAACGTTTGAAAACGTTCCGATCCAGATGCGTCACGCGGGTTTTCCGTCTACGATCCAGCCGGATACGATAACAGTGACACTGCGCAGTTCCGTACTGGAATTTTCAGATTCGTTTTCAAAAACAGACATTCAGGCCTACATTGATCTCAAGGGGCTGGCCCCCGGTATTTACGTCAAGCCCGCGGCCATCCGCCTGCCGGATCACGCCCGGCTGGTCGGGGTCAAGCCCCGGTTGTTTACCCTTCAAATCCAATCCCCGGACAAACCCGAGTAAGGAAACAGACATGCTACTGGTGCTTGACGTCGGCAATACACAAACCGTGATCGGTCTTTTTGATGACCAGCGCCTGGCAGCGCACTGGCGGATGCATACGGAGCCGAGACTCACCGAAGATGAATTTCACATGCATCTGTCCCATTTTTTAAAACCGCACGGACTGGATATGGCAGCCGTCAGCCAGACCGTGATTTCCTGCGTGGTGCCGCCCATGGTCCGCACACTGGAGACATTCTGCCGCAAATATTTCGGGCATGCACCGGACTGGATCGGACCCGGGAGTGTGGATATGCCCATCCTGTACCGCAACCCCGGGGAAGTCGGCGCAGACCGGCTGGTCAACGCAGTGGCGGCTTTTACCAAATACCGCACCAGCCTCGTGGTGATCGATTTCGGCACTGCCACCACGTTTGACTGCATTTCCGAGAACGGGGAATACCTGGGCGGGGCCATTTCCCCCGGCATCGGCATATCCGCGGAAGCCCTGTTCCAGAGGGCCTCCAAGCTTCCCCGGGTGGAACTGTTCAATCCACCGGATTCGGTTATCGGCAAGGAAACCGCCGACAGTATGAAATCCGGGTTGCTATACGGTTACACCGAGATGGTGGACGGAATGGTCCGACGGATCAAAAAGGAGATGCACCCCGAGCCCACGGTGGTTGCCACCGGGGGCCTGGCTTCGTTGATCGGCGAGCTTTCCGGGACCATCGAGGCAGTGGAACCCGAACTCACGCTGGAAGGGCTGCGGATCGTCAGCCGGAATACTCGATCCTAACCCATTCCCATTTCGGCTTTCAAGCGCCCGATCTCCTCCCGGATGGATTGTCTTTCCGAATCACTGAGGCGGTTTTGCGCCAGCCTGCGCTCCAGGGCCAGCAGTATCATTTCCGCCCGGTATTCGCTGCACGTATAAACCGGCTTATCTTTGTCTGTGTCTGTCATGGTCTCCAGGCCTTCAAGCCCTTCCCAGTTTTTTCAGGCTTTCCTTGAAAACCGTATAGAACAGGTCATTATCGTTTATTCCCCGGGTGAGGATCCGGT
>JAIPEJ010000067.1 GCA_021737225.1 Desulfobacteraceae bacterium
TGCTCCCGGATGATAAAAGGCTCGGGGTGCAATTCGCCCAGATCCACGGCCTGTCTGCCGGCCCACTTGTGATCCGCCCTCACGATCAGGCGCATTTCGTCGTTGATCAGGGCTTTCTGTGAAATCCGCGCCTTGTCGGTTTCCGCCCCCACAATACCGAAGTCCAGCCGGCCGGCGAAAATATCGTCAATAATCTGCGCCGTATCCCCCACGTGGACGCGGACGCGAACTTCCGGGTAGCGCCCGGTAAACCCCCCGATCAACTGCGGCAGAATATAGCCGCCCGGTATGGTGCTGCCGCCGATTTCCAGGCGCCCGCCGATTTTTCCCAGAAATTCGGACAAAGCGGTTTCGGCTTGTTCCGCCATCTGCAGCAGACGGGCGGCATGATCATACAGAAGCGCCCCGGCACCGGTGGCAACCGTCTTTTTGCCCATCCGGTCCACCAGCCGGCAGCCGAAATGATTTTCCAGGTCCCGGATGTGGCTGCTGACCGTGGGCTGGGTGAGGTGCACGGCTTCGGCCGCCTTTGAGAACCCCTCCAGGTCGATTACCTTCTTGAATATGTGCAGTTGCCAGAGGTCCATTCGAATATCGCTTATATAGATTTTTTCTATTGGACAAAAAAATCGTATCGGAATTTGCAATTTGCCTTGATCACTGGAAAATGCTTATATTTCGGAATTCCATAAATAGCACATGCGGGATGAAAACGCAACGGAGGCGATATGAAGGAAATCGATGCAAGGCAGCGGGCGTGTCCGACGCCTGTTCTCATGACAAAGGAGACAATCGAGGCCGAAGCCCCGGAGGCGATCCGGGTGCGGGTGGACAATGAAGCTGCAAGTCAGAATGTAAGCCGGTTTTTCAGGTCCAGGGCCTACGAGGCAAGGGTGGAAACCTCGGCAGACGGCTTCGAGGTGATCGGCACCCGGGGGGAGGCCGAACCCGGCCCCGGTCCGCAGGCCGCCGCCGGGCCCGAGAAAAAGATCATGGTGATGATCACCACCGATCGCATGGGATCCGGTGATGATACCCTGGGCGCAAAGCTGATGGGCAATTTTGTCCGTACGCTCGGGGAAATGGGACCGGATTTGTGGCGGCTGGTGCTGGTCAACAACGGCGTCAGGCTCGCCGTGGAAGGTGCTGATGTGCTTCCGGCCCTCCGGGATCTTGAATCCGCAGGGTTGCAGATCCTTGTGTGCGGCACCTGCCTGGACCA
Organism: Desulfobacteraceae bacterium; assembly: GCA_021737225.1. Lineage (GTDB taxonomy): Bacteria > Desulfobacterota > Desulfobacteria > Desulfobacterales > Desulfosalsimonadaceae > Desulfosalsimonas. The sequence goes on from JAIPEJ010000067.1 coordinate 1,223, forward strand.
TTACGGCCTGCTGAACCAAAAACGCGTGGGCGAAACCACCAACATGCTCGATATCGTCACGGCCATGCAGCTCTCCGACCAGGTGATCAATATCTGATTAAGATTCAAATCTCCCATCTATGGTGGAGGACCCGCAAAGGTTTGATCGTTGTGGAGAGACAAACCAAAATACGAAATTCGAATATCGAAATTCGAAGCAAATCCGAAATCCGAAGAACCAAATCGCAAAACAGATCCATATATGGCCGGTTTTTCCGGCAGTCGTTCCATTCTGTATCTGTTTAGGATTTTGGATTTTGGTCATTGAAATTTGTTTCGAGATTCGTGCTTCGAATTTCGAATTTACTCTCTGTGATTTTCCCTGCCTTCTTTAAGGCGACGCATTCCTTGCGGGGCCCGGATCCGGAAGCCCCTTTTTCCGGTTATTGCCGTCGGTTTTACCTTCCCTTGTTGATTTGCGGCAAATCATGATTAAGTTAACCCTTTGGCTTTCAGATGGATCTTAAACAAGGAGGCGGTTTATGACGGACAAACTGGTCGTGATCGGTGGTGTTGCCGGCGGTGCCACGGCTGCGGCGCGCGCCCGGCGCTTAAATGAAAATTCGCAAATCGTGGTCTTCGAACGCGGGCCCTATATCTCTTTTGCCAACTGCGGACTGCCGTATTACATCGGCCAGGTGATCAAGGAGCGCGACGATCTGCTGGTCACTGATGCCGAGTCGTTTACCAGGCGCTATAATGTCGACGTTCGCCTTAACTCAGAGGTCGTTGATATCGATCGGGAAAACTGCGAGGTCGTGGTGTATAACCGGGAATCCGGCGAGCAGTACCGGGAAAGCTACGGCAAGGTCATCCTCTCGCCCGGGGCGGAGCCCATTCGTCCGCCCCTCGATGGCCTGGATGCGGCGGACAATGTTTTTACGCTGCGAACCATACCGGATACGGATAGGATCAAGGCCTGGGTGGACAACCGTCAGCCCAAAAGCGCGGTAGTGGTCGGCGGCGGATTCATCGGGCTGGAAATGGTCGAAAATCTGGCTTTCCGCGGCGTCCATGTAACAGTTCTGGAAAAGATGGACCAGGTCATGACGTCGCTGGACTATGAAATGGCCGGGCTGGTGCATGCGCACATGGCTGAAAAGGGACTGGAATGCCGGTTTGGCGACGGTATTGGCGCATTTGAGAAAAACGGGGGCACCACCACGGTGAAAACCGAGAGCGGGGCTTCGATCGAATGCGACATGGTGATCCTGGCAATCGGCGTGCGTCCGGAAACCGGGCTCGCACGAAAGGCGGGTCTGGAAATCGGCAATACCGGCGGCATTGCAGTTGACAACACCATGTGCACCTCGGATCCCAATATTTATGCGGTGGGTGATGCCGTGGAAATCAGGCAGCGGATCACAGGTCAGAATACCCTGATTCCGCTGGCCGGGCCGGCCAACCGGCAGGGCCGGATCGCGGCGGATAACGTCATGGGCAGAAAGTCGGTGTTCAGGGGGAGCCTTGGCACTTCCGCGGTCAAGGTCTTTGACCTCACCGTGGCCTCCACCGGATGCAACGAGAAAACCCTGAAGCGGGAAAACATCCCCTATCGGGCCAGTTATACCCATTCCGGATCGCATGCCGGATATTATCCCGGTGCGGAAATGATTGCCGTCAAGCTGCTGTTCTCCCCGGGTACCGGCCAGCTGCTCGGTGCCCAGGCAGTCGGGAAAAAAGGCGTGGACAAGCGCATCGACGTGCTGGCCACCGCCATTTACTCCGGGATGAGCGTATTTGACCTCGAAGAGCTGGATTTGTGCTATGCACCCCCATATGGCTCGGCCAAGGACCCGGTGAACATGGCCGGATACGTGGGTTCCAACCTGATCAAGGGCGACCTGGAGAAGATCAACTGGGATGTTGTTGACAATTTGGACCCAAAAAAAGAGATGCTGCTTGACGTGCGAAGCCGGATCGAGCTCAAGACCTCGGGCACCATTGACGATGCCGTGCACATCCCCATTGACGAGCTGCGCGACCGGCTCGGCGAGCTTGACAAAAGTAAAACCTATATCGCTTTTTGCGCAGTGGGCATCCGTTCGTACCTGGCCTACCGAATTCTCGTGCAGAACGGCTTTGAAGCCAGAAACCTGGCAGGCGGATTCCGCACCTACCTGGCAGCCACGGAAAACATTTATCTGATGTAGGGCAGGGGGCGCCGGAAACGCAGGGCCGGACCGAACAAGTCGGTATTTCCGCCTTAAAACCACGAAACGTGTCAAAGCCATACAAAGAAAACAGTCGGACTTTGCGCGTTTCGTGGTTTTTTTATGTGCTTTTTTGCGAAAACCCGGCGCAATGATTACTGCCTAGGTAGTGCCCATCCAGAAATGGCTAATTTGCCCAATTTCTGTGTCAGGCTCAAATTTGAATCCTCAAAATACTTAGAGTATTCCTGTGGTTAAAATTTTCGCCTTCCTTGAACTTGAACAAATTATCTGATTTCTGAATGGGCACTATGTAAGGCAGGGCATTTGCATGCATTCTGATCGGGTCATGCTTATATTGAATAAGCACCAAAATCGGAAAACCTCAATCAACTCATAACAGGAGGTCATCATGGCGGATATAACTTTCAAGGGAAACCCGGTAAAAACAGTTGGCCAACTGCCGGAGCTCGGCGCCCAGGCCCCGGATTTCCGGCTCACGCACACGGATTTAAGCGATAGCACTTTGGGCGATTTTTCCGGCAAAAAAGTGATTCTCAATATTTTTCCCAGCATTGAAACAACGGTGTGCGCCGAATCGGTCCGGCGGTTTGACGCAGAGGCAGGAAAGCTCGACAATACCAAGGTGCTCTCCATCTCCAGGGATCTGCCCTTTGCCCATCAGCGCTTTGTCCAGAACGAGGGGCTTGAAAACGTGGTTTTTGCTTCTGAGCTGCGGAACCTGGATTTCGGGGACCAATACGGCGCACGGATCGCCGACGGTCCGTTGGCGGGCCTGCTTTCCCGGGCCGTGGTGGTAATTGACGAAAACGGCCGGGTTCTGTATACCCAGCAGGTACCGGAAATCGGCCAGGAGCCGGATTACGGGCCGGTGCTGGATGCCGTGCGCAGCATGGGGGCGGAAACCAGTTTCGAAGAGGTCTGCACCAAGGTCCCGGTTGGTGAGCACGCCCGTTTTGATGACACGGATGAGCCCTGCGACGACGGGCGGGCCGGAAAAATTTAACACGGCCGGAGACAAGGCGTGCGGAGGAAAGCATGGGCATTGATGTGACCGTAAAAATCGGGGGCGAAGCCGGGCAGGGCATCCAGACCGTCGGCGAGCTGCTTGCCCGGGCATGTTATCAAAGCGGGCTGTATCTGATGGCGGTAAATGATTTTGAGTCCCGCATCCGGGGCGGCCACAGTTTTATGCAGCTTCGCATCAGCGACCGGCCGGTCATGGCCCCGGATCACCGGGTTCACCTGCTGATTGCATTGAATGAACGGACCCTGCAGACGCACCGATCCGAAATTGCCGAAGGCGGGCGGGTGCTTTTTGACAGCGAGGCGGGCGGATCCGATCAGTCGGTCCTGCATGTTCCCGTCACGAAGCTGGCCCGGGAGGCCGGGGGGCGCATTATGGCCAATACGGTTGCCGCGGGCGCCTGCCTGGCAATGCTGGGCGCACCGGACAAGGCCCTTGAACAGGTGCTGCGGCAGCGTTTCGGCGACAAGAAGACCGGGGTGCTGGAAAACAATCTCAAGGCCGCCAAAAGCGGCGTTGAAGCAGTGGCCGGCGTGTCCTTTGACTGGGCGTTTCAGTGGCCGGACAAGGCGCCGGCCGGAAAGCTGCTGTCCGGGGCCCGCGTGCTGGCTCTGGGCGCGTTGGCGGCAGAATGCCGTTTTGCGGCATTTTACCCCATGTCTCCGGCCACAGACGTTATGGTTAACCTGTCCGGGTTCGAGACGCAATTGCCCCTGGTTGTTGAGCAGGCCGAAGGTGAAATCGCGGCGGTCAATATGGTCATTGGGGCATCCTTTGCCGGTGTGCGCGCCATGACTGCCACTTCCGGCGGCGGGTTTGCCCTGATGAGCGAAGGGCTGGGCCTTGCCGGCATCACGGAAACACCGATCGTGATCATCAATTCCCAGCGTCCCGGACCGGCCACCGGACTGCCCACCCGCACGGCCCAGGCGGACCTTCGCTTTATGCTTCATGCGGCCCAGGACGATTTCCCGCGGTTCATCCTGGCCCCGGGCAGCCTGGAATCGGCATTTGAAACCATGGTGCGCGCATTTGCGCTGGCAGACAAACACCAGGTCCCGGTGATTGTAGCCACGGATCAGTATTTCAACGATTCGCTGGCCATTGCAGACAAAACCCTGGAAGTGCCCGAACACGTTGACCGGCATATTGTCGGGGACGCGGACATGGAAGATCCTGCGGCATACAAGCGGTTTGTCTTCACTGATTCAGGGGTCTCTCCCCGGGCCCTGCCATGCAACGGCAGGGCACTGGTAATGGTCAGCGGAAACGAGCACCAGGAGGACGGGCATATCAGCGAGCGCATCTCAGATCGCATCGGGCAGATGGACAAGCGCCAGCGCAAGTTTGAAGGCATGCAAAAAGAGATGCGTGCCCCGGAAACCGTTTATCCGGACAGCCGGGTATTGCTGGTGGGCTGGGGCTCGACTGCCGGCATGATCCGGGAGAGCGTGGAAATGCTTCGGGACGGGGGTGTTGATGCCGGTGCGGTCTGCTTTACCGACATCTGGCCGTTTCCGGAAACCGAAGTTACCGAAATCCTGGACCGGTGCCAACGGTTTTATATGGTTGAGCAGAACGCCACGGCCCAGTTGGGATGGCTGATCCGGGAACGCACGGGCCGGAAATTTGCTCAGGCGGTATTAAAATATGACGGCCGGCCGTTTTTTCCCCTGGAGATCGCTGACAAGGTCAAGGCCTGCGAGGAGGTTTCGTAAATGGTGGAAGCCGCGGATTATCAATGCGATTTTGAAAACAAGTGGTGCCCGGGCTGCGGCAATTTCGGGATTGTCAACGCCATGAAAGACGCCCTTGCCGCCCTGGATTTGCCGCCGGAAAAGGTGCTTCTCGTATCCGGCATCGGCCAGGCAGCCAAAACACCCCATTTTTTGAAGTGCAACTTTTTCCATGGTTTGCACGGACGGGCGCTGGCAGTGGCCACCGGGGCCAAAATCGCCAACCATGATATTCCCGTGCTGGTCAACATGGGCGACGGCGACTGTTACGGCGAGGGCGGGAACCATTTCCTGGCCGCGATCCGCCGCAATATCGATGTTACCCTGCTGGTCCACGACAACCGGGTCTATGGCCTGACCAAGGGCCAGGCCTCGCCGACCTCGGACCGGGGGTTTGTCACCCGGATCCAGGCCGAAGGCGCCAGGAGCGACCCCATGAATCCGGTTGCCCTGGCCCTGTCCCAGGGAGCGGGGTTCGTGGCCCGGGGGTATTGCGGAAGCAAGGAACAGCTCGGTGATTTGATCCGGCAGGGACTTGAATACCCGGGTTTCAGCTTGATTGACATCCTCCAGGTGTGCGTGTCGTTTAATCATGTCAATACCTATGACTGGTACCGGGAGCGGGTATTTGATATCAATGGGAACGGACACCAGCCCGGGGATCTGCAGGCGGCCATGAAATATGCCCACCCCGAGGGAGGCCGCATCCCCACGGGCCTGATTTACCGGAAGGAAACCGTTCCTTTTACGCAGCGTATCCCCCGGTTGAATGCCGGACCGCTGCTGGGGCAAAAATATGATCGGGACAAGGTACAGGGGTTGATCCAGGGCGCGTAAAGGGAAGTGTTGTTGATGAATCATTATACAGGAGGATGAGAAAATGGCAAAAAACGTGTTGGTGGCATTTGACGATTCGGAAAACGCCATGCGCTCCGTGAATTTCGTAGTGGATTACTTTGCGCGGGATACAGCGATTACCCTTTTCAGCGTGCTCGAGGATACCCAAACCCTGTGTTCCATGAACAGCCCGGAACTGACCCCGTATTTTAAATCCGAACAGCAGGCTTTTTGCTCCCTGGAGGATAAGAAGCGCGAATTGATCGAAACCGCGATTCAGTCTGCGCGCAATTCACTTGTCAACTGCGGTTTTGATGCTGAACATGTCCGGGTCAAAACCCAGCAGCGCGCCGGCAGCGTGGCAAAGGATATCATCAAGGAGGCGGAAACGGGCTATGACGCCGTGGTTATCGGCAGAAGAGGCGTTTCGGCCCTCCAGGATTTTCTGTTTGGCAGCGTGGCCCAGAAAGTGCTCCATGGTGTGACAAATTCGGCAGTACTCATCGTGCCGTAAACACGGAGGCGGTTATGAAGATTCTGATCACCGGTGCGGCCGGGTTTGTGGCAGGACACATGATCCCGTTTTTTACGGACAACGGTCACCGGGTTATCGGCGTGGACCGCAATCCGGTCCCGGCCGGGTTGAATTATCATAATTTTGAATATATCCAGGGAGATACAACCAAGCCAGGCAAGTGGCAGGAATCTGTGGCCGCGGCGGATGTGGTGGTGAACCTGGCCGGCAAAAACATTTTCTCCCGGTGGACGGAAAAATACAAGCAGGCGCTTTATGACAGCCGGATCCAGACCACGCGCAACGTGGTGGACGGGCTTTCTGACAACCGCCCGCAGGTGCTGTGCAGTACCTCTGCGGTGGGTTATTACGGGGACAAGGGCGACGATGTCCTGGATGAAACCGCGCCCGCAGGAGACGATTTTCTGGCCCGGCTCAGCATGGACTGGGAAAACACCGCTCTTGCCGCGGAAAAAAAAGGGACCCGGGTTGTACTGCCGCGATTTGCCCTGGTAATGGCCAAAGACGGCGGGGCGCTGGCGACCATGCTGCCTGCGTTTAAATTCTTTCTCGGCGGCCCGATGGGCGACGGCACCCACTGGATGCCCTGGATCCATATCCGGGACCTGGTGCGGGCCACGGGTTTTGTGATCGAAAACCAAACCATCTCCGGGCCGGTGAACTTTGCCGCCCCCAATCCTGTGCGGAACAAGGATTTTTCAAAAATCCTGGCCGGGGCGCTCAACCGTCCGGCCGTGTTCCGGGTGCCCGGTTTTGCCTTGAAGGCCGCCCTCGGAGAGCTCGGGGCAATGATGCTAAACTCTCAGCGCGCAATTCCCGGGCGGCTGCGCGATGCCGGATTTGAATTTACCTATCCGGAACTTGAGGCCGCCCTGGCCGCGGAATTTTATAAATAGTGTCCATCCAGTTTCTGGATGGACACTAAATAGCGATCGGCACGGGTGTTGCATTAAGATAATTGTTGATAAAGATTTGGATGCTTGATGCATTTTCCGAAAATATCAATGGAGGTGTGATGATGGAGACCAAAGATCTGAAGATTCCCAATATTTCCTGCGGACATTGCGTGATGACCATTAAAAACGAGCTCTCCGAGATCCGGGGCGTTAAGTCCGTGCAGGGCGATGAAAATACCAAACAGGTCACCGTGGACTATGAGGCCCCGGCAGACCTGGATCAGATCCGCGAAAAGCTCAAGGAGATCAATTACCCCGCAGAATAGGGCAAAAGGAAGAGTTCCGTGGCAGAGCAGAACGCAGAAAATCAGAAACCCGACGCGGAAGCGCCCGGCGGTAAGGAGAAATCCGGCAGGCAGCAGCGGCTGCCGGTCACGGGCATGACGTGTGCCAACTGCGCGGCCAATATCGAGCGCAGCGTGCGAAAGCTCTCCGGCATCCGTTCGGCGGAGGTCAACTTCGGCGCAGAGCAGTTAAACGTGGATTACGATGCCGGCCAGCTGAGCCTCGACGACATCGTCGGACAGGTACAAAAAGCCGGATACGGCGTGGCCACCCGGCAGGCGGAGCTGCCGGTCACGGGCATGACCTGTGACAACTGCGCCCGAAACATCGAGCGCGCCTTAAACAAAAAGACCCCGGGCGTGGTTTCTGCATCCGTGAATTTCGGGGCAGAACGGGCCCGGGTGGAATATATTCCCTCGGTCACGGACCTGGAGACGATTGCCGGGGCTGTGGATAAGGCCGGATATCATGCCATCATCCCGGATGAAGAAGCCGGGGGCGAAGAAGATGCCGAGGCCGCGGCCCGGGATGCCGAGGTCCGGGAGCAGACCCGCAAGTTCATTGTCGGCCTGATTTTTACCCTGCCGCTGTTTGTGATTTCCATGGGGCGGGACTTCGGGCTGCTGGGCCCGTGGGCTCATGCCCTGTGGGTGAACTGGCTGTTTTTGGTGCTGGCCAGCCCGGTGCAGTTTTACACCGGGTGGGACTACTACACCAGCGGGGCGCGAAGCCTTGCAAACCGCGGGGCCAACATGGACGTGCTTGTGGCAATGGGCTCGTCGGTGGCCTATTTTTACTCCCTGGCAGTGCTGCTGTTTCCGGTGCTGGGCGATCACCTCTATTTTGAAACCGCGGCCGTGATCATCACCCTGATCAAGTTCGGCAAGCTCCTGGAAACCCGCACCAAGCGGAAGACCGGCGGCGCGGTCCGAAAGCTCATCGGCCTGCGGCCTGATACCGCCGTGGTGGTTGAAAACGGGGCGGAAAGAGAGGTCCCGGTCAAGCAGGTGGAAAAGGGCTGGCGTCTGCTGGCGCGGCCCGGCCAGCGCATCGCGGTGGACGGTATTGTGGCCGAAGGGCAGTCTTCGGTGGACGAGTCCATGCTTACCGGCGAGTCCGTGCCGGTGGCCAAAAAGCCGGGGGATACCGTCACCGGCGGCACCATCAATATTGACGGCATGCTGGCATTCGAGGCCACCCGCGTGGGAAAGGATACCGCCCTGGCACAGATCATCCGCATGGTCCAGGACGCCCAGGGCAGCCGGCCCCCAATACAGGCGGTTGCCGACCGGGTGGCCGCAGTGTTCGTGCCTGCGGTGATTGCCGCGGCCCTGGCAACCTTTGCGATCTGGATGGTGCTTACCGCCGATTTTGTGCCTTCCATGATTCGGCTGGTTTCCGTGCTGGTCATCGCCTGCCCCTGCGCCCTGGGGCTGGCCACGCCCACGGCGGTCATGGCCGGAACGGGTAAAGGTGCGGAAACGGGTGTGCTGTTCAAGGGCGGCGAGGCTTTGGAGATTGCCGAAAAGATCGATACCATTTTGCTGGACAAGACCGGCACCCTGACCGCGGGCCGGCCCGAGGTCACTGACGTGATTGCCGGGGACATCGACGCGGACCGCGTTCTGGCAGTGGCCGCGGCCGTAGAGAAGGGATCCGAGCATCCCATCGGCCAGGCCGTGGTCCGGGAAGCTTCCAGGCGGGAGCTGACCATTGATACGGCTTCGGGCTTCAAGGCCTCGGGCGGTGACGGCGTGAGCGCCGAGCTCGGGGGACAGACCGTCAAGGTAGGCAAGGCCGGGTGGCTTGCAGGCCAGGGAATTGATGTATCCGCACTGGACGCGAAGATCCGGGATTTGCAGAACAATGGCAAAACCGTGGTCATGGTGGCAGATGAAAACCGGCCCCTGGGGCTGATCGCGGTGGCCGACACCCTGAAACCCGAGGCCCGGGAAGTGGTGGCCGGTCTGCACGATTACGGCTTGAGCGTGGTGATGCTCACCGGAGACAACCGGGCCACTGCAAGGGCTATTGCAGACGCGCTGGGTATCGACGAGGTCATGGCCGAAATCCGGCCGGATGAAAAGGCGGCCAAGGTCAAGTCCGTGCAGGCCGAGGGCAGCCGGGTCGGCATGGTCGGAGACGGTATCAACGACGCCCCGGCCCTGGCCCAGGCGGATGTTGGCTTTGCTATCGGGTCGGGCACGGATGTGGCCATTGAAACCGGGGACGTGGTGCTTTCCAGCGGCAGCCTTCACGGGGTGATCCGGGCGCTGCAGATCAGCCGGAAAACCATGCGCACGGTCCGCCAGAACCTGTTCTGGGCATTCTGCTACAACGTGGTGCTCATCCCGGTGGCCGCAGGCGTGCTCAACCCGTTTGAATCGCTGCCCATGCTGCTGCGCCAGCTTCATCCCATCCTGGCGGCCTTGGCCATGTCGCTTAGCAGTATCTCGGTAGTGACAAACAGCCTGCTTTTGTACCGGGCCAAGATACGGTAAAAAGATGAAATTCGAAACCCGCGCGAAGCACCCCGCGGGGATAAACAATTACAGAATCATGAATGAGCGAGCCGAGACACGCCAGCCAGAGGCTGAGTCTGTTTTGGTAATTTTGTAATTCGGATTTCGGATTTGTTTCGGATTTCGAAATTCGGATTTCGGATTTATCCTTTTGAAGGAGGATGCACAATGAATATCGATAAGCTCGTATTCCGATTTGCCGGGATTATGATCCTGATCTCGCTGCTGCTCTGGTGGGCGCACAGCGCCTGGTGGCTGCTTTTGACCCTGTTTGTGGGCGTCAACATGTCCCAGGCGTCTTTTTCCGGGTTCTGTCCACTGGCAAAGATCTTGAAATTTTTCGGCATAAAGCCGGGGCGGGCCTTTGAGTAAAGCCCCTGCAGCCTACCGGGATTCCATTGCCGCCATGGATCCCGGGCAGCTGGAGAATCTTTACCGGACCTATAATCGCCGCAAGTACGTTCACCCGGACCCGCTGGAGTGCGTGTACGGATATGCTTCCGTGCCGGACCGGGAGATTGCAGCCTTTGTTGCCGCTGCCCTGGCATACGGCAACGTGGGCCAGATTTTAAAAAGCGTGTATGCCGCACTCGGGATAATGGGGGATTCCCCCCGGAGCTATCTGGCACAGCGGGGTGTGCATGACCTGTATGCCGACTATGCCGGTTTTGTGCACCGGTTTGCCGCGGGCCGGCACATGGCGGCCATGCTGGCGGGAATAAAAGGCGTGATCCATGAATACGGAAGCCTGCAGGACGCGTTTGCCGAAAATGTTTCCGGTTCGGATGAAACGTATGTGCCCGCCTTATGCGCATTTATTGAGAAAATCCGCGACCGTGCGCCTGAAGATCCGGGTCATCTGATTGCATCACCACAGAAGGGCAGCGCGTGCAAGCGACTGTTTCTGTTTCTGCGCTGGATGGTGCGCTGCGACGCGGTGGACCCGGGCGGATGGGACCGCATGTCTGCGGCAAAGCTGGTGGTTCCCTTGGATGTCCACATGTACCGCGCCTGCTGCGGGCTGGGGTTCACCCAGAGGCGTCAGGCCAACCTAAAGGCCGCACTGGAGATCACCGCCGGTTTTGCCCGGCTGGTGCCCGAAGACCCGGTCCGCTACGATTTCGTGCTCACCCGCCCCGGCATCCGGGGACCCTGGTAGGCGGCCGAAACCTTTTTGCCTCCCCATGTATCGGCAAGCTTGGTGCGCTATAATTTGCAAGGGTGCATTTTTATAATTTTTTATTTGACCCTGGCCCGCCGGATTGGTATATAGTTTAGGTTAAAATTTACGTGGGGATGTAGCTCAGCCGGGAGAGCGCGGCGTTCGCAACGCCGAGGTCAGGGGTTC
>JAIPEJ010000068.1 GCA_021737225.1 Desulfobacteraceae bacterium
TCGGTCCCCGTGGCCCGGCAGGTGCTGGCCGCAGGCGCGGACTGCCTGGCAGTGGCCAGAATCGGGGAGGCCCTGGAGCTTCGTTATGCCGGAATCCAGGCCCCGATCCTCATCTTCGGGCACACCCCGCCGGCACTGACCCGCAAGCTCCTGGAATATGATCTGACCCAGACGGTTTCATCCTTCAGGGACGCCGAAGCGTTCTCGGCCCGGTCGGTTGCCGCGGGCGCCCGCCTGCGGGTGCATATCAATATTGATACCGGCATGGGGCGACTCGGTGTGCTCGGGATGCCGCCGGGCGGCGCAAACGGTTTTTCCGATGCAGTCGCGGAGATTACGGCCATATGCGGACTGCAGGGCCTGGCGGCGGAAGGCATATACACCCATTTCGCCACTGCCGACAGCGCGGATAAATCCGATGCCAGGGGGCAGTTTGCGATCTTTGAGCAGATCCTCTCCCGGCTCCGCCGGCAGGGGATCGTGTTTTCGGTTCGGCACGCGGCCAACAGCGCGGCTGCCATGGAAATGCCCGAAACCCATCTGGACATGGTTCGCCCCGGTATCAGCATATACGGGCATTATCCCTCACAGGAAACGCAAGGCTGCGGGGTGGACCTCACCCCGGCCATGACGGTGCGCGCCCGGATCGTGCACTTAAAACGTGTGGGTCCCGGTTTCAAGGTGAGCTACGGATGGACCGAGCAGACCATGGAAAACACCCTGATCGCCACAGTGCCCATTGGATATGCGGACGGATTTTTCCGGCTGCTGTCTTCCCGGGGGTTCATGCGGGTCCGGGGGCACAGGGCCCCGGTGATCGGACGGGTCTGCATGGATCACACCATGCTGGATGTGGGCCACGTCCCGGGAGTGGCGTGCGGGGATGCGGCGCTGGTTTTCGGCAGGGACCCGGGTGGCGATCTCCCGGTGGAGTCAGTGGCGGGCACGCTGGACACGATTAATTACGAGGTATTATCAAGGATTTCTTCCCGAATCCCGCGCGTATATGTAAAAGGCGGGATTTGAGAAGCGTTTCTACATATTGTGTATAAATGAAAAGGTACATCCATATCTTGGGCGAAAGAACAGGCGCTAACCCGGCGGATTTGCCCCGGAAATCCCATGTCGAAATCTCTTGACAATAAAAAGGGCGGGTGTTAAATAAACTACTTTGCAAATGGTGGGCGGGTATCGTGGTGATTTTAAAACAAATATCTGTTTTTCGGATTTAACGCCGCTAAGCGGCGGGGCCCGCCTTTGCAGGGTTTTTGGCTGCAACCCCAAGGATGCGATGGGACGGATTATATAAGAATCAAGAAAATGATCTGGCAAGTGTGAGATGAGAAAGGAGGTGCTCAGGGCTCACAACGGGAAAAATCAGAATACTAACATGAATTTAGTGGAGAAATTGTGATTCACTAACAATTGACAATCAGGAGGTAGATAATGCCAAGTTTCGTGATTACCGAAAAATGCGATGGCTGCAAAGGCGGGGACAAGACCGCATGTATGTACATTTGTCCCAACGACCTGATGGTGCTCGAACCGAACACGATGAAGGCCTATAACCAGGAACCGGACCAGTGCTGGGAATGCTTTTCCTGCGTGAAAATCTGCCCCACCCAGGCAATCGAGGTGCGCGGCTATTCCGATTTCGTTCCCCTGGGCAGCAGCATTTACCCCATGCTGGGTACGGAAGATGTCATGTGGACCTGCAAGTTCCGCAACGGCCAGGTCAAACGGTTTAAGTTCCCCATTCGGACCACCCCCGAAGGCGACGCCAACGCCTATGAAAGCCTCAAAGGCAAGGACCTGGAAAGCGATCTGCTGGCCACGGAAGAAGCAGACGGCTATCAGGTTCCCAAGCCTCAGGCGACTGTATAACACAACCGCCCGAATGGAGACGTTTAATTAAAACAGATTTGATCTTTTAAGGAGGATATAACATGGCATTACCGAATAAACCCAAGGGTGAACTCAAGGCCGTAAGGGATCCGGAAGTTGAAGAAAGGGAAGTTGATATTCTGATTGTGGGCGGTGGCATGGCTTCCTGTGGCGCTGCCTTTGAAGTCAAGAAATGGGCCGACAACGAAAGCGTGCTCCTTGTGGACAAGGCCGCCCTGGAACGCAGCGGCGCGGTTGCCCAGGGGCTTTCCGCAATCAATACCTATCTCGGCGACAACACCCCGGATGATTACGTCCGCATGGTCAGAAACGACCTGATGGGCATTGTCCGCGAAGACCTGATCTTCGACCTGGGCTGCCACGTGGACGACTCTGTCCACCTGTTCGAGGAATGGGGCCTGCCGGTCTGGAAGAAATCCCCGGAGGGCAAGAACCTGGACGGGAAAAAGGGTCTGAAGCAGGGCTCCCTGAAGTCCGGCGCTCAGCCTGTTCGCACCGGTAAATGGCAGATCATGATCAACGGCGAATCCTACAAGCGGATTGTTGCCGAAGCCGCCAAAAAGGCGCTCGGCGAGGACAATATCCTGGAGCGGGTTTTCATTGTTGAACTGCTGCTCGACAAAAACCGGGACAACCAGATTTCCGGTGCAGTCGGTTTTTCCGTGCGCGAAAACAAGGTTTACATCATCAAGGCCAAGACGATGATGGTGGCCTGCGGCGGCGCGGTCAACATTTATCAGCCCCGTTCGGTGGGTGAAGGCAAGGGCCGTGCATGGTACCCGGTATGGAACTCCGGTTCCACCTATACCCTGTGCATGAAGGTCGGCGCGGAGCTTTCCATGATGGAAAACCGGTTCACCCCGGCGCGCTTCAAGGACGGCTACGGCCCGGTTGGCGCGTGGTTCCTGCTTTTCAAGGCCAAGGCCGTAAACGGTCTGGGAGAAGCTTACGTCAACAGCGAAGCCGCCCAGAAAGAGCTGGAGAACTATGCGCCCTACGGCAAGGCCGCCATCACCCCGACCTGCCTGCGCAACCACCTGATGCTCTTCGAGATGAAGGAAGGCCGCGGCCCGATTATCATGGACACGGTGACCGCACTTGCCGAACTCGGCAAGTCCCTGGACAAGAAGGAACTCAAGCACCTCGAATCCGAGGCATGGGAAGACTTCCTGGACATGACCTGCGGCCAGGCCAACCTGTGGTGTGCCACCAACACCGAACCGGAAAAGAAGAACTCCGAGCTTATGCCCACCGAACCCTATCTGCTGGGATCCCATTCCGGCTGCTGCGGCTTCTGGGTCTCCGGCCCGGATTACGACTGGGTACCGGATTCCTTCAAGATCAAGGCGGACAACGGCAAGGTATACAACCGGATGACCACGGTCAGCGGCCTGTTTACTTCAGGTGACGGCGTGGGCTGCTCCGGCCACAAGTTCTCCTCCGGCTCCCATGCCGAGGGACGGATGGCCGCCAAGCAGATGGTACGCTATGCAAAGGACCACAGCGATTTCACCCCTGAACTGCCCCTGGGCAAGGACGAGATCGTGGACATGGTCTACAAACCGGTCCGGACCTACCTGGACAACTATGAATACACCACGGCCGAAGACGTCAACCCGAACTACATCAAGCCCGAAGGCATGATGTACCGGCTGATGAAGGCCACCCACGAGTACGGTGCCGGTACGGCGACTTTCTACGAGACAACCAACAAGAACCTCGAAATCGTCATGGACATGCTGGAAGTCATGCGCGAAGACTGCGAGAAGCTGGCAGCCGGCGACCTGCACGAACTGATGCGTGCCTGGGAGATTTATCACCGCATCTGGACGGTGGAATCCCACCTGCGCCACATCCAGTTCCGCAAGGAAACCCGGTATCCCGGTTTCTATTATCAGGCGGACTATCCCAACCAGGACGACGAGAACTGGTTCTGCTTCACGAACTCCAAGTACGATCCCAAGGAACAAAAATGGGATACCTTCAAGCGGGACTACGTCCAGATCATCCCCAGCGCATAAGGTGGGCATGATCGGCGGTTAATAAAAATACCTCCAGGTGTCACCCTGACACCTGGAGGTATTTTTCATTTTCAATTTTACCGCATCTACTGCGTCAGATACAGTCTCGCATAGTTGACTATAGCGAGTCTGAATCTTCCTTGTATCTGCGGTAAACTTAAAAATCGCTCAACTTAGGAAAAACAAAGCGTTTTTCGGTCTGAAACTGCAAGCTGGAGGCCGGAAAAATCCGCCGGAAGCATGAAAGGCGATTGTTTCCGGACCCGAGTTGGCCGTTTCAGGGGGGCGGGGGTGCAGATCGCGCCCGGGCTGTCGGGAACCATACACGAGGGTCGTTGCATATATATACGGTTAAACGAATCGAACCTATAAGAACGGAGGGACAGCATGAGTGAAGCACAAGGAGCCCCGTTTAGCGGAAGCATCATGGTGGTCGGCGGCGGTATCAGCGGCCTGACCACGGCTTTGGAAGCCGCGGAAGTGGGCTACGAGGTCTTTATCGTAGAAAAAAATCCCTACCTGGGAGGGCGGGTCTCACAGTTAAAGCAGTATTTTCCCAAGCTGTGTCCGCCGACCTGCGGTTTGGAAATCAATTTCCGCCGGATCAAGGACAATCCGAGAATCAAGTTTTTTACCCTGGCAGACGTGGAAAAGGTCGAGGGCGCCCCGGGTAATTACAACGTGAGCATCAAGCTCAACCCCCGCTATGTCAATGAAAACTGCACCTGCTGCGGCGAGTGTGCCGATGCCTGCAAGACCGAAATCCCCAATGAGTTCAATTTCGGCATAGACAAGACCAAGGGCGCCTATCTGCCGCATGAAATGGCCTTTCCGGCCAAGTACGTGATTTCCCCGCAGATTATCGGAACCGAGGATGCCCAGCGATGCAAGGACGCCTGCCCGTATGACGCTGTGGATCTGGAAATGCAGCCCAAGACCGTGGATTTCAACGTGGGCGCAATCGTGTGGGCCACCGGCTGGGAGCCCTATGATGCGGCAAAAATTGATAACCTGGGATTCGGCCAGTACCCCAACATCGTTACCAACATGATGCTCGAGCGAATGGCCGCGCCCAACGGCCCCTCCAAGGGCCAGATCCTGCGCCCGTCGGATAACAAGGCCCCCGAAAGCGTGGCTTTTGTCCAGTGCGCGGGATCCAGGGATGAAAACCACCTGCCGTATTGTTCCTATATCTGCTGCATGGCATCGCTGAAGCATGCCACCTATATCCGGGAACAGTATCCCGACACCAAGGTCTATATTTTCTATATTGACCTGCGGACTCCGGGATATCGGTATGAACGATTCTATGAAAACGTTAAATCCGATGAAAACGTCGAGTTCGTCAAAGGCAAGGTTGCGGCTGTCGAAGACGGCGGCAACGGCAAGGTTACGCTGGTGGCAGAAGACGCCGTAAGCGGCGAGAAGATCCATCAGACCGTTGACATGGCCGTGCTGGCAACCGGTATGCAGCCCACTGCCGTCAACGCCAAGCTGCCTGCCGCGGACCTGCAATATACGGAAGACGGCTTCATCATCAATGACCTGGACAAGGGCGGCATGTTTGCCACCGGATGCGCCAATCGGCCAGCCGATGTCATGATGTCCAATCAGAATGCGACTGGTATTGCCTTAAAGGCAATTCAAACCATGGTGAAGCGGTAGGAGGTTAAATCATGAGTAAAAAATACGGCGTTTATGTATGTAAAGGATGCGGCATCGGCGATGCCCTGGATATAGATGCAATATGCGACGTGGTCGAGGAAGAGGCGCTGCCCTGCAAAACCCATGGTTTTCTGTGCAGCCAGGAGGGCGTGGACTTCATCAAGAAAGACATGGAGGAAAACGGGATAAACACCCTGGTGATCGCCGCCTGCTCCCGCCGCGTCAACTACAACACCTTCAAGTTCGACGGCTGCATCGTGGAACGGGTCAACCTTCGCGAAGGCGTGGTATGGAGCCATCCCAGGGATCAGTTCCCCATGCTTACAGAAGAGGAAAAGCAGGACGAGGAAAATTTCGACCGCGTCCAGATGATGGCCGAGGATTACGTGCGCATGGGCATGGCCCGGGTCGAGAAGGTGAAGCTGCCCGAGCCGTACCTGCTTGATACCATGACCAGAAAAATCCTGGTCATGGGCGGCGGCATCACCGGCATGAGCGCGGCCCTGGATGCCGCCAATGCCGGATATGAAGTCACCATCGTGGAAAAAACGGGCCAACTTGGCGGGAACGCGGCCAAGTGGCGCAAGCAGCTTCCGCTGCAGCCGCCTTACGAGGAGCTGATTCCGCCGATGGTATCCGATAAGATCAAGGCAGTGGAAAATCATCCCAATATTGATGTCCGCACCGAGACAGCGGTTGCACGGATTGCCGGGCAGCCCGGCGATTTCACGGTGACGCTCAAAAAGCCGGGCGAAAAGATCGAATTTGACGTGCCCTATCCCCTGCCCGAGGAAATGCGTGTGGATGAAAACGGCAAGGAACTGGATGCCGAAACCCTCATGGAGAAATATCGGGAGTATAACGAGGGGCGCCGGGACATTCTTACCCTGGATCCCAACGGCGAGCAATTCGGCGCGGTCATCCTGGCGGCCGGATGGCGGCCCTATGAGCCCAAGGATGACGAGTTTCCGCATCTGGGCTGGGGTGCAAGCCCGGACGTGGTCACCAATTACCAGTTCGAGGAAATGGCTGCAGCCGGCAAGATCTCCCGGCCCTCTGACGGCAGGGAAGCCAAAAACGTGGTTTTTATCCAGAGTCCCGGTGCCGGGCAGGATGCGGATTTTCCCTATACAGGCGTGGTGACCAGCATGGTGGCCTTAAAACAGGCCCAGTACGTGCGCGAGGACTACCCGGACGGCAAGGCTTATATTTTCTACCAGCATATGCGAACTTCCGGCCTGGCGGAGAATTTCTACAAGGCCGCTCAGCAGGATCCGGGCATTTTCATGAGCAAGGGAGAGATCACGGCCGTTGAGAAAAACGGCTCCGGGCTTTCGGTTAGCGCGCAAAACACCCTGCTGGGCGAAAATATCGGCGTAAATGCGGATCTGGTGGTGCTGGGCACGGGCATGCTGCCGGTGACTTATGACGATCCTACTGTCAATCTGGCCTATCGTCAGGGCCCCGGATTCAGGGACAACGAAGTTTTTGACCGGTATGCGGACTCCAACTTCATCTGTTTTCCCTATGAGACCCAGAGAACAGGAATTTATTCCGCCGGCGGGATTCGCCGGGCGCTTTCCGTGGAGGAATGCATGGAAGACGCCAGCGGCGCGGCCCTGAAATCAATTCAGTGCCTGGAAAGTGTTAACCGCGGGATTTCCGTTCATCCGCGCTACGGGGACATGACCTACCCGGACTTTTTCTTTCAGCGCTGCACCCAGTGCAAGCGGTGCACGGATGAATGCCCGTTTGGCGCAATTGACGACGATGAAAAAGGAACACCGAAACCCAATCCCACCCGGTGCCGCAGATGCGGAACCTGCATGGGCGCCTGCCCGGAACGGATCATCAATTTTGCCGATTACAGCATCGACAGCATCGGTTCCCAGGTCAAGTCCATCGAGGTCCCCTCGGAAGACGACTATGACGAGCCGCCCTTGCGGATTCTGGGCCTGGTCTGCGAAAATGATGCCTATCCGGCCATGGATATCCTGGGGCTTCACAAAAACTCCTTCTCTGCCGATGTCCGGATTATCCCGGTGCGGTGCCTGGGCTCGGTCAACGTGATCTGGATCAAGGACGCGCTGTCGCAGGGTATGGACGGTGCCTTTCTGCTGGGATGCAAGCACGGTGACGATTACCAGTGCCATTTTGTCAAGGGCAGCGAACTTGCCCAGATCCGGATGCAGAAGATCGGGGACGCGCTTTCCAGCCTGGCCCTGGAAGAAGAGCGGGTGGCACAGTACGAAGTCGCCATTGACGACTACGACAGGATTCCGGAGATCATCAACAGCTTTGTTGAACAGATCGAGGAGCTGGGGCCGAACCCGTTTAAGGGATTCTAAAAGGATTGATGCGAAAACAGCCCAATTGAGGAGGTTTGATTATGGCGGATAAATACCTGGTACAACCAGATGTGGATTTCATAAACGAGATCCGGGCAACGGGCGGCGAGACCCTGAAAAAATGCTTTCAGTGCGCCACCTGTTCGGTGGCCTGCCCCATTGCACCGGATCGCAAGCCCTTTCCCAGAAAAGAGATGATCGCGGCTTCCTGGGGATTAAAGGACAAACTGCTGGGCAATCCGGATATATGGCTTTGCCACAACTGCGGTGACTGCACAGCCCAGTGCCCCAGGGGCGCAAACCCGGGAGATGTGATGGCATCCCTGCGGATGAAGGCGATTAATGAATACGCCACGCCCAAGAGCATTGCCAACGCGGTCAATGATAAAAAGAAGCTGCCGCTGCTGGCCGCGGTGCCGGCCATTGTGTTCATCGTGCTGGGCCTGATCACCGGGCTGCTCGATTTTTCTCCGGAGCTCAATGCCCACGGCGAGATTGCCCACGCCCAGTTCTTTTCCACCTGGCTGGTGGACCTGGTGTTCATCCCGCTTAGCATCTGGGCAGTGGCGGTGTTTGCACTGGGCCTGAAGCGGTTTATCGGCGATATTCACAGAAATGCGGTTGCAGAAGGCAAAACAGACAAGGAAAGCATCGATGCCAAGGGCTTTTTGTCCGCCCTGGTGCGGGTGATTCCCAAGATACTCAACCACCGGCAGTTCTCCGAGTGCGGAGAAAACAATGACCGGGCCACCCCGCACATGATGGTATTGTTTTCCTTTATCGGTTTGTTGATTGTAACCGCCGTGTTTTTCATCACGCTTTACGTCTTCGGCATCCACGGGCCGTATTCCCAGATCCATCCCGTCAAGATCCTGGCCAATGTCAGCGGCATCGCCCTGATCATCGGCGGGGCCCTCTTGCTAAAGCAGCGGATGGACAAAACCGACGAGGTCTCAACCTACAAGGACTGGTACCTGTTGTGGCTGGTGCTGGGGCTGGGCGTGACCGGCATGCTCGCAGAGTTGACCCGGCTGGCGGATGCGGCGTTTCTGACATACCTCATCTATTTTATCCACCTGATGATGGTATTCCACTTGATTGCTTTTCTGCCTTTTTCCAAGCTGGCCCACTTGGTCTACCGGACCGTGGCCATGGCATACAATGAGTATTCGGGCCGGGAGGTTAAAAAGAGCTGAAGGGCTGATACAGCGATGAAGTAAAACAAAAGGGGCCCAAAAAGCCCCGCTGCGGTTTTTACACAACATGAAGCCCACGAAGAACACGAAGCAGTTGCCTTTTGCGTTTTTCTTCGTGGGCTTCGTGCGCTTCGCGGTTTGAAGCCTTTCGATCCCGGCCTGAAAAAAAGGTCCATCAGAGGGGATGTCGGAAGAATGAAAAGAATCCGGTTTCGGGTGTTTATCTGGTTTCTCTATCGGTTTATTCGAATGTACTCGGCCTTGCTGCGGGTGCGGGTGGAAAACGAAGACCCCTGGCTGGCACATCTTGCCGGGGGCGGCCGGGTGCTGCTCTGCGTGTGGCACCAGCAGTTTTTTTCACTGATTCGTTACTACCGGAGATATCGCAAGTACGGGCCCAGCCTGATGATCAGCCGGAGCCGGGACGGTGAGGTTATTGCCGGGATCGCAGAGCTTACGGGTTGGCACGTGGTGCGCGCATCTTCCTCCAGGGGCGGCCGGGAAGGATTGCAGCAGATGGTCCGGCGTCTGCATGCGACCGGAATCGCCGCCCATATCCTGGACGGCCCGCGCGGGCCGGCAGGGGTTGTCAAAAACGGGGCGATTTCCATGGCCCAGAGCGCAGGCGCTGCCATTGTGCCTGTTTATGTGATTGCCGAAAAGGCTTGGTATTTTAACTCCTGGGATCGGTTTCAGCTGCCGAAACCGTTTTCCAGGGTGACAATCCGCTACGGCGGGATGATCCGTTTGGCCCCGGCAGAGACTGACCGGGAGTTCGAGCGTCAGCGCAAATACCTGGAAGATACCATGCGTCCGGGATTAATCGGCTTTCCAAGCGGTTTTTGAAAGAATCGGATTGATTTTATTTTTGAAATGGGTATATTTGTATACAGACTGTATAAAAAAATGCAAAAAGCAGAAGTCCACCAATGCTGCAAAATACTTTCTGTCATGTCAACGGCATCGGCCGGAAGACCGAAGCCCGGCTCTGGGCGGCCGGCATTTACACTTGGCCGGATTTTTCAGCCACCCCGCATTTCCCGCTCAGCCCGGAGAAAATCTCCCGTATCCGGCAGGAACTGACAAATTCTCAACACGCCCTGGAAAAGCGCCTGCCCCGATATTTTGCCGACCGCCTGCCGTCTGATCAGCAGTGGCGACTGTTTGCCGACTTCCGAGACCGCACCGCGTATATTGATATTGAAACCACCGGCATGAGCCGGGACGCGCACAGGATTACCACCATTGCCCTGTATGACGGCAGAAATATTCGGTATTACGTCTACGGGCAGAACCTGGCGCAATTTGTCGACGATATCCGGCATTATGACCTGCTGGTGACCTATAACGGCAAAAGTTTTGATCTGCCGTTTATCGAGCGGTTTTTTAATATCCAACTGCCCCACGGGCACGTGGACCTGCGCTATGTGCTCAAAAGCCTCGGATACAGGGGCGGTTTAAAGGGTTGCGAAAAACAGTTCGGGCTCTGCCGAGATGCCCTTGATGGTGTGGACGGCTATTTCGCCGTTCTTTTGTGGCATGAATATGAAAGATACGGCGATCCGCGGGTGCTTGAGACGCTGCTGGCCTATAATATCGAGGATGTGGTCAATCTCGAGTATCTGATGCATGCCGCCTATAACCGCAAACTGGCGCAAACGCCGTTTGCATCCAGATTCTCGCTGCCCGCGCCGTCCCGGCCCATTGTCCCGAAGGCACCGCATGCCGAAGTGATCCAACACATCAAGAGATTCGTATGAAACAGCGCCGATCCAGAAAAAGCAGTGAAAAGAAAAAGGCGGATTCCGGTGCCTCCCGGGAGGACGATCTGAACCGTTTGCTTGAGATGATCCTGGAATCCGGTGCCCGCATGATGCGGGCCAAGGCGAGTTCCCTGCTGCTCGTGGACTCCAGGACGCAGAAACTCAATTTCAGGGTCGCCACCGGAGCCAAAAAGGAGGAGGTCAAGCAGTTCTCGCTGAAGGTCGGCGAGGGCATTGCCGGGTACGTGGCCCAGCAGGGAGAGCCTTTGCTGATCAGCGACGTCTCACGGGACAGCCGCTGGTACCGGCAGATCAGCGAACAGATCGGGTTTAAGACCGACTCGATTGCATGCGTGCCATTAAAGGTCGGGGAAAAGGTCATCGGCGTGGTGGAGTTCATTAACAAGGAGGGCGGGGAAAGTTTCCAGGAAAGCGATCTTGAGCTGATTTCCGTTTTTGCCGAGCTTGCGGCCGTGGCCATTGAGAATGCGCAGAAGTTCCGGCTGGTGGATCTGGAAAATCGCGGGCTGAAGCAGGAACTCAATCTCAGCCATGAAATTGTCGGAAACAGTAAAGCCATCCAAAGGGTGGTCTCCGATGCCCTGCAGGTGGCCAACTCCATGGCCAGCACGCTGATTCTCGGGGAGAGCGGCACAGGCAAAGAACTGCTGGCCCGGCTGATTCATCAGGCCAGCAATCGGGCCGATCGGCATCTGGTGACGTTAAATTGCGCCGCTTTTCCGGAAACACTGCTGGAAGCCGAGCTTTTCGGGCATGAAAAGGGCGCTTTTACGGGTGCAACCGGTACAAAAGTCGGCAAGTTTGAGATGGCGGATCAGGGAACCATATTCTTGGACGAAATCGCTGAAATGAGCGGATCTATGCAGGCCAAACTGTTGCGCGTGCTGCAGGACGGGATTTTTTACCGGCTCGGAAGCAATACGCCGATGAACGTGGATATCCGGGTGATCGCCGCAACCAACCGGAACATTGCTGACGAGGTGAAATACGGCAGATTCCGGGAGGACCTGTACTACCGGCTCAATGTGGTGGAAATCCTTATGCCCGCGCTGCGGGAGAGAAAGTCAGACATCCCCCTGCTGGCAAGACATTTCGTGGAAATGTTTAAGCGGGAAAAGGGATATGCCTCCCTGGAGATATCGGATGCGGCCCTGGAAAAGATGATGCGCTATGATTGGCCGGGCAATGTCCGGGAGCTGCAAAACGCCCTGGAACGTGCGGTGGTCATGGGCCGGGGAAAGCAGATCGGCCCGGAGGACCTGCCGATTCTTTATTCTCCGGATGCCGCCTTCAGCGAGATGCCGGTGGGCAAAACGCTTCAGGAAGCGGTCCATGAGTTCAAAAAGAAGTTCATCGAGGCCAACCTCAGGAATACCGGGGGCAACCAGAGCCAGGCGGCCCGGGAAATGGGTATTCAGCGTACCTATCTTTCGCGGTTGGTTTCCCGCTACGGCATTAAAAAGTAACCCTTGATGGCGCCGTAAAAAGTCCAATATCTGCGTTACGCGCAATTTCTCAGAATTTCATCACGCCAACGGCGTGACTGCATTCTTCGAAATTGCGCAAGCCTTGATCTTGAACTTTTTACGGCGCCATCTAAAATCAGACTTTTTACGA
>JAIPEJ010000069.1 GCA_021737225.1 Desulfobacteraceae bacterium
GACCTTGACTCTTTTGGGGAAAAAGAGTCAAGGGCAGACTTGACCCCTGTGGCGCGGTCCTTGTTTGCCGATCCCGCACCGCCGGCCGTGCCGGATCTGCCTGCAGATGATCCGCATCAGCGTTTGCGCCGCGAGTTTGCCGTACTTGGATTTTTGTGCGACCGCCATCCCATGTCTCTGATCTCTGAGCGACTGAAAAATCAGAACCTTGTCAAGGCATGGAATATTGCAAATCACACGGGCAGGCAGGTTCGATTTGCGGGCTGGCTGATTACCGGCAAGACGGTTTTGTCCAAAAAGGGCGATCCCATGAAGTTTGTCACGTTTGAAGACGAAACCGGCATTGTGGAAACCGCGTTTTTCCCGCGGGCCTACCACCGTTTCTGCCATCTGCTCGAGCCGGGACGCCCGTATATGCTCTCCGGCAAAGTCGATAAAAAT
This sequence comes from Desulfobacteraceae bacterium, assembly GCA_021737225.1. GTDB lineage: Bacteria > Desulfobacterota > Desulfobacteria > Desulfobacterales > Desulfosalsimonadaceae > Desulfosalsimonas. The sequence goes on from JAIPEJ010000069.1 coordinate 442, forward strand.
TGGGATGCGGCCACACTCACGGTGGATCGGGTGGAGCCGGTCACCTCTGCTGATAGCTAAAAAATGAATATTTTCAATAAATTGAAAGCCATGAAGGACAGCTTCAAAAAACACGGCATAGGCGAGCAAAAAAGCATTTCCTTATTTGTGCTCCGGAGTTCAGACAAAGCATGCACAATTTTTGTGAAACCGGATCTGTATGCTTACAATAATAGAAATGACGAAGGTTATTAAATCCGGAACAACAAAAGGAGGGGAAAATGAGCCTGCAGGATAAACTCGACGCACAAAGACAGCAGCTCGAATCCGCCGCGCCCAGCGAGGCAGTGGAAGTCATGCACAAGGCGACCCAGGAACTGGAGCAATCCGGCATTCTCAGCCGGGTCAAGGCCCGGGGAGACACGGCGCCGGATTTTTCCCTGAACAATTACAATGGAAAGACGGTCAGGCTCTCGGAAAAACTGAAAAACGGCCCGGTAGTGCTCGGGTTTTACAGGGGCGGGTGGTGACCGTTCTGCAATCTGGAGCTGGAAGCTCTGGAAGCTGCATATCAGCAAATCAAGGATGCAGGGGCTTCGCTGATCATGATTTCCCCGCAAAGTGCGGAAGCCTCCCGCCGGTTTGCCGAGAAAAATGGCCTGACAATGGAGTTGCTGGTGGATTCGGCAAATCAGGCAGCCGCGAAATACGGTCTGGTCTACACGGTGCCAGATGATCTGAAAAAAGTATATCAGCAGTTCGGCATCCACGTGGACAAAAACAACGACGATGGTTCCTGGGATCTTCCCATGTCTGCCCGGTATATTATCGACACGGACAGAACGATTTTCTATGCGCAAGTCAGTGCAGACTACACGGTCCGCCCGGATCCAGCCCATACCATCGAGGCCCTGAAAGACATGAAAGCATCTTCATGACCGGCGCCCGGATGATCCGCAAGGCAGGCCATCGGAATCCGGCAGATGGACAGGAGGCACAATGAGCTATACCGGACCGTTGAGCCCCCGGTATATGGAAGCCATGTACGAGCGCTGGAAAAGTGATCCGGATGCCGTGGACAGGGACTGGCAGTTCTTTTTCCAGGGCTTTGAGCTGGGGCGCTCCGAAATGCCGAAACCGTCTGAATCGGAATGCGAGCCCTGCGACGCGGAATCGGTTCGAAAGCAATCCAGGGTCGAGGCCCTGGTTTATCGCTACCGGGATATCGGTCACCTGCTTTCGTGCCTGGATCCGCTTGCGGCATGCCCCACGGATCATCCCCTGCTGAACCCCGGGGCATTCGGCCTTACTGATGACGATATGAATCGGCGGTTCTATGCCCCGGGGCTGCCGGAAAACCTGGATTCGCGAATAACGCTAAGAGAGCTTGTCGATCACCTGCGCCAGACGTACTGCGGATCCGTGGGCGTGGAATACATGCACCTGCAGGACCCGGATGAGCGCAGGTGGCTGCGGGAGAAAATGGAGTCGACCCGGAACAGGCCCGAAATATCCCGGGATGAAAAGCTCCGGATTCTGCGAAAGCTCACCGAGGCCGCAGGCTTTGAGCAGTTTATACACCGCAAATACCTCGGCCAGAAGCGTTTCAGCGCCGAGGGCGCGGACGTGATGATTCCGATGATGGATGCCCTGTTCGTTCATAGCGCCGAGATCCATGGCTGCCGGGAGATCATGCTCGGCATGACCCACCGGGGACGGCTGAACGTGCAGACAAATCTCCTTGACAAACCCTATGAGGCCGTGATCCGGGAGTTTGAAGACCAGCACAATCCCGAAGCCCAAGTAGGCGCCGGGGATGTCAAGTACCACCAGGGTTTCCGCGGGTCTATTACCACACCCGGGGGAAGACCGCTGGATGTGATCATGGCGGACAATCCCAGTCACCTGGAATCGGTTAACCCGGTGGTCGAGGGCATGGCCCGGGCGCGGCTCGATGCCCTGGAACCGAAAACCACCCGGCAGGTGTTTCCCCTGCTGCTGCACGGTGATGCGGCCTTCTCCGGCCAGGGCATTACCGCAGAAACACTGAACATGTCACAGCTTGACGGGTATTTTACCGGCGGGACGCTTCATATCGTGATTAATAACCAGATCGGCTACACCGCCCTGCCCGAGGACCTGCGATCCACCCGCTATCCCACGGATATGGCAAAGAGCCTGATGATTCCCATTTTTCATGTCCACGGCGAAAATCCCGAGGCGGCCGTGCATACCGTGAAGCTGGCATGCGACTACAGAATGGCCTACGGCAAGGACGTGGTCATCGACCTGGTCTGCTATCGCCGCTACGGTCACAACGAAGGCGACGAGCCTTATTTCACCCAGCCGCAGATGTATGAGCGCATCAAGGACAGGCCGCCGCCGGATCAGCTCTACGCGGACCGTCTCAAGGAAGAAGCTTTGATCGACGACGAAGCCATAAAGAATATGCGCGGGCAGAGTCGCCGGTGCATTCAGGCGGCCTATGATCAGGCAACACAGGAACCACCACAGCAGGAGGGTGCTGAGGCCGGTCCGGAAGACAAAAAATCAGAACCGCAGCCTTTGAAGGAAACAATCCAGGCGGATATCCGGGTAGATGCGGATCTTCTCAAAAATATGGCCGGAAAGCTCAATTCCGTGCCGGACGGTTTTCAATTGCATCGCAAGCTTGAAAAATTGATGGAAAAGCGCCTGGATGCCGTAAAAAACGGGAAAAATATCGACTGGGCCAATGCAGAGACCCTGGCATTTGCCGTCATTGCCAGCCAAGGGATACCGGTTCGTCTTGCCGGGCAGGACAGCCAGCGGGGAACATTCAGCCAGCGCCACAGCGTGTGGGTTGACACGGCCACCAGCCGGCCGTATGTGCCCCTCAATCATGTAGCCGAAGATCAGGCGGGTTTTGAGTGCATCAACAGCCTGCTCTCCGAGGCCGGTGCCCTGGGCTTTGAATACGGATATTCGCTGATCCGGCCGGATGCGCTCACACTCTGGGAGGCCCAGTTCGGTGACTTTGTAAACAACGCCCAGGCCATTATTGATCTCTACATTGCCAGCGGAGAAGCCAAGTGGGGATGCCAAAGCGGACTGGTGCTGCTTTTGCCCCATGGCTACGAAGGGCAGGGGCCGGAGCATTCCAGCGCACGGATAGAAAGGTTCCTGCAGCTCGCTGCCGAAGAGAACTTCTTTGTATGCAACCCGAGCACGCCTGCACAGTATTATCACCTGCTGCTGGGTCAGGCGGCAGGAAAAATCCGAAAGCCCCTGGTAATTTTCACGCCCAAAAGCCTGCTGCGGCATACGGAGGCCGTATCCGCGCTCGATGACCTGGCAGCCGGTGACTTCAGCCAGGTTCTGGCCGATCCTGAAGCGCCCGGCAAGCCGGAACGGGTGGTTTTTGTTTCCGGGAAGCTGGCTTATGAACTGTTTGCGGCCCGCCGGGCGGGCGCAAAGAAAAACGCGGCAATCATCCGTCTCGAGCAGCTCCATCCCTTTCCCGCAAAATCCCTTCAATCCGTTATTGCCATGTACAAAGACTGCCGCGATCGGGTATGGGCACAGGAAGAACCTGCCAACATGGGCGCCTGGAACTATATCCGGCCCCTTTTTCAAAAGCATTTCTCCTGTGCCCTGTCTTATATCGGCCGCGATGCCGCTGCCAGCACGGCGACCGGGTATCACCACGTGCACAAGCAGCAGCAGCAGGAACTCATCGACCGGGTGCTGAATAGATGAACCATTAAAATCAGGCATTGCAACAAGTGCGTCTAAAGCCCCCGAAACCGCCATAAGGCGGAGCAAGTCTATAAGCCTGAAGGAGGCGCCATGAATGTTGACATTAAAGTGCCCGAGGTCGGCGAATCAGTAAAGGAAGCCCTGCTGGCCGAATGGTATAAATCCGACGGAGACCCGGTGGAAAAAGACGAGGTCCTTTTTGTCATTGAAACCGACAAGGTCACCCTTGAAGTGCCCGCAGATGAGGGCGGCAAATTGGAGATCCTTGTCGAGGCGGGCAAAACCGTTGAAATCGGCAAGGTGGTGGGCCGCATTGACACGGCGGGCGCCGCGCAGCAGACGGCTGAAGAAAAGGGCCAGGCGGTTGGCCGACAGCAAGGCGAAGAAGCGGCCGCTGCGGCGCCCGCACCCGAAAAGGAAGCTGCGCCGGAACCGGAGCGCGAAGAAGAATCCCGGCAACAACCGGCTCAGGAGGCGAAGCCAGCGGCAGAAGATGCAAAAAAACCGGTACTGCCGCCTTCTGTTCGCCGGCTGATCAGTGAAAAAGGGGTGGATGCCGCGAAAATCAATGGCACCGGACCCGGCGGCCAGATCACCAAGGGCGACGTAATTGCCTATCTGGAATCGGATGCCGCCGAAAATGCGCCCCGGCAGGAAGAAGCTGCCCCGGAGTCCCGGAAACCCCCGAAGGCAGGGGAAGACGGCATGGCGGAAAAAACGCCAGCCCCTGAGCCGGGCCCGGAGGCGGTTACCCGAAAGCCCATGTCTCCGATCCGCAAGCGCATTGCCGCGCACATGCTCGAGGCCAAACAGAACACGGCCATGCTGACCACGTTTAACGAAATCGATATGAGCCGGGTCAAAACCCTTAGGCAACGCTACAAGGAAACTTTCTACAATGCCTACGGGATCGGTCTCGGATACATGTCGTTTTTTGTCAAGGCCGTGGTGTCCGCGCTGAAAGAATTCCCGGAGATTAATGCCCGCATCGACGGCGATGAGATCGTCTATCACCACTACTATCATATCGGAATCGCCATTGGCGCGGAAAAGGGACTCGTTGTCCCGGTCATCCGGCATGCAGACAATATCGGGTTTGCCGAAATCGAGTCAGCGATCGGCGATTTTGCTGAGCGGGTCAGCCAAAACCGAATCACCCTTTCCGAATTGGAAGGCGGCACGTTTACCATCACCAACGGCGGTATTTACGGTTCCCTGCTGAGCACGCCGATTTTGAACATGCCCCAGAGCGCAATCCTGGGCATGCATAAAATCGAAGACCGGCCTGTGGCCGCGGGCGGTGAGGTGGTCATCCGGCCCATGATGTATGTCGCCCTCAGCTATGACCACCGCATCGTGGACGGAAAAGATGCGGTTAACTGCCTGCGGCGGATCAAGGAATTTATCGAAACCCCTGAACGCATGATCATGGAGATATGACAATGGCAGAGCAAACCCGTTACGACCTGGCAGTCATCGGCGCCGGTCCGGGCGGATACGTGGCAGCGGCCCGTGCAGCCCAGCTGGGCATGAAAGTGTGCTGTATAGACAAGTTTGAGCGCCCCGGCGGGGTGTGTCTGAATTATGGGTGCATACCGAGCAAGGCGCTGCTGGATTCCTCTGAACACGCTTTTCTGGCTGCCAATCGCTTCAAGGATCACGGCATCTCTGTGGGCGCCCCGGAGGTCGATTTAAAGGCCATGATGAAAAGAAAAGACGCGGTGGTGCAGGCGCTTACCGACAATGTGGCAAATCTGCTCAAAGCCGGCAATGTTGATTTAATCCGTGGCACGGCGACCCTTGAAAGCGCCGGCCGGGTCAACGTGGAAAACGGATCAGGCAATCAGCGGGTCGAAGCCCAAAACATCCTGCTTGCCACCGGAAGCCGCCCCGCTGCTCTGGAAGGCCTTGCGTTTGACGGTCGCTCTATTGTCACTTCCACCGAAGCTTTGGCCTTTGACAAGGTGCCCGGCCGCCTGCTCATCGTGGGGGGCGGGTATATCGGTCTGGAACTGGGTTCTGTCTGGTCGCGGCTCGGATCCAGAGTCACCGTTGTTGAAATGACCGATCACATTGCCGGCAGCATGGACAGTCAATTATCCCGCCGCCTGCTGCGGATTCTGAAAAAACAGGGAATGGACTTTAAACTGAAAACCCGGGTTACCGGGGCAAAAGTTCGCAAAAAGACCGTCAAGGTTGCCATGGATACCGACGGGGAATCATCCGAGCAAATCTGTGAAGCCGTTCTGGTGGCAGTGGGACGCAAGCCGCTTACCGAGGGCCTGGGCCTGGCAGAGGCCGGCGTGCATACGGATGACCGGGGATTTGTCATGGTGGACGAAAACTTTCGTACCAATGTTGAAAACATCCACGCAATCGGCGACTTGATCGGCGGGCCCATGCTGGCACACAAGGCCTCGGCCGAGGGCCGGGCGGGCGCCGAGATCATGGCCGGCGGATTCGGGGAGGTCAACTATGACGCCGTGCCCATGGTGATTTATACCTTCCCCGAGGCAGCGGCAGTCGGAAAGACAGAAGAGCAGCTCAAGCAGGAAGGTATTTCCTACTGCACCGGGACTTTTCCGCTTACCGGGGCCGGGCGCGCGCGCTGCATGGGGGAAACCGAGGGCATGGTCAAGGTTTTGTCCCACCGGAAAACCGACCGTGTGCTCGGCGTGCATATCATTGGCCCCCGGGCCTCGGACATGATCGCAGAAGCCGTGTTTGCAATTGAGTTCGGTGCCTCCGCGGAAGATATCGGACGCATCATGCACGGGCATCCCACCTTTGCCGAAGCCCTGCAGGAGGCCGCCATGGTCGCCCGGCAGTGTTCGATCTACACGGGATAGCCGGAAGGGGCGGAAGCCGGGATATAAGCGATTTATTACCCGAGATCGGTTTGGATCCGGATTTCTCCGGTTAAGGTTCGATGTACCGGGCACTTGTCTGCGATTTCCGCCAGGCGCTGGCGCTGATCGGCTGTGAGATCGCCTTCCAGAAACAGGGAAGCCTTTATTTCGTCCAGGTATCCCTTGCGGGTTTCACATGAGCGGCAGTCCTCGGCATGGATTTTCCGGTGGCTCAGTCCGATTCGGATCGACTCCAGGGGCCATTTTTTCCGGTCTGCATACATGCGCAGGGTAATGGCCTTGCAGGCGCCCAGCCCGGCCGCGAGAAAATCATAGGGAGTGGGGCCCGTGTTTGTTCCCCCTGTGGATTCGGGTTCATCGGCAATCATGCTGTGGCCGTTTGCCAGGATCTCGGTCATGTAACCGGCGCTGCCGGTGCGCACAGACACACGGCTGTCATCAGAAGCATCCCGGGCTTTTTCCCGGGTTGATACCGCAATATACCTGCCGGACCAGGCAGCGATGATGGTGCCGGTATATCGGGAATCGGCCGGATCGGTTAACAGATGGTCTGCGGTTTCCAGGGAAACGAAACTCTTGGGGTGCTTTGCGCGCTGAAATATTTCAGCGGCGTTTTCAATGCCCACGGTATTGTCCACCGGGGAGTGCAGAATCAGCAGGGCCCGCCCGAGGGATTGAATAAAGCCGCTCATGCGTTCGGTCTTTAGATTGTCGAGAAACTGCTTCTTGATACGAAAAGGCCGGCCGGCCAATTTGACCTCTGCCTCTCCGTGTTCTTCGATTTGCCTTTGTGCGCCGGTCAGGTGCTTTATGACATGGTCCGCTCTTGCCGGGGCACCGATTACCGCCACCGCCTGCGCGGATTGAATTTCAGCCGCGGCCTGGATCACTGCGGCCCCGCCCAGGGAATGCCCGACCAGGATCTGCGGGGAACCGTAATTCTCCGTGAGGTATTGTGCGGCATCGACCAAATCACTGACATTGGTAGTGAAGTTGGTGTCTGCAAAATCGCCCTCGCTCTGACCGAGCCCCGTGAAGTCAAAGCGGAGCACTGCAATGCCCTCCCGGGTAAGTGACCGGCTGATATTGGCCGCGGCTGTCAGGTTCTTGGTGCACGTAAAACAGTGGGCAAAAATGGCATAGGCACGCGGCCGGCCGTCAACCGGAAGGTCAAGCCGGGCTGCAAGGCGATGTCCACGGCGGTTTGAAAAGTGCAGCTGCTTGAAATTCATATAATCCTCCTTCTGCCTTAACCTAACACCGGTTTATCACTTCCGCCAGCAGGTCGGATGCGATGCATTTTTTGAAAAAAGCCGCGCCAAAGGTGCATGTGTTTTTATAAATTGACGGAAACGTCAAATCTTGCCATATCTATTCCAAGTCAAGGTGCGGTTTCGCGGTTTGTCATTTGTTCTGCTCAGGATGGTGCCTTTTTTTTATACACGTCATCCGAATTGGATTGATCTCTGACGGCGGCGTTTCCAGCAGGCATGGATTTTTCCGCTTTTCCCGGATAAAGGAGAGTTGCATATGAAATGGATCAAATGGGTTTTGGGCGGTCTTGCGGTCATTTTGATTGCCACGGCGGCAGCCGTGTATTTTACCATGCCCTACTGGAATGACTACCGGAAAGACGGTGAACTGGTTGTCGAAGGCTTTCATGCGCCTGTTACAATTTCGCGCGACGGCAAAAACATGGCCTACATCCATGCCCAAAACACCCATGACGCCATCATGGCCCAGGGTTTTACCGCAGCACAGGACCGGCTGTTTCAGATGCAGCTTTCCCGGCTTTTTTCCCAGGGCCGGATCAGCGAACTGGCAGGCAAGCGGGCCCGGGACATAGATATCCGCATGCGCACCATCGGGATCCACCGGCTGGCCAAAAAACAGGCGGATATACTGGATCAGGAAACCCGGAAATATTTCCAGGCCTATGTGGACGGAATAAACGCCTTTATCAAAGAGTCCCCGGAAGATATCCCCATTGAATTCAAGCTTGCCGGGATTCCCGCAGAAACCTGGACCGTGGCCGACTCCCTGTCAATTCTCTATTACATGGCATGGTCCACTTCCGCAAACCTCAAGCACGAGGTGGTGGGCCAGATGCTGCTTCAGGCCGTGGGCCGGGAAAAGGCCCGGCAGATCCTGCCGGTTAATATCAACCCGGATGATCCGGCAAACACCGGAGCAACCGCCGCGGGGCCGGCCCAAACAACAGATGTCATTGCCGGATCCGGACGGGCGTGGGCAAAACTGGCCGCGGACCTGGAACTTTTTCCGGGAATGGAAATGGCCATGGGCAGCAACAATTGGGCGGTGGGACCCGATTTGGCCCCCGGCTCCCGGCCGATCCTGGCCGGTGACCCCCACCTGGACCCGCGCATGCTGCCCGGGGTGTGGTATCCCGTGGGATTGATCACCCCGGAGGTACGGGCCGTGGGCGCAAATATTCCAGGCCTTCCCGGCATGGCCATCGGCCGCACCGAACATATCAGCATTGCCATGACCAACAATTACGGGGACATGCAGGACTTGTACGTGGAAACCGTGGATCCGGAAAATCCGGACCATTACCGGGAAGGCGAAAAATCGATTCCCTTTGAGGTTATTGAAGAAACTCTCCGGATAAAGGACGAAAATGCCGACGGTGGTTTCCGGGAGGAAACCATTCAAATCCGCCGGACCCGGCGGGGACCGGTGGTCTCAGATGTGATCTCCGGCCTGGATACCGACCGGGTGATCTCCCTGCGCTGGGCTCCGGCAGAGACAATGCAGCCCGGAATCGGACTTTTAGGGGTCCTGACGGCACGGTCTGCATCAGAGCTGAGCAAGTCGCTTGAAGAGGTTCCCATGCTCTGCCTGAACTGGGTGTTTGCCGACAGCCAGGGCAACATCGGGTACCGGGCATCCGGAAAACTGCCCATACGCAAAAACGGCGGCGGCAGTTTTCCATACGTGGTGACCGATGATACGGATAACTGGCAGGGATGGATCCCGCAGGAAAAAATGCCCGGTTCCGCCAACCCGGACAGGGACTGGCTCGGTACCTGTAATCATAAGACCGTGCCTGCCGACTTTCCCTGGTATTATTCTTCTTATTTTGCCCCGTCATACCGCTACCAACAGCTAAAGTCCCTGATGGCACGTCCCGGCAAAAAGTCCGTGGAGGATCACTGGCGGTTTCAGCGAAATACCAAAAATCGGATGGCAGAAAAGATCGCCCCTGTCATGGCAGAGGCGCTCATGGCTCATGAGGATACCCGGCAAATGGGACAGATCCTTTCGGGCTGGGATTTTACAGACGATCCGGATCTTGCCGCACCGGCGGTTTTTCAGGCCGTCTACATTGAATTTGCCAGGCGCGTGTTTGTTGATGAACTGGGATCCGAAACCGCCATGACCATGCTCAAGAACTGGTATTTCTGGCAGGAGCGGCTGCAGCGGATGGTTCTGGCCGGTAATTCGGATTGGTTTGATGATAAACGCACACCGGACCAGGAAGAAGACATCAATACGCTGTTTCATGCGGCCGCACTTGAGGCCTTGTCGCAACTGAGCCCGGAACTGGGGGAAAATCCGGCAGACTGGGCCTGGGGGGATGTGCACACCCTGACCCTTGTCAGCCCGATCCGCCAGGAGGGGCCGGGAAAAGACCTGCTGGGCACCGGTCCCATGCCCATGCCCGGCTCCGGCGAGACCCTGTGCCGGGGATGGTACGATTACGACGATCCATTCGGGGTCACACACTGTGCATCGCTTCGCATGGTGGTGGACATGGCTGATGATGAAAAGGTCCTGGCCGTGCTGCCGGGCGGGGTCACGGGCCGGGTTTTCAGCCCCCACCAGAAGGACCAGGTCGAGGCCTACATGGACGGGGATAAAATGTACTGGTGGTTCAGCGATGCCGCCATCCGGGAACACACCCGGCATACGCTTTTCCTCGAGCCGTAAGGCATTTCCGCATCCACCCGGATGTATTCACAATCCAGGGAAATTTATAGGAATAAAAAAATAATTTTTTGCCTGCGCTTGCGGCTAAACTTTTGGGGCATACCGGCCGATATGTAAACCATACACGATCGAATATCAGTGCCCAAAGCGAGGATCGGGAATGCAGGTATATAACAGCAGGCCTATGCGAATACAAACCGGACAGGCCGACGGCGGACAAAACAGGCCCCATGGATCGGCTTTTGCCCGGGAACTTGAAGCCGGAATGGCAGAGATCAACAAGAGCGGCAACTCCGGGGAAAAAGACCGTATCCGCCTGGGTACGATATCAGATCACAATCCCACGGTTTCTCACCTGCTAATGCAGCGTCCGGATTACGCCCAGGAGTGCTGGGATATCGTTCATTCCCATGAAAACCGGGGCAAACCCTATACCCGGATGCCTGCCGGAACCGAGGTATATATGGATGCAGAAACAAGGGAAATCCTGTGGACAGGTGGAACACGAGACGTCAGTTCACACCCGGTTCCGGCCCGGGCTTCTGGTGATTATGAAATGCAGGAGATCGAGGAGACCATACATCAGGCTGCCACCAAACATAACCTTTCCCGAAGGCTTATTGCCGGTGTCATCCGCGCGGAATCCGGATTCAATACAGCCGCGGTGTCCGATGCCGGTGCACAGGGCCTGATGCAGTTGATGCCCGATACCGCCCGGGAGCTTGGCGTGGAAAACCCTTTTGATATCCGGGAAAACATTGATGCGGGTGTTCGGTATTTAAAGCAGATGCTGCATCGTTTCGGCGGGAGCCTGGAAAAAGCTTTGGCCGCATATAACGCCGGGCCGGGTGCAGTAGAGCGATTCGGCGGCGAGGTGCCGTACAAAGAGACCCGGCAGTACGTCGCCCGGGTCCTGTCTTTTCTGGAATAACATCGGTTTCGGATCAATTCCGGAAAAAGGAGCGGTTTTTTCCGAACAGGATTCCACAATGGTCAGGCGCAGTTGAGCACCATGCTGTCATGGGGCACATATGGGTTGTGGGCCAGCCCCGATTTTCCGGCCACATAACCCGGTACGGCAACCCCTCCATAAAAAACAGGTCAACCCGCTTTTTTTCGAGCTTTAAAATTATAATAATGCAGGCATTCCGGAAGTCAATATGGGACTCGCCGGTTCTACGGCGGATTAAAAGGGATGGGATGGAGGATGCAAGAATAACACCGGGAAGGGTTTTTTTCAAGGTTTCATGCCGGCAGATCGGGATCAATGCTTCCGTCGGGCAGCATGTTATCCGGGTGGGGGCGGCCTTCGGCCTCCATGCGGTAGCGCACGCAGCGCCGGTTGTCTCCCGCCCAGCATAACCGGCCGGGAAACAGCTGCAAAGCGAAGCGGAGCTGCTGTTTCCCGGTCCGTGTTGATGCGGTGGTTATGGATTCGCAGTTATTGATGGGCAGTATATTCATCCAGAAGCAGGCGAATCATTTTTTGATATTGCGTATTATATTTTTTT
>JAIPEJ010000070.1 GCA_021737225.1 Desulfobacteraceae bacterium
CAAGTTTGCCGCAGATACAAGGAAGATGCAGACTCGCTATAGTCAACTATGCGAGACTGTATCTGACGCAGTAGATGCGGTAAAATTGGAAATCCCGGAGGGTTTCAGATTTTTAAAATAGAAATGGATGTTATCCTTTTAAATAAATTGCTTTTAAAAATCTGAAACACTCAATTTAGGTTATACTTTATTATGGCACATATTATCTGTATTGCAAACCAAAAGGGCGGGGTTGGCAAGACCACGACGGCCATCAATCTGGCCGCGGCCCTGGCTGCACTCGGCAGGAAAACCCTGCTCGTGGACTGCGATCCCCAGGCCAATGCCACCACCGGCCTGGGCATTGACAAAAGCCGGCTGGACAATACCCTGTATCATGGATTGATCGGCCATGCCGATGGTGCCGATCTCATTATTGAAAGCGGCGTGCCGGACCTTTGGGTGATGCCTTCCCGGGTGGAGTTGATCGGTTTTGAAATCGAGATGATCAATGACGAGACCCGGGAGCGGCTGCTGCAGCGGCTGCTGCTGCCCTGTACCCAGGCCTATGATTACGTGCTGCTGGATTGTCCGCCTTCCTTGAGCCTTTTGACCGTAAATGCCATGACCGCGGCCCACGGCGTGCTGATCCCTCTGCAAAGCGAGTTTTACGCCCTGGAAGGCCTGGGTCAGCTTTTGCAGACGGTCAAGCGGATCAAGCACCGGATGAACCCTTCCCTGAAAATCGAGGGCATCCTGCTGACCCAGTTTGACAGGCGGACCAATCTCTCCGGCCAGGTGGCCGAAGATGCACAGAAATATTTCAACGAACTGGTATACGATACGCGCATTCCTCGTGCTGTTCGATTGGCCGAAGCCCCCAGTTACGGCAAACCCATTATTGCCTATGATCCGACCTCTCCGGGGGCGAGAAGCTATGACGCCCTGGCCAGGGAAATGACCCGAAAGCACGGGGCAGCCGCGGCCGGCAAAGTGGAACAGACCGCCGGTTGAACAGTCCTGGAAGCGGGGACAGATTTTAATCTGTCCTTGATGATATAAAGCGTCATTTGTCTTTTCGAATCAATCATTGCAGGTAGTATTGTAACCACGAAGTACACGAAGGGCACGAAGAATAATCTTTTAAAATTCAGAACCTTCGTGATCTTCGTGCCCTTCGTGGTTGTTAATGAATATGGGTAATTTTTGATGTCGTCTATCTATAAGAAGGTGGGTACATGAAACCGGATGAATCCGGCGCCAATGAAAAAAAACGGAAAAGAGGCCTCGGAAAGGGACTGGATGCGCTTTTCCCGGATATGGAAGCAGGCGACGGAACCCGGGGCGCCGAGTATTTTACCTGTGACATCAACCTGATCCACCCCAATCCGTTTCAGCCCCGCCGGCAGTTTTCCCAGGAGGAAATGGCCGAGCTTTCCGAATCCGTGGGTTTGCACGGCGTTCTCCAGCCTTTGCTCGTCCGGGAGGCAGCCAGCGGCTATGAACTCATTGCCGGCGAACGGCGGCTGCGGGCTGCGAAAATGGCCGGGCTGTTCACGGTGCCGGTGGTGGTGAAAACCATCGGCGATGAAGATCTGCTGGCTTTTTCCATTATTGAAAACATTCAGCGCGCCGATCTCAATGCCATGGATGAAGCCGAGGCCTATCAAAGACTGCTCGAGGACTTCGGGCTCACCCAGGAAAAGGTGGCCGATCGGGTGGGCAAAAGCCGGTCCGCGGTGGCCAATTTCCTGCGCTTAAACCAGCTTACAGACACGGTCAAGGAGCACGTGCGCGCCGGCGAACTGAGCATGGGGCATGCCCGCACACTGCTCGGCGCAAAGACCCCCGCCCTCCAGAACAAGGCCTGCCGGACCATCCTGGCGCGCATGCTTTCGGTCCGGGAGGCCGAAAAACTCGTGGCGCAGCTCAATAAACAAACCGAGGCGCAGCCGGAAAAGCCGGCCCGCACCGAAGACGTCCATTTCGCCAGCCTTGAGGAAGACCTGGGCCGCCATTTCGGCACAAAGGTCAAGATCCGCCGGCACGGAAAAAAGGGCCGCGTGGAGCTGGAGTTCTACGACGACAAGGACCTGGACCGGCTGCTGTCGCTGCTCAAGTCACGATCCGAACTGTAATGATCCATGTCCCTGCACCTGATTATAGACGGCTACAACCTCATCCGGCGTTCGGCTCCCCTGCGGGAAGAAGAGCGCCAAAGCCTGGAGCTGGGGCGCAGTGCCTTAATCGACCAACTGGCGGCATACAAGCGGGTCAAGGGCCACAAGATCACCGTGGTTTTTGACGGTGCGGCAAATCATGATGATTTTGAAGCCAATACCTCGCAAAAGGGTATCCGCATCCGCTTTTCACGCCATGGCCAGACCGCTGATTCGGTGATCCGGAAAATGGCCCGCCGCGAGGGCGAAAAAGCCCTTGTGGTCACTGCCGATCGGCCGCTGGCAAGTGCCGTGGCCGCGGCCGGGGCCGAGGTGGTCGACCCGGAGCCGTTTGAAGACAAAATGGCCATGGCGCAGCTTGTGGAAACAAAGGGCGTGGATCCGGAAGACGAAGCAGACGCGGGCTGGGAGCCGACCACCCGGAAAAAGGGACCGGCCAGGCGCCCGCCCAAGCGAAAGCGCCGGCAGATGCGGAAGGTAAAAAAGCTTTAATATGAAAACCATATGCGTAATTGACGGTCAGGGCGGCGGCATCGGCGCCACCATCATCAAGCGCTTAAGAGCCCTTTTTGAGGAGGACGTCGACATCGTTGCGCTGGGGACAAATGCCATTGCCACGGCACAGATGTTAAAGGCCCGGGCCAACCGGGGCGCGTCCGGGGAAAATGCCATTGTGCAGACCGTGCCCCGGATGGATGTCATCATCGGTCCGGTGGGCATTGTCATGGCCAACGCCATGATGGGCGAGGTCAGCCCGAAAATCGCAGGAGCCGTGGCTTCCAGTGATGCCCGGAAACTGCTGGTTCCGCTTTCCCAGGAAAACGTGGTAATTGTCGGCGCCTCGAACCAGCCGCTGCCGCACCTTCTCGATATTCTCGTGGAGGAGCACCTGGTGCCGTTTTTTGACGCATCGTAACCGTTCACGGTTTACAGTTGTCGGTTCACGGTTAAAAAAACGAAGGTAGAGAAGAATTATGGGGTCCTCTTTTGAAGAGTTAGAAGTTTGGAAAAAATCTTGCACGTTATCAGTACATCTTTGTAAATTATTAAGAAATTGCCGTGATTATGGAATGAAAGATCAGATGCTGCGCTCATCTATATCTATACCATCAAACATTAATGTAACCGTTCACGGTTTACAGTTGTCGGTTCACGGTTGAAAAACTGTGAACTGTAAACCGACAACCGTGAACGGTTACGACGCATCCAAATCAAACCGGGAAGATTCGAATCATGTGTGAAGCAAATGCCTATCTGATAAAAGGAGACGACCAGGAACTGCTCATGGAAGCCGTGGACAGCATCGAGCCGGAAAGCGACGGGTTCCGGCTGGTCAATATTTTCGGAGAGCAGAAATTTGTCAGGGCCGCGATTCATTCCCTGTCGCTTGTGGATCACAAGGTCTTTTTCAAGAAAAATGACTCCTGATCCCGGCTTTGACCGGCAGCTTGCCCAGGCGAAATGAAGATTACGATTGCCAAAACAGCCGGGTTCTGCATGGGTGTGCGCCGGGCCGTGGAGCTTGCCCTGGATTCGGCCAACCGCAGCGGGGGACAGATCTACACCTACGGCCCGCTGATCCACAACCCGCAGGTCCTGTCCATCCTATCGCAGAAGAACATATCCGTCCTGCAGGAGATTCCGGATGCCGGGCAGGGCACGGTGATTATCCGGGCCCACGGGGTGCCGCCCAGTGATCGGGAGGCGCTGAAAAATGCCGGCTTTCATGTAATTGACGCCACCTGTCCCCGGGTGATCAAGGTGCAATCCATTATCTCCAGGCACGCCCGGAATGGATATTCGGTGATCATTGCAGGAGACCGGGAGCATCCCGAAGTTGCCGGACTGCTCGGGTATGCCGGGGCGCACGGGTACGTGATCAATTCCCTGGAAGAACTCCAAGCCCTGCCGGATTTTAACAGGGCCATTATCGTGGCCCAGACCACGCAGAACACCGCTTTTTTCGAAAGCGTACAGAAGTGGGCCCAACAATACCATCCCCATTACCGGGTGTTTAACACCATTTGCGATTCCACGGAAAAGCGCCAGCGCGAAGTCCAGGACATGTCCGGGCAGGTGGATGCAGTGGTCGTGGTGGGCGGATATAACAGCGGCAATACCCGCCGGCTTGCAGATATTGCCCGTCAGTCCGGGAAAACCGCCCTTCACGCGGAAAAAGCCGAGGATTTGCCGATTTCCGAGCTCTCGGAATGCCGCACCATAGCCGTTACCGCGGGCGCCTCCACGCCCAACTGGATCATCCGCCAGGTAATACAGCATCTGGAAAAGCACCTGGCCGGAAAAGAGGGTCGGATCCGGAGATGGGGCTACACGCTGGTGCGAAACCTCATGCTGTCAAACCTTTACCTGGCCCTGGGCGCGGCCTGCCTTGCCGGGGCGGGGGCGTGGCTGCAGGGAATTGGGGCAAAACCGGCATATCTCGGGATCGCCGGGCTTTATATCCTTTCCATGCACACTCTTCACCACATGTTTGACCGCATCGTGGACAGCTACAACGATCCCGAGCGGGCGCGGTTTTACCAGGACAACCGGTATGCGCTGAGCGGCCTGGCCGCAGCCTCCGGGCTCGGCGGGCTGGCAGTTGCATGGCTGATGGGGCCGCTGTTTTTTATTCTTCTGCTGGCCATGAGCCTGCTTGGCGTGGTTTATAACCTGGAAATCAAGGACGGGCGCCCCGGCCTGAAAAGGGTGCCTGTGTTAAAAAGGATTCCCGGCTCCAAGACGGTACTGGTGACCCTGGCCTGGGCGATTGTGGCCGCACTTTTTCCGGCCCTGGATGCATACGGACAAATTGCCCCGGCCGGAGTGGCTGCCTTTATATGGATTGCCGCACTGGTTTTCGTGCGCACCGCGTTTTTTGATATCATCGATATGCAGGGCAGCCGGATCGCGGGCCGGGAAACCATTCCCATTCTTTTGGGCGAAGGCCGCACCATGCGGCTGCTGCAAATCGTCCTGGCGGCAACGATCGTGTTTTTGCCGGTTTGCGCGCTTGTAGGCGTATTTCCGCTTTCCGCCTCGGTGCTGGGCCTTGTCCCGGCCGCCATGCTTGCATTTTTGTATGTGCATGAGCGAAGCGGCCGGTTTCTGGGGGTTCTGCGGGGCTTTATCATGGAAAGCCACTTCGTGTTCGCCGGCATCCTGGCCCTGTTGCTGGCGTGGGGAGGCATGTAAATGGAAGAAGATCCCGTCCATATACCGATTACCGGCGAGCTGGATTTGCACACGTTCCGGCCCGGCGAGGTCGGCCCGCTGCTCGATGATTACCTGGAGGCCTGCCTGGAAAAGGGCATTTACACGGTTCGCATTATTCACGGCAAGGGCACGGGCAAGCTCAGAAAAAAGGTGCACGCGGTTTTATCCCGCCACCGGCTGGTGGCCGATTTTTCCCAGGCCCCGGAGGACGCCGGCGGATGGGGCGCCACCCGCGCATGGCTCAAGTCGTCCGGATAGGCGCACCTGGAAAGGTTTTTTGCAACAAAGAGAATCGCAAGCATCTTGGCTGAACGGCGGCGTGAAAAAGGAGTTTCCTCGCTCCAGGAGCCTCTTCGAGCCTCAATTTCCGCTCGGAAACCCGCTTTTCCGCACCGCCGTCAGGGCAGCGAATTGCAATTTCGCAAGAGGGCAAAAAAGGATTTCCCTGGAGGTCGCTCAAAAATGATTTTTTACGAGTTTATCAAGATTCGATATTCGGTCATTCGGATTTGTTTCGAATTTCGATATTCGAATTTCGGATTTTACAGTTGAGGGATTGGAAATAAATGGAAGCCCGGCCCATTTATGCGGTGATTACCGGCGATTTTATCGGCTTTTCCGGGCTGGATCGGCGTATCCGGCAGGCCATGCCCGGGGTAATGGCCGGGGCCGGCCAGGGTCTGCGCGAGATCCTGCCCGGCATCATGCCCCATGAGATATCCGTGTTCCGGGGCGATTCCTGGCAGGCGCTGATTGCCGACCCGGTTTACGCCCTGCGTGCCGCCGTGCTCATCCGCACTTATATTCGGGTGTATATCGGCCACCCCAAAGTCGATACCCGCATGGCAATCGGCATGGGAGCGGTGGATTACGCGCCCGGCAACCAGGTGGCCGCCGGCGACGGGCCGGGATTCCGCCGTTCCGGAAAGATGCTGGAAAAGATGGCCTCCCCGAAGGCGGGGCTGCTGCGTTATTGTTATCCGGACGCGCAGTTTGAGGCCCTGGTGGACGCCCTGGTCCGGAATGTCGGCGAGTTGATCTCAGCCTGGCGCCCGCTTTCGGCCCGGGCGGTCCTGGGGGTCCTGCAGGGCCGGACCCAGGCCCAGATTGCCGCCCAATGGCCGCATCCCATTTCCCGCCAGGCCGTATCCAAACATCTGAAAAACGCCCGCTGGCCTGCTGTCGCCCATGGCCTGGCGGTTTTCGAGGAGGCGCACAAGGCAATCGTATAGAGTTGATTTGCTGTTTTTAACCCATATTGGTTGCTATAATTCCTTTTTCCGGCTGACCGGGGTCATGACCACGCGAAAACCAAGATAATTCCCCTTGAAGTCGGCGTTGACGCTGGCCCTGTAACTGCACCGCAGCTCGCTGGGAAAGTTGCACCAACTGCCGCCCCGGATCACCCGCCGGGTTCCTTCCCCGGTGTATACCGGGTTTCTGTATTCATGATGCCGGTAGGCTTCTTCGTGGTAGATGTCCGCGCACCATTCATACACGTTTCCGGCCATGTCGTAGAGATCCAGTCCGTTGGGCGCAAGGCTGCCGACCGGGTGGGTGGTCATGCCGCTGTTTGCAGAGTACCAGGCGATTTTTTCAAGCGGCTTGGCCCCGGGATATTTCTCCGGCCGCCCGCCGCTTCTGCAGGCATATTCCCATTCGGCTTCGGTGGGCAGACGGAAGTGATAACGCCCTTTGTTTATGGCGATCAGCTTCTGGATAAATTCCTGGGCATCGTGCCATGAAACCTGCTCCACCGGGTAATTCCCGCCCATTTTAAACCAGGACGGGTTTTTGCCCCGGACCTTGTACCAGAGCATGTTGGACATGAGCTTTTTCCACTGATCCTGGGTGACCGGGTACTTGCCCAGCCAGAAGCCGTCAATGAACACCTCGTGAAGGGGGAATTCGTTCTTGTGCCCCTGCCCGTCCCAGGTACCCGATCCCATCTGGAATACCCCGGTGGGGACCCACACAAAGTCCATGCCGTTGGAGGGTTCCACCCAGTTGTCCCCGGGCTGGTGATGGCCGTATGTCTGGGCCCGGGCCCGGGGTTCCCCGGCCCGGGGAGCCGGACCGGCAGCGGCTTTAACCTCGCGGTTTTCCCCGGGAAGAATGATTTTGTCGCCGGCTTCCGGTTCCCGGCGGGCAGTGCCGGCCTCGGCGCCCTTTTCCGGCGAAAGCGCGCCGCTTTGCCCTTTGAGATACCTGAGGATGGTCTCAAAGTCTTCCGGGCGATCTTCGGGCTTGAAATTCAGACACTGGCTGATCAGGATCTGGGTTCGAAACGGAATGTCTGTTCTGCTGAATTCCAGTTCGTGTTTCTTGATCCGCCGCAGCCGCTCCGTGAAATCTTCCTGCTCATAGGGAAGCGCGCCCGACCAGATGAAATAACTGACAAACCCGTATGAAAAAACCAGGCTGGCAACGCCCGCTGGGGTGGAGTGGGTAATGAGTTCCGGGGCGGACCAGTTCGGGGTGAACTGGGCATTGCTGGTCTGCGAGTTGCTGCTGATGCGTTGGATGCCGCCCAGATCCCCGATAATCAGGCGGTTTTCCTGGTTGATCAGCAGGTTGGAGGGTTTGAGGTCTTTTACGATAAAGGCGTCTTTGGCCCGGCTGGAGATGCGGCTTAAGACCTCGGCCAGCTCGGTCATCAGTCTTTCCGCGTTTTCCGGGGCAAGGGGAAAGTGATCCAGCACCCGGTCGAGCAGGTTGTACGGGCAGAATTCCATTAAAATCACCAGGTATGCCCGGGCCTCCTGCTTGGACACCTGCTTGTCCACCAGGTGGAAGTCATAGATTTCAATGACGCCCTCGCCCTTGATCTTGTCGTAATATTCCTGGATGGCGTAAAAGTCGTGGGAGATCTTGGAATCCAGCTCCCCGGGCGTGCGATGGGAAAGCGATCTTTCCACCATGATGGGCACCACCTTGACCGCGCGTTCCTTGAGGTTGTCCTTGACATGGTAGACCACCCCGTAGACGCCGGATCCGATTTTCCGGACCACTTCATAGGTGGGAAGGCATTTTTGGATAATGTCCTTCATTTGTGCAACTGCTCCGTACCGATGATACCCGGTGTCATCCCCCCGGTGATCCGGGCGATAATGAAACTCGTGTTGTCGGTCAGGCCCTTTTTGCGCGCCGCGTTGGCAAGCCTGGCGCCGTTTTCCACCGGAGACGGCGCCAGGATTTCGTGGATTTCCGTATCAGACAATATATCGGTGAGTCCGTCGCTGCACAGCAGAAACGCGGCAGAAGGCTCGAGCCGCTGTTCCACGATGTAGAGGTCCCGCTCCGACCAGACCCGGCTGAAAGCCGGGCCGAGCCCGAAGTCGATCAGGTGCCTGTAAGGGTGTACGGCCGCGCTTTCCATGCTGACCAGGCTCTGGTCGATTAAGTCCTGGACCAGGGAATGGTCGTGGGACAGGTATTCGAGCTTTTCCGCGGTGATGCCGTAAACCCGGCTGTCGCCCGCGTTGAATATCAACGCCCGGCGGCCGTCTGAAAACAGGCCGGCAATGGTAGTCCCGCTTTGGGCTGGCAGATGGCGCTCGGATGCCGACTGGATCCCGAGCAGGGCATAATGCACCTTATCCCCGGAGACGTCCCCGGACCACGTGTAATGCCGGAGCTGTTCACATACGAACCGGCTGGCCATTTCACCGCCGTAATGCCCGCCCATGCCGTCGCACACGGCCAGCATCAGCGGGCCCGTGACAAATCCGATTTTCCGGCTCAGCAGGTCGGATTGAAACAGTTGACGGCCTTCTATGATGCAGTCTTCCTGGCGTTTTCGGGGACCGATCATCATGGCGGAGAAGAGCTGGCATTCCATATATATGTCTGCCCTAAATTGAGCGATTTTCAAGTTTGCCGCAGATACAAGGAAGATGCAGCCGAGCTATAGTGGACTATGCGAGACTGCATCTGACGAAGTAGATGCGGCAAAATTGGAAATCCCGGAGGGTTTCAAATTTTAACACCCGAAAATGACTTAATTCCTTAAAAAAATACAAAATATTAATCCGTGTAAAAATTTGAAACGCTCAATTTAGGTCTGTATTTTTGGGATCCCGGTTGTAGAATGATGTTCATAATGCCAAAACAGCCGGAATTGTGCAAGACGGATTTTTGGTGCACGCAGCCGGCGCCGCTTATCTGAGGCGGCCGGACTGCCCGAGGCGGTAGGTATAGATGCATACGGCCAGCAAAATGGCGTATCCGAGCCCGTAACCGATGATCATCTGGGTGTTTTGACCGGCCAGGGCCTCGGCAAGCGGGGTTTCAAAAAGCACCTGCAAAATCACCTTGATGATCAGCAGGCCGGTAAAGATGGGAAAGGCGATTCTGCGCATCATAAAAAGGCTCACGGCAGCGGCGATATTGGCCGCCGGCAGGATGCCCCACAGCGAGGAGCGAAGCAGGGAATACATGGAGGGAAGCTTGTCCGCGGAGATGTTTCCCTGGCTGTAGAGTATAAGCGCCATGGCCACGGCCATGAGCCCGGACAGGCCGAAGCCGAGGTAGAATATGGAAATCAGCCAGACCCAGATCGGGCGGCGGGTTTTGCCGGGCTGTGCAGTCATGGTTGCGTTTTCGGATTCTTGATCGGCTCGGGTTTAAAACCACGAAGCGCACGGAGAACACGAAGGATTGTTTTTTTGCTAATTCCCTTCGTGAACTCCGTGTTCTTCGTGGTTCTGACAAGTCTTCTCCAGCCGCCTCCGGGCTAGTGGGCCGCGCCTGCGGCGGCACCGGAGACATCCGCGGCCCCGCTTTCAAATACCCCGCGTGCGGTTTCCAGCAGATCCGGCGGAAATCCCACTACCTGGAACATGACGCCGAATGCCAGTACCCAGACCACGACAAGCGAGATGACCCACAGCACGAAACCGTATTTGACAAAGTCGATCGGGGCGATGGCCCGCTCTCCGGTATCCGGATATGTGCCCAGGCCGTATACAATGGCATTGTTGGGCGTGCCCACAATCAGAAAGTGTGCAAACGAGGTGGCAAAGGCCACGGCCATGCCGGATGCCCAGGGTTCTGCGGCATGACCGGACATGATGCCCATGGGGATGACAATCGGGCCGAGCAGCGCCGTGGTACCGGCATCAGACATGAAGTTGGTCATCAGGCCGGAAAACGAAGAAAGCCCGACCCAAAGGCCGAATCCCTGGCTCATGCCGGCATAGCTCAAAATCCCCATCACGCTCTGGGCAAGCCACAGGGCCGCCCCGGTTTCCTTTAAAAGCGCGCCCAATGTGAGTGCGCCGCAGTACATGAACCAGGCATCCCAGGAGATGCCGCTTAAAATTTTGTTCCAGGAGGTCGTCCGGAAAATTACGGGAATGACCAGGGCCAGCAGCGCAGGGCCGCCCAGGCCGAGATCGGCGAAAATCCAGAGCCCGAGGATGAGAATCAGCATGGCAAAGGTGACGTATTCCTCGTACTTCATCCTTCCCATTTTCCGGGTCTCATCCTTCATGGCCTTCAAGCCCGGGGTCAGGTCCTTGTAGCGGAGTTTGCGGCTAAACAGGGCGATCATGTAGACCGCCACAATCACGCCGAGCAGCGGAACCATGGGAAAACCGTAGGTCATCCAGGTAAAAAAGTCCATGGGCACGCCGTATCCCTGCCAGAAGCCCATCATGATCACGTTTCGCCCGCCGGCTGCCGGCGATCCCACGCCGCCGACGTTTAAGGCAAAGCACAGGGTAAAAAGCAGAAATTTGGCCAGGTTCGGATCGTGGTCCACGCGGCCGCCCGAACTTCCCTCGGAGACCACGCCGAAATAGACCGCCATCATCACCGGGGTCATGAACGCGCACATGGCGTGGGCGGAAATAAAAGATCCGATAACCGCCATGCTGATGCAAAGGACGAATATCGGCACGTAAAACCCCCGGGTCCAGCCCAGAATCCAGGTGGCCAGGCGCTTGTGCAGGCCCACATCCACCACGGCCACGCCCATGGCCAGCACGCCCAGCAGAAAAAGCGGGGCGTCTCCGGCAAAGGTCTTGCCGATCATGCCTTTGGGCAGTAACCCGAGAAAGTAAGCCAGCACCGGCATGAGCACCCCGGTCAGACCAATGGGAATGGCCTCTGTGGCAAAGAAAATCACGGCCATGGGAATAATGCCCAGTACGGTCATGGCCTTGTCCCCGGCCTGGGTAACGTCTTGGGCAACACCCCAGTCAATAAGCTTGGCGGCAATGCCTTGTTTCTCGACAATGTCGATCAGACTCTGCGGGGTGGGCAGCAGGAAGCCCACCACCACGAAGAACCCCAGGCCGATTAAAAACCACATGGTCTTGTTGCCAAGGAGGCCCCCGCCCTGGCCTTCAGATTCGATTTCATGGCTCATAAAATGAGTCTCCTGTTTTATATCGGGTTCAAATCCGTTTTTATTTTTAATAATAAATTGATGAATTCATAAAAAGTCCTGAAACCGTTATAACCGCCAGACAATGAAATGATAAGTTTTTGTTTTACTTAAACACTTAATCACTTAAAACTTAACACTGCCTGTGAAAAAGACTTTTTACAGGCTGATCATAAATTGCATTCTTTCATAAAGTCCACAACCTGCTTGAACACGTCGGTCAGGCGCAGGATGCCCACGATTTCGCCGCGGCTGCCTGTTGCCAGAAGCGACTGGTGATGCCCCATGACAAGCTGGTGGATGGCCACGTCCAGGGAATCGTTTTCTTTTACGTACTCGCCTTCCTCCGGGACATACATGCAGTTTCTGGCGCTTATTTTTGTGGTCTTCCTGCAAACGTCCATCAGGGGCTTGTCCCAGAGGGCGAACTGCTTGACCATGTTGCGCAGAAACTGCTGGCTGAACCCGCTGGCCATCATCCGCCCGGAGTCATCTGCCGCAGCCTGCTTGTACTTGGGCTCCAGGCTGCGCAGGATGTCGAGCTGGCTGAGCTTGCCCACGATCCTGTTCTTGTCGTCATATACCAGGATGGCCCGGTGCAGGTACTTGGTCCCCTGCCGGTTGCATTCCTCCTGGGCCTTTTCCAGGGCCATTACCGCGTCAAACAGGGTGGCGTCCTGGTGGATGGTGGCATATTCATCAAGCGGC
>JAIPEJ010000071.1 GCA_021737225.1 Desulfobacteraceae bacterium
GTAGCATTCCGGATAAGTTGCCACCGGCATGATTGCGCCCACGTATTCAAAACCGCCGCCTTTTCGCCAGTCCGAGGTTTTGCTGACCACGGGCCGGGGCACTTCCTGTCCGGCTGCCCCAATGCCGCCCGTGCCTTCCTGAATATATTTGGAAAGCCGGTCATCAAACATGAGCTGCCGCTTGAACTCCAACTCCTTGCGGGAATCGCCGGAAATGTTGATCAGAACGTAGTGAAGCCGGTTAAAGGGCGGCGGGATTTCCTGGCTGACCACCATCATGTCTTCTGCCATGCCCACGTGGGTCAGTTCGTAAAGAATGTCCGGCACCAGGTCCTCGTTTTCTACAACAAAAGCGTCCTGCTCATGGATTTTCTTGCAGGGAAAAAGGCGGAGCGAAACCTTGGTGATAATCCCGGTGCTGCCGCTCCATCCCATGAACATGCTCACATCCGGCAGTGGATGCAGGGTGTACCAGGTATTTCCCAGGGCGCACGAGCCGAAACGGCAGATTTCCCCTGTGGGCAGCACCACTTCCATGCCGCTGACCATGTCCGAGTTAAACCCGTAAGGGTGCCCCAGATCGCCCTGGCCGTGGATGGCCAGATTTCCGCCGATGGTGGCCGCAGGCGGCGCCCCGGGCTCAGAGTGCATCAGGTGCGGGGCGTGCTTGTGCAGGTGCGCGGTAAGCTTGCCGTGGGAAGTCCCGGCCTCGACCACCACATACCGGCCTTTTTCATTGAGTTCCAGGATTTGGTTCATCCGCTTTAAATCCAGCTCAATGCCGCCTTTGAGCGGAAGTGCCAGGCCGGCAAGCGAAAGGCCCCCGCCCAGCGGAACCACGGCCACGTTTTTTTCATTGGCCATTTGGACAATTCGGCTGACTTCCCCGGTACTTGCCGGGGCGGCCACGTAATCGGGCCATTGGGGCTCGGATGTGCCCAGGTCCTTGGAATAGGTGAAAAGCTCCTCTGTGCGGGTCGAAACATAGTCCTGGCCGACAATTTCGACCAGTGCCGCATAGACTGAATCCATACATGTACCTCCTCAGGCGGGTGTTTCGCCAATGGCCATTCTGCAAAGATCGCTCATCCAGATCGGCATGATGCCGTTTTCAGCTACCTGCTTTCCCATTGTCTGCATGCACGCCGGGCAGTTGAAGATACACAGTTCGGCGCCGGCCTGCTTCATGTCCTCGATGTTTTTCTCCTGCAGCTCCAGGCAGAACCTGCGGCTGCCTTCCTGTTTCTGGGACACGATGGTGCTGCCGCAGCACAGGGCGTTTTCATCCACGTACCTGCGGCTGACGTGCTCGGCGCCGATCAGGTCGAAAATCATGTCCACATACGCGTGCGCATCCGGCGACAGCCGGGAGGAACAGGGCCGCTGGTAGGCGACCTTGTAGTTTACGGGCCGGATTTCGTCGCTGAGTTCGTTCAGGCGGTTGTAGAGGTGTTCGAACAGGTGAATGGAGCGAAACGGCACCTCGATGCCGAAAGCCGGGGCATAGGAAGTGTAGGTGCCGTAGCATTCGTCGTGAAAATGGACCACCTCGGTGGGCTTGTAGGCGGAGATGGTTTCAATCACCCCGGGCAGCCGCTGGTTGATCACCGAGGTCCTGGCAAAGTGCAGGTACATGAGCTGGCAGAAAAAATGGTGCATTTTCCGGCTGTCCGTGGATATCCGGGTTAAACCTTCAAAGAGCTTTCCCTGGATCAGACGGGTCAGCGGACTGAATACGCCCATGTTTAAAACCGGGCCGTTGATCTCGGTGATTTCCGGGTCCCCCCGAAAGGGAACGCCCACCTGGATTCCCTGCCGGATAATGGGATCGGGAAGGGGGGCAATACCCAGTTCCTCCTGGCGCTTGACAATGAGGTAGAAAGGATGATTGCCGGCGGGGCAGTATTCTTCACAGGCATAGCAGGTCCGGCATTCGTGGAGCACCCGGGAGTCCTGTCCGGAAATGAGTTTTTCCATTTCAATTCCGGCTGCTTCCGCGTCCAGATCCATGTACTGGCACTTGGTCAGACAATCGCGGGTTTCACAGGCATGGCACTTGCTCTCATCAAACTTTAGCTCAGACATATGGGCCTCTCGATATATGAGTTGAAATCCCGGGCACTGGCGAAGAAAGGTTATGCGGTTTATGCACCCGCATCATTATACGGCAGGAGCGGTGTTGCAGCCAATGTATGATTTTGTGCATATGCTCATTACTGGCACACATTCATATCCGTGTCAAGCACGAGTGGCTTGTTTATTGAAACAGGTCCTTGAACTTCCGGGTTTTTTTCGGCGGCCACTGGGTGCAGTAAGCGGGCTTGCCCTTCATTACCAGCTGCATGCAGATATCCTCACATGCCGGATCGCAGTGAATGATTTCGTCCTCGCGTCCCGCCCGGACCTTTTTCGGCCATTCGGGATCGGCCCACAATACACGGGCAAGCCCCACCAGATCGGCCTTGCCGCCGGCGATGATGTTTTCCGCGGTCTGGGGCGAAGATATGCGGCCGGCTGTGATCACAGGCACGGAAACGTGCTTTTTGACCGATTCGGAAAGATCGGCCATATAGCCCTCGATCTTGGACCGTTTGATGATCTCCGGCTTTGTGAAGGATTCGTAGGTTCCGCCCATCACGGAAAGGTAGGCCACGCCGGCTTCTGAAAGTTTTCCGGCAAGCACGGTGGATTCCCCGGGTTTCAGCCCGTCATCCAGGAATTCGTCTGCCAGAAACCGGTAGCCGACCGGGAGGTCGCCGACTTCGGATTTTACCGCGGAAAGCACTTCCAGCGGAAATTTCATCCGGTTTTCCAGGCTGCCGCCGTAGGCATCGGTTCTTTGGTTGGTCCGGGGGGAGACAAACTGGGAAAGCAGATATCCGGTACCGCCGTGGAGCTCCACCATGTCAAAACCCGCGGCTTTGGCACGCCTGGCCGCATCCCGGAATTTGTCGCAGATATCCTTAATTTCATCCAGGCTCAGAGCCCGCGGCGTCCGGCCAAAGGTCTCCACGGCCGAGGGTGCAACCGGTTCTGCGGTCCCGGCAAACCGGCCGGCATGGTTGATCTGGATGCATGCAAGGGCGCCCTGTTTTTGAATCTCTGCGGCCAGTTCCTTTAAACCGGAAAGATTGTCATCGGTATCCAGCCGGATGGTCCGGTTGCTCCCGCTACCCGCAGGATGGTCCACCGTGGCGTTTTCCACGGTAATCACGGCGGCACCGCTCTGGGCCATGAGCCGGTAATGTTCCAGCAGCATGGGCGAAATCCACCCGCCTTCGGCGGCATATCCCAAATAAAGGGGCGCCATTGCAATCCGGTTTTCAAGTGTTTTGCCCCCCACACCAATGGCGGAAAAAAGGGAAGTATACATTTGCAGCCTCCTATGGCGTCAGGAAATTTCTCTGTCGGATTGGACAGATTGATGGAACACTGTTCAACATATATGAAATCAGTTGCGAATAAATCAAGGACAATCTTGAAGCCGACCCCTGATTCAATATCTCAGGTTTTTCAAATTAATTGCAAGGCAAGGGTTGACCTGATACCGGGATCATGTTTAAGGTTATTGCGGTTTGACACATCGGGAAGATCCCTGAGACAGTCTCCGAATATATTTTACGTAGGAAACAATTCCATGGAAGTTTTTCTGGAAGCCAAAAGGACAAGGCAAGTACGCCCGGGTGCAAACCTGCAGCAAACGGCCTATTGGGGCCGGTTGAAAAAGCAGCAGGGAAGGGGGGCCCGGGCATTTGATATCCGGCTCGGGGAATATGGCGCCGCCGATAGCGAACCGACTCAGGAAAAACGTTATTTGCGCGGCACAGGCGCCTCAGACATGCTCGTGGTGCTTCGCGAAATCGGACCCGGGACCAGAATGGCGTATGTACCCTTCGGCCCGGAACTGCTGCCCGATGAAATACAGCGCGGCACATGGCTGGAACAGATTTCCCAGCAACTGGCCCCCCATCTGCCGGAAGACTGCATATTCATCCGTTATGACCTGCCCTGGCAGTCTCCGTGGGTCAATGAGCCGAGCCGTTATACAGAAGATCATCAATGGCTGGGCGCGCCCAAGACTCGTGTTCAGGAAATGCGCATGAATTTTGATACAGCGCATTGGAACCTGAGAAAGGCGCCCACGGACCTGCTCCCTCCGGACACGGTGCTGGTGGACGTGGCCGCTGACCGGGACCGGATCCTCAAGCGGATGAAGCCCAAGACCCGCTACAATATCCGCCTGTCTGCCAGAAAAGGCGTCCGGGTTCGGGATGCGGGCATTGACGGACTGCCGGCGTGGTATGATCTGTACCGTCGGACCGCCTGGCGACACGGCATGAACTTAAACGACATGGATTACTTCACCTCTGCCTTCAAGGTGGAAAATCAGGGATGCCAGTCTCCTGCCAGCGTGCACCTGCTGCTTGCAGAGGCCGGCGGACATCCCCTGGCCGGGATAATCCTGGCCATTTCCGGCAGCCGGGCCACCTATCTTTACGGCGCATCCGCAGCAGAACAAAAAAACCTGATGGGATCCTATGCCGTGCAGTGGGAGGCCATTTCCCGCGCACACAAGGCCGGATGCCGGAAATACGACCTTTTCGGCGTCTCGCCGAACCCGGATCCGGACCATCCCATGTACGGGCTTTTCCGGTTCAAAACCGGTTTCGGGGGCCGGATGCTTCACCGCCAGGGATGCTGGGATTACCCGCTTGATGAAGACAGATACGCGGTTTTCCGGGCCTCTGAAATGGCCGGGCCGGCTTTTGCAGCCGGCTGAGGCAAAAACCGGCGGATGCTTTAAACCTTATCATCAGGGAGTTGCCAATGCGGACCAAATTTTTGGTAATGATTTTATTTTGCGTTTTTTTCGTGGCCGGATGCGGGTCTGCCGGATGGCAGGATACTGCTGTGAACAAGGACAGCGGGTTTATTGTAAAGCTTCAGCAAAAGATGAAAGACGGCAGGCCGGTTGCCCAGGATTACAGCCATCCCGCGGAAATCGGGGCCGAGAGCCTGGCGTGGTTTTTCAATGACCTGTCTTACATGACCAGTCCGAAGCTGCTGAGCGATTCCGAGGAAAAGCCGGTTTTTCAGAACCGCGAGATCAACCGGCTTGCACCGGCGGTTTCCCGGGCGCTGAAAAACGCGGATGCCGCCCAGCGGGTGCATTTTACTTCCTATAACTACAGCAGAGGGCTTTTGTTTCAAAAACGCCGGATCACTCAGGGCACGCTTTTCGTGGATGCCAAGGGGAATTTAAATATGGATTTCTCCTGGATCAACCAGGAGGTCAACCTGGAGGACCAGCCCAAGGGAAAAGGGGAATTCAACCAGGGGGGCACCATCGGCATGGCCGAATCCGATACCCCGGTTCTGGCCAATCGGCCTTATATCCGGCATCATCGGGGGGAAAACGGCAAGGCCGACAGCATGTGGATACAGTCGCCTGTCCAAGACATCCGCAGGGTGGCAGAAAGTGTGAAACCGGCACAAAAAAAACAGGCAAAAGAGCCTGCCGGAGAGGCAACACCGCTCCAAAAGCCGGATCAGAGCCAATCCGGGGTAGAAAAAACGCCTGAAGCAGACAAACCCGAACCGAAAGCACCGGCCGGTGACTGGGAAACCCGGAAAGCAGAAATCCGTGATCGGCTGGAGTATTTAAAGGAGCTTTACCAAGAGGGACTGATCACCGAATCCGAATACCAGGAACAGAAACAGCAAATACTCAAAGAACTCAAATAGTGCCCGAACGAAAATCAGGCCTGTCCGAGGTAACGCTCCTTGGTTGATAGGATCCGGGCAACCGGTTGACCCAGGCGGCGGCGAGACTTCATGCCGGCATATTGCGCGCAAATGGTTTCAAAGGCGGCCTCGACTTTTGCCAAGGTATGGCATATCAGGGCGATGTCGATGTCTGCATCCAGGATCTGGCAAGCCACCTCCGGCATCTCGTAATATCGGGCGATGGCGCCCATTTCCAGATCATCGGTAAGAACAAGGCCGCTATATTCCATTTTTCGGCGCAGCAGGTCGCGGGCCACCGCCGGCGACAGGCTGGCCGGCCATCTTTTGTCAAACGCGCCATACCTTACATGCGACAGCATGATCCCGGCTGCGTGGTTCCGGACGGCGGCGGAAAACGGGAGCAGGTCCCGGGTTTCAAGTTCTTCCGCAGAAAGCTCCAGATCCGGGCGGTCGGCGTGGGAATCCGTAAATGTCCTGCCGATGCCGGGGAAATGCTTGGCCACGGCCATGATGCGGTTTTTCTGCAGGCCGGAAATCACCGCCGTGCCCATCTCCGCCACCGTTGCCGGGTCATCGCCATATGCGCGTCCGGTCATCACGCTGTTGCCATCCGGATCCGCCACGTCCAGAACCGGTGCCATGTTCATATTGATGCCGGCCCGGGAAAGCTCAAATGCGGCAATACCTGCAAATTCGGCAGCTTCGGATGCATTGCACATTCGGGCGGCTGCCGGCAGCTCGGTAAAATCCGGGGGCTTGAGCCGTGCCACCGTCCCCCCTTCCTGGTCCACGGCAATGAATAGGGGCGGGTTGCCGCAGGATGCGGCGTATGCCTGGGCATCGGCGCACAGCCGCTGAACCTGGCCGGCGTTTTCAATATTTCTGGAAAACAGGATGATGCCGCCCACGCAGATCGTGTCAATAAGATATCTGAGATCCGCGTTTAACGTGGTGCCGGTAAATCCGGCCATGATCCGCTGGCCTGCCATTTGCCGGTGTGTCAGATCCCGGGTGTGCATATCACGAAAGGGGATTGTTCTGCTTTTCATGGCCGATAGTCGATGCGGGCGAGGGCCCGTAGTCGTGGCCCGGCCAGACCCGGGTATCTGCGGGCAGAGTGTATAGTCTTTCGTGGACCGAGGCCAGAATCTGTTGAAAGGAACCGCCCGGCAGGTCGGTGCGGCCCACGGCCTCGACAAAAAGGGTATCCCCGGTAAATACGTGACCGGGCGTGTATATGCAAATGGAGCCGGGTGTGTGGCCCGGGGTGTGTATGACCTGAAGCTCGAGCTGGCCTAATTGAATTACGTCATGATCGGCAAGCAGGCAGTCCGCCCGGGGAGAGCCCTTGCCGCCCATGACCCGGGAGATTGCCCGGGATAGCAGCTTGGCCAGCTGCCGGGCATCGTCCTTGTGAATGCAGAGCCGCGCGCCGGTAGCGCTGATGATTTGCGCGTTGCCCGAAGTGTGATCGGAGTGGGCATGGGTATTGATCACGTACTTGACGGTATATCCGCCGGAATTGGCCGCATTTAAGATTTTTTGCGGATCAAACGCCGGATCGATCACCGCGCAGGTGCCAGTATCCGGATCGCCGACCAGGTAGGCAAAATTGGCCATCCTGGGAATAAAAATCTGCTTGATTTCCATTGCGCCCCAACAGAAAGATCACGTTCTTTTTCGGTTTATCCGGCTTCCCGGTCTTTGCGGGTCTGTTTCCGGGGTTCATGGGTGCACAGGGGCTCTTCTGCCAGCCAGTCCGCTGTGGCCTCGTAGGCCCTTGCCCGGCATCCGCCGCAGACCCGCTTATACTCGCATGCCCCGCATTTGCCCTTGAGATTGTCGAAATTGCGCAGGGATTGGAAAATTTCTGAATCCCGCCAGATATCGGCAAAGGAAGTGCAGGTCACATCCCCGCAGTTGAGATCCAGAAAGCCGCACGGCTGTACCACGCCCCGGTGGGAAATAAAGCAGAAGCTGGTTCCGCCCAGGCACCCGCGGGTTACTGCATCCAGCCCGTCGGTTTGATAGGTGACCTGCCTGCCCTCGCTGCGGGCCCGCTGGCGCAGAATCCGATAATAGTGCGGCGCGCAGGTGGCCTTGAGCTGCAGCCGGGTTTTATTCTTCTGATCGTAAAACCAGTTCAGCGTTTCTTCATATTCCCGGGCCGTGATGGCCTGATCCACAATGTACTTTCCCCGTCCGGTGGGCACAAGCAGGAAGATGTGCAGGGCCACTGCCCCGAGATTTTCCGCGAGTTCGAGAATCCGGGGGATTTCATCCCGGTTTAACCGGGTGATGGTGGTATTTATCTGGAATTCAATACCCGCGGCCTTTGCCGCCTCAATGCCGGAAAGGGCGCCTTCAAACGCGCCGTCCACGCCCCGGAACCCGTCATGGCGCGCCGCAGTTGCCCCGTCCAGGCTGACGCTGATGCGCTCAATGCCCGAGTCGATCATCTGCCCGGCTTTTTGCGGGGTAACCAGAGTGCCGTTGGGCGCCATGACCATGCGCAGGCCTTTTTGCGTGCCGTATGCGGCAATATCGAAGATATCCTCCCGGAGCAGGGGTTCGCCGCCGGTGAGAATGACGATGGGACGGCCCACCTCTGCAATTTGATCCAGCAGGGCAAATGCAGAGGCCGTGTCCAGTTCGCCGGTATATGGCCCGCATGTTGCCGCAGCACGGCAGTGCACGCAGGACAGGTTGCAGTTGCGGGTCACTTCCCAGGCCACCAGGCGCAGATTACCCGGGTCCGGAGAGGTTCCGGCCGTGGACCGGTTTTCGGGATGTTTGCGGTCTTGCGTATTCACGACAAATTAGCCCCGGCCCGAACCGGGCTGATCGCCGTGCAGTGCCCGGGCGGCTTCCATTGCAAAATAGGTCAGGATCATGTCCGCCCCGGCCCGCTTGATGGCGGTCAGGGTCTCCAGGGCCGCCGCGGTTCCGTCGAGCCATCCCATTTTTTCGGCGGCGCGGATCATGGCGTATTCGCCGCTGACATTGTAGGCGGCCACCGGCAGATCGATTTCCTCGCGGATCCGGCTGATAATGTCCAGATAGGGCAGGGCGGGCTTGACCATGATCACGTCGGCGCCTTCGCTTACGTCAAGGCTGGCCTCGCGCACGGCTTCCAGCGCATTGGCCGGATCCATCTGATAGGTGCGCCGGTCACCGAACTGCGGTGCGGAATGGGCCGCCTCCCGGAACGGGCCGTAGTAAGCCGAACTGTACTTGGCGGCATAGGACATGATCGGCACGTGGGTAAAATCGTTTTCATCCAGGGTCTCCCGGATAAAGCCCACCCGGCCGTCCATCATGTCCGAAGGCGCCACCATGTCGGCCCCGGCTTCTGCATGAGACAGGGCGGTGCGGGCCAGCAGGTCCAGGGATCCGTCATTGTCGATCACCCCTTTTTCCACCATTCCACAATGCCCGTGGTCCGTGTACTGGCAAAGGCAGACATCCGTTATAACAGCAATTTCCGGGCATTTGTCCTTTACCGCACGGATCGCCTCCTGCACGATGCCGTCTTTGGCATAGGCCTGGGTGGCCAGAGGGTCCTTTTTATCCGGAACGCCAAAGAGAATGATCGCCGGAATTTCCAGGTTTTTGGCCTCTTTGGCGGTTTTGACCACGTGGTCCACGGACATGTGATACTGGCCCGGCATGGATTCCACGGGCTCCCGCACGTCTTTGCCGGTGACGGCAAACAAGGGCATGATCAGATTGTCCGTGCAAAGACGGGTTTCGCGGATCATTCGCCGGAATGGTTCGCTTTGCCGCATTCGCCTGGGCCGGTAGTCCGGAAACTGCATATTTGAATCCCCGCTGTTTGTTTACTGGATTTCTTCGTCTGTCAGGTAGCAGGCCGGATCCGGAGCCCAGACATCGCCGGTCACCGCCTCGGCCCGTACCCGGAAGTTTCCGCCGCAGATGTCAAGCCACCGGCATTTTGCACACCGGCCCTTGACGTGGTTTTTCTTTTCCTTGAGCCTGGCCAAAAGCGGATCAGCCGAGGTGTCGGTCCAGATTTCCGAGAACGGCCGCTGCCGGACATTGCCAAAGCTGTGGTGACGCCAGAACTGGTCCGCGTGCACCTCGCCGTCCCAGCTCACACACCCGATGCCCCGGCCCGAGTTGTTGCCCTCGTTCATCTGCAGCAATTCGAGCACTTCCGCGGCCCGTTCGGGATTTTCCCGCAGCAGGCGCAGATAGACGTATGGACCGTCCGCATGGTTGTCCACGGTGAGCACTTCCTTGGGCTTGCCCCGGTCATGGAGATCCCGGGTGCGTTCCATGATCAGATCCAGAATCTGCCGGGTTTCTTCATGAGAGACATCATCATTGACCAGGCTCGATCCCCGGCCCGCGTATACCAGGTGATAAAAGCAGATGCGGGGCACTTCCATTTCCTCGAGCAGATCAAAAAGTCCGGGAATTTCATCCACGTTAAACCGGTTGACGGTAAAACGCAGGCCCACCCTGATGCCTGCGGCCTTGCAGTTTTCAATTCCCTTCATGGCCTGGTCAAAGGCGCCTTCCATTCCCCGGAACCGGTCGTTGACCTGCCGGTTGCCGTCCAGGCTGATGCCCACGTAGGAAAGCCCGATATCTTTTAACACCCGGGCGGTGTCCCGGTCAATCAGGGTTCCGTTGGTGGATATAACGGCCCGCATCCCGCGGCTGACCGCGTACTCTGCAAGTTCCGGCAGGTCGGGACGCATCAGCGGCTCTCCGCCGGAAAGCAGCAACACGGGAGCCCCCATATCGGCAAGGTCGTCGATCAGGGCTTTTCCCTCGGCGGTGGAAAGCTCGTTTTCCTGAAGGCCCGCTTTGGCGTGGGCATAGCAGTGAATACACCTGAGATTGCAGCGCTGGGTGATATTCCATACCACCACGGGCCGTTTGTCTGCTGAAAACTGGAGCAGGTGCGAGGGCATTTCTTTGGATTGCCGGCCGTAGCGCAGGGTATCCGAAGGCTCCACCGTGCCGCAGTAAAGCTTGGAGATTCCGATCATCTAAGCCTCATGTCATCCTTTATTGGACCGGGTCCGTATCCAGATCCGGGGAGATGTTGTGTTTGGCAAATTCGGTTTTAATCAGGTTGTCCAGGAATTTTTCCGGTTCGGCAAGCGCGTATTTCGATATGAAAAAACGGTTCTTGCCGGTTTTTTCGCGTACCAGTTTCAATCCGTATTCAAAATCATCAGACAACTTACGATAGATCTGGTCGATATTCAATGATTGATTCGACATGAGCTCGCAAATGTAATCAATGGCGTCTTCTTCAAGAACGACATTGACATCGTGCCGGTTGTAAAAATCAATCTCGATTTTCCTGATCAGATCGTAATAGGACTTGATCCTGCTGACAGCCGTGCCGATTTCCACCACGTTGTTCCAGTATTCGTCTGCAATCCGCTCAATCCGGTATTCTGAAAGCGGCAGGCCGTATTGCTCGGAAAGCATCTTGCGGTTTTCCCGGATATAGTCGATCAAGTGGCTGCGGTTTTGCTCGGCAATACGCGTAAATTCCGCCTCCCGCCGGTCGGTGTCCTTGCCGGCGATCCATTTTTCAAGCACCTTGTCCGGGTTTTCCACCGCTTCGGCGGTGATCGGAAAGCGCCGGATTTTAAAGGAGGGCAGGCGGGTTTCAAATGGAATCAGCGCCTGCTCGATAACGCTGACAAGCCCTCGGGCGCCGGTGTTTTCATTATAAGCCCGCCGGGCAAGGATGTCCAGGGCCTCCTCGGAAAAGCGTGCATCAATTCCGTAGGTGGCGAAATCGAGCCGTTTGCTCAAAATAATCGGGTTGTTGGGGTTTTTCAAAATTTCCAGCAGATCGTTCTGGGAAAGGCGCTCAAATACGGAACGCACCGGCAGCCGGCCGATGAACTCGGATTCAAACCCGTATTCAACCAGATCTTCCGCCTTGACCCGGTGCAGGGCGGCTGCTTCATCCGGGGCTTCCTGGATTTTTGCCCCGAATCCGATTGACTGGTCCGTGGTGCGTTCCCGCACGATTTCCGGCAGCTCGGAAAATGCGCCGCTGACAATAAACAGGATGTTCCGGGTATTGACCGAACGTTTTTCCCGCTTACCGGTCTTTTTGAACTGTTCCACCTCCTGGATCATGGAAATGGGGTCATTGGCGTTTTTAAGCTCAACCTCGGTTTCCTCCATGGGTTTTAAAAGCGCCCGCTGCACGCCGGTTCTCGAAACATCCGTGCCGTAGTGGGTCTTGCTGCCTGCGATCTTGTCGATTTCGTCGATGTAGACGATGCCGTACTGGGCGAGATCAATATCATTGTCGCTCTCCCGGACCAGGTCGCGCACCATGTCTTCCACATCACCCCCCACGTATCCGGTTTCGCTGAACTTGGTGGCATCCGCCTTGACAAAAGGGACCCCGATTTTCTTGGCGATGAGCTTAATCATGTAAGTTTTGCCCACGCCCGTGGGGCCGATCATGATGATGTTATTTTTGATCCGCCCCTCGAAATCGCTACTTTGCCCGGCGCGCTCGCCGTGGCCGATGCGGTTGAAGTGGGTGCTGATCTTGGTGGCCAGAATCCGCTTGGCAGCTTCCTGCCGGATGATATACTGGTCCAGATAACCGATGAGCTCTTCGGGTCTTAAGTCAAAATTGAC
>JAIPEJ010000072.1 GCA_021737225.1 Desulfobacteraceae bacterium
CCTTTTTTGTTTTCCGGTCCTGCGCGCCACCGGTGGGGACAGATTTAAAATCTGTCCCCACCGGTGTTGTCGATGCACCTAATCCTTGAACACCAGCTTTCCGCCGATCAGGCCGGCTACAATGGCAGCTGCCAGCATGACCAGGTTGAGCAGCACGAAACCGGCCTGCCGGGCCGCACCGCCTGCCAGAATTTCCGGGTTGAACAAGTACCACAGCACCACCAGCAGGCAAGTGACTGTCACAACCGCCGCAGCCGTGATCTTTGCCGTAAACAGCGGCGTAAGGCTGCCGCCGA
Organism: Desulfobacteraceae bacterium; assembly: GCA_021737225.1. GTDB lineage: Bacteria > Desulfobacterota > Desulfobacteria > Desulfobacterales > Desulfosalsimonadaceae > Desulfosalsimonas. The sequence goes on from JAIPEJ010000072.1 coordinate 297, forward strand.
ATTTGCGCTGCCACGCATTATACCCGGTATAAAGCACTGCAGGCATGGCGATCAGCACGACGATGCTGTTGTAAAACGCCGCAGCCGCAATGGTTTCCGCGGAAAACAAAATCGCCAGCAGCACGAAAAGCACGGCCACCGGCAAAACCCCGTTGGGGATGTGCACGGACATGGGATGGGCATGGTGCTTTATCATCTGCTCATTTGCAAATTCCATCCACCCCGACGGCCGGGCCGGCTGCTTTGAAGCCGCACTTGACTTCCCTGGACTGCCGGATTTTTCCTGCCCCGGATCTGCCTGGCGGGCCTTTTCCACCATGGCCCGCTCGCGCTCGAGCTGTTTTTCCGTCTTTTCCGCCTGGATGTCTGCAGCCTCCTGATCGGAAACTTCCACGAACTTGCTTTTATCCGCACCGCAGACCGGGCATTTCTCCGGCGGCGCATCCGCCTCGTGAATATAATTGCATACCGTGCAGCGCCACTTTTTCATATCAAACATCTCCTTTCCAATTTCTCCAATCCGTGCTTATGCGCCCGGCCCCACCAGCGGCAGAACCTTATCCACCCGGAAATACGCCAGGTAGATTTCCGTGTTGTCCGGATCCGTATCCGTTGTGGGGCACCGTCGCCTGAGTTCCCGGATCTTTTCCGGATCCGTGTCCTCGCCTGTTTTTGTCAGATACAGCCGACAGCCTTTGTACCCCGCCCCTTTTTCCATGAACAGGTAGGCCGCGTTCGGATTTTCCTGCAGGTTCTTGCGGGTCAGGCGGTTGCGCATGATCATGGCCGCTGTGCCGTCTTCGAATATATGCGGCCGGGCATACACGGCTGCGTTGACCTCCCCGTTTTCCCCGGCAGTGGCCAGCACGCCGGTGCCCTCGGTTTCCTCAAAATATTTTTTCAAGTCCTGTTGCATTTCTCCGTCTCCTTAGCTGTCATGGTTAGATTGGCAAATCGCGTCTACACAAAATAACTGCATCTTTGTCGAATTTCAAACCGATTGCCGGGTTATACATAACGGCTGAAATTTCAGCACATGCGCTATTTGAACCACAAAGAACACGAAGGACGCGAAGTAAGTGTTTATATATTTTTTTCCTTCGTGAACTTCGTGGTATGTTTCCAGGCTATAAAAACCAAAAAGGGGACAGACCTATTTTTAAAAATAGCTCTGTCCCCTTTTTGGGTGATTTCCTTAAGAACGATTTGCTTGACACGTCAGTGCCTGTGGATATACTGGCAGCATTTGCGACTGGTTTTCCGATGGCAGTTATTCTCCAACGGCCCGGATTGTTTTCCCCATTAAACAGCGATACGGAGAAAGCCGACATGAGCGAAGAACACCCGGCAGACACAGACCGGTTCCTGGAACACCCCGAGGTAAAAAAAGCCATAAGTGATAAAAATACAGTACTAAACGAACGGCTGCAGTTTGTGCCGCCCCTGTGCAAGGTGTTTACCGCACCTTATACCCGGCTGGAAACCGAACCGGACTACACTTTCAAGATTCACCCTTCGGTCAGTGAAAAACTGCCCGACATCATAGACAATCCCGTGCAGCGCATTGTCGGCGGCACTTCCCCGCAGTCCGATGCAAAGCCCTATGACCGGCAATTAAACGTGGGCATCGTGTTTTCCGGCGGCCCGGCGCCCGGGGGGCACAACGTGATTGCCGGCGTGTTTGACGCCATGTACGAGGTAAACACCGACAGCCGCCTTTTCGGATTCCTCTGGGGACCCGACGGGATCCTGGAGAACAATTACACGGAAATCACCAAGGAAAAGGTCAACGAATTCCGCAACCTAGGCGGATTTACCATGATCGGCACCGGCCGGACCAAGATCGACACCCCGGCCAAAATGGCCCTGGCCCGGGAAAACTCCCGGAAGCTGAACCTGGACGCCCTGGTGATCGTGGGCGGGGATGACTCCAATACAAACGCGGCATTTCTGGCCCAGGAGCTTTACAACGACGGCATCCAGGTTATCGGCGTGCCCAAGACCATTGACGGCGATATCCAGGTCCGGGACCAAAAAAACAATCTGCTCTGTGCCATGTCCTTCGGGTTCCATACCGCGGCGCGCGCGTTTTCACACAACATCAGCAACCTGTGCGCAGACTGCAGCTCGGATGTGAAATACTGGCACATCTGCAAGGTCATGGGCCGGGTGGCCAGTCACCTGGCCCTGGAAGTCGGGCTCCAGGTGCATCCCAATATCACCCTGATCGGCGAGGAGGTCGCGGATTTCGTGGATACCGAGCGCATCCGTAAGGCTGAAAAGCAGGGCACCACCGATTACACCGCCTACGGCATGACCCTTCGGCATGTTTCCCGCCTGATCTGCGACGGCATCGTGCGGCGGGCGGCAGTGGGCAAGAATTACGGCGTGATCGTGATGCCGGAGGGCCTGCTGGAATTCATCAACGAGATCCAGGTCTTTATCATCAAGCTCAACACCATTATCGCGGACTACAACCAGACCCATGACACGGATTTTCACGCCGAGTTTCCCACGCTCGATGACAAGCTCGATTACCTGCGGCGCATGGCCCGGATGGCAAGGGAAAACAACACATTTTCGGTCTGGAACACCCGGGATGACGACCTGTTTAACGTGCTGCCGGCCTTTTTCCAGGAGGGCCTGCTCACGGAGCGCGACAACCACGGCAACTTCCAGTTCTCCCAGGTGGAAACCGACAAGGTCGTCATGGGGCTGGTCAAGGACTACCTGGAAATTCTCGCGGAAAGGGGGATTTACAAGGTCGGCATTGAACGCGGGTGGTACCGGCACACCATGGAAAAAGGCGGCCTGGACCCTGAGAATTACGGCCCGGCCCTGTTTAAAAATTACCAAGGCGAGGACCGGTTTCTGCTGGTCCGCGAATCGGTGGTATCGGTCAAGACGTTAAAGCAGACCCTGGTCAAAGCGGGCGCAATCACAGATGATCAGGAAATCCCCAAGGCGGTTGAGAAGATATACAAAGCCTCGGTGCCGAAATTCAAAACCCAGAACCATTTCTATGGCTATGACGGCCGGGGCAATGACCCCACCTGGTTTGACTGCACCTATACATACAACCTGGGTCGGACGGTTTTTTCCCTGGTGGCAAACGGGGGCACCGGCCAGATGGCGGCCATCAAGAATCTCGAAGGCACCTTTGACAACTGGGAGCCCCTGGGCATTCCCATTGCCCCGCTGATGCACCTGGAAGAACGCCAGGGCAAGCTCTCGCTGGTGCTGGAAAAGTCCCTGGTCGACATCGAATCCCCGGCGTTCCGGGTGTTTTCCGCCATGCGGGACAAGTGGCTGGCAGATACGCCCGGGGCGGACTGCTACCGGCGCCCCGGGCCCATCCGGTATTCCGGGGAAAGCGAGGATGCCCGGCCCATCACGCTGATTTTAAACGAGCTGGCCAAAAGCGATTAATCCGCGTTTGCCTGCATCGTAACCAGGTCCCCCATCCGGTCCACGATCTGATCCAGTGCCTTTGTCACTGCAGAGTCGGCATATGCCGACATGTAGGACTGTCCGGCATCACCGGCCTTGACCAGGTTGGGTTCAAACGGGATGCGTCCCAGAAACGTCAGCCCGAACTGCTGGGCGGTCTTCTCGCCGCCGCCCGAGCCGAACAGATCAATGGCCTCGCCGCAGTGCGGGCAGACATAACCGCTCATGTTCTCAATCAGGCCGAAAACCGAAATCTGCACCTTGTTGCAGAAATTAATCGATTTTCGCACATCCGAAAGCGCCACCTCCTGGGGGGTGGTCACGATGATGGCCTGGGCGTCCGGGATGGTCTGGGCCACGCTCATGGGCTCATCCCCGGTGCCGGGGGGAGAGTCCACGATCAGAAAATCCAGCGGCCCCCAATCCACGTCAGAGACGAACTGGGTAATGGCCGAATGCTTCAGCGGCCCCCGCCAGATCACCGCGGAATCCTTGTCCGGCATCAGCCCCTCGATGGAAATGGCGGCCAGGTTATCGGAATAGCGCATGGGGGAAAGCTTTTGGCCGTCTCCGGCAAGCAGTCCGGTCAGGCCGAGCATCCGCGGTACATCCGGCCCATGGACGTCCACGTCCATGATCCCCACGCGGTATCCCTTTTCCGCCAGGGCCATGGCCAGGTTCACCGAAACGCTGGTCTTGCCGACACCGCCCTTGCCGCTCATCACCACGAACTTGTGCTTGATCTGCGCCAGGGTTTCTTTCAGTGATTTTTCCTGCGCTTCCTGCTGCTGTTTCTGCTCGGCGCTTTGTGCACTGCACCCGTTTTGCTGACAGTCTGTCATTGTCACGAACTCCTTATATCGATTGATGTATCCAAAGAAACACGGTTAAACGATCCGGCGGACCGGCGCGAGTTTTGCCCTTTAATTTCTGACGGTTTCGTAAAAAGCTGTTTATCCCGACAGGGCGGTATTTTTGCAACAAAGGAAACCGGCAAGCGCCTTGGCTGATCGCCAGCCAATAAAATGATAAGCTTCCGATTTTACTTAACCACTTAACACTTCAAACTTAACACGGCCTGTAAAAAAGACTTTTTACAGGCTTATCATCAGGATGCCGTACCGCCCGAACGCGTTCGCCCGACATCGGGCGTGCCGCAGGCCGGGCAGCTCTCGGGCCTGCCTGTACCGCAGGGCTCCACCCACTGATGCCGGCATGCCTTGCAGGCAAACCGGCGCTCGGTATCCACAAACTGGTAAGATCCGCCCTCGATCCGAATCGCCTTGCCGTTGATCAGGGCATCAGCGACCACCTTCCTTGCCTGTTCGATAATGCGCCCGAACGTGGCGCGGGAAACCCCCATCATTTCCCCCGCAGCCTCGTGGGAAAGACCCTCGTAATCGGCCAATCGAACCGCCTCGCACTCATCCACCGTCAGGCGGCTTTCCAAAAGTTCCTTCATGGGGATGCCGCGCGGCTTGAAATAGCTCACATTCGGATTGTATGAAACATTACGTTTTTTATGCGGTCTTCCCATATGCCCTCTCTTTTGAGAATATTCTCAAAACTATAATATAAAACCGGTTTATTTTCCTGTCAAGTCTGACAGCCGCTTTTCCACGGATCCGGCATGGGCGGCCAGGCCCTCGGTCTCCGCCAGGCGGATAATATCGGCGGCTTCCCGGCAAAATGCCCCTTTTGAGTAATATACCACACTGGTCTGCTTAAGGAAACATTCCACCGAAAGGGCAGAGGAAAAGCGGGCGGTCCCGCCCGTGGGCAAAACGTGATTGGGACCGGCCGCATAATCGCCGACCGGCTCCGGGGTGTATCCGCCCAAAAACACCGCCCCGGCATTTTTGACCGAGGCCAGCAACGCAAACGGATCAGCCGTCTGGATTTCCAGGTGCTCCGGGGCGATGCGGTTGGCCAGTTCCATTGCCGATTCCAGGTCGGGTACCACAAAAACAGCCCCGTAGTCAGCCAGGGATTGCTGAGCGATATCTTTTCGCGGCAGTTGTTCAAGCTGCTCCCGGATCTGCCCGGCTGCCGCCTCGGCCAGGGATGGCGAAGAGGTGATCAGTGTCGCCGAAGACAGGGGGTCGTGTTCTGCCTGGGATAGCATGTCTGCTGCCACATAGGCCGGATTGGCCGTCTCATCTGCCACCACCAGGATCTCGCTGGGACCGGCGATCATATCAATCCCCACCTGGCCGGAAACAATTTTCTTGGCCAGGGTCACGAAAATGTTTCCGGGCCCGACAATCACGTCCACCGGATCGATGGTTTGCGTGCCGTATGCCAGGGCGGCAATCGCCCAGGCGCTGCCGGCCTTGTAGATTTCATCCACCCCGGCCGCCCGGGCCGCGACCAGCAGGTGGGCATTGACCGAACCGTCGGCCGTGGGCGGCGTGACCATCACCACCCGTTTCACCCCGGCAATGGCCGCGGGAATCGCTCCCATGAGCACGGAAGACACCAGCGGGGTGGTCCCCCCTTTTGCGCCGGGCACGTAAATGCCGGCCGCATCCACCGCATTGACCATCTGGCCGAGGAAAACCCCTTCCCGATCCGCGGCGAACCAGGATTTTCGCAACTGGCGGCGGTGAAAGGCTTCGATCCGGGATGCCGCCCGGTTCAGGGCGGAAACGAACTCCGCGTCCACGCTTTTTTCGGCTTCCGCCATCTCCGCTTCGGTCACCCGGAGCATGGAAAGGCGCATTTCCGGGGCATCAAACTTCCGGGTGTATTGAATCAGCGCGTCATCACCATTTTGGCGGATATCGTCGACGATGCGCGAAACATTTTCGTAATCCCCGGTGCCATAGTCCAGGCCGCGCCCGAGAATGGCTCTGATCCGGTTTTCCGCAGCTTCGGACGGATAAGTCCATACTTCCATCAGATTTCACTCCGTTTTGCTGGTGGGACAAAAACTTTATCCAAAAATTCACAACAGTTTTTCTCTATTACGGGATACAGCCCGCGATGTCAATGGTCCGCACAGAAGATTTGGACATATTCTCAAAAGCTATTGACTTTTACCCGTTGATTTGTCATGCTTTTAAATTTTGCAGTGACACGAAAGAGATTAAAAACATCAACCAAAGGAGAATGTATATGGCTGAAAACCGTATCTGCAATTTCAATGCGGGGCCCGCGGCCCTACCGGAACCCGTATTAAAGGAGCTTCAGGCCAATGTCGTTGATTTTCAGAACTGCTGCATGTCCATCCTGGAAATCAGCCACCGCTCAAAGGATTTTGACAACGTGATCAACGATGCGGTGGCCCGCACCAAAAGGCTGCTCAATATCGGGGATGACTACCACGTGCTTTTCCTGCAGGGCGGGGCCAGCACGCAGTTTGCCATGATCCCGATGAACTTTCTGGCAGAAAGCCGCAAGGCAGACTATCTCAACACCGGCACATGGTCCACCAAGGCGATCAAGGAAGCCCAGATCCAGAATAAGAACTACAACGTGGCCGCCTCTTCCGAGGACCGCAATTTTGCCTACATTCCCAAGGAGTTTTCTTTTTCTCCGGATGCCACCTACGTGCACATCACCTCCAACAACACCATCAAGGGCACGCAGTGGGACAAGTTCCCGGATACCGGAAATGTGCCCATGGTTGCGGATATGTCTTCGGACTTCATGTGCCGCCCCATTGACATGTCCAAGTTCGGGCTCGTGTATGCCGGTGCCCAGAAAAACATCGGGCCGGCCGGTGTCTGCATGGTGATCGTGCGCGATGACATGTTAAAACTGATTCCCGACGGGCTACCCACCATGCTCGACTACCGGACCCACGTGGAAAAAAATTCCATGTACAACACGCCGCCGTGTTTTGCCGTATACACGGTGCAGCTCGTGCTCAAGTGGCTCGAGGAAACCATCGGCGGCCTGGCGGAAATGGAGAAGATCAACCGGAAAAAGGCGGACATCCTTTATTCCGCCATAGACGAAAGCAGCTTTTACCAGGGTACGGCCGACAAGGACAGCCGCTCGCTGATGAACGTCACTTTCCGGCTGCCCAGCGAGGACCTGGAAAAGAAGTTCATTGACCAAGCCGCGCAAAACGGGCTGGGCGGTTTAAAGGGGCACCGCTCCGTGGGCGGCTGCCGGGCATCGATTTACAATGCCGCCACTGTCGAGGCCGTGGAAAAACTGGTTTCCTTTATGAAGGATTTTGAAAAGAAAAACGGATAGAGACTTGAGGCATTGAAAATCAAACACGAAGAGCGCGAAGAAACGCGAAGCACACGAAGTTTTTCGTATTAAAATTCGTCTTCGTGATCTTCGTGTGCTTCGTGGTAATAAAATCAATTACGGCGTAAACGACGCAAAAAGGGCCGCCCGGGGAAATCCCGGACGGCCCTTTTCATTGTTCACTCGAATTTCAAGCGGCGTGTTAGTCCATCAGTTCAAACAGGCCGGCCGCGCCCATGCCGCCGCCGATGCACATGGATTCCACGCCGTATTTCGCGCCGCGGGCCTGCATCTCGTTCATGAGCTGGGAACACAGCTTTGCGCCGGTGCATCCCAGGGGGTGGCCCAAGGCAATGGCGCCGCCGTTGACATTGACGATCCGCTTGTCGCTGTCCGATGCCCACAGGCTCTTGTCATCATACATACCGAGCTGCTGCAGGGAGTAAATCGCCTGGGAAGCAAATGCCTCGTTTACCTCGAAAAGACCGATATCCTCGACATTCTTGCCGGCCATCTTCAGCACCTTGGGAATGGCGTAAGCCGGCCCCACGCCCATTTCATCGGCCCGCACACCGGCCACCGTGTAGCCCACCAGCCGGGCAACGGGTTTGACGTTGTATTTCTTGACGGCCTCTTCGCTCATGATCAGGGTGGCAGCCGCACCGTCAGTGGTCTGCGAAGAATTGCCGGCCGTAACCGATCCGTTTGCCGAAAAAGCCGGCCGCAGCTTGCCCAACCCCTCAATGGTCGTATTTTCCCGGATGCCGTCGTCAAAATCCTGGGACCAGGTTTTCGGCGCCCAGTTGCCGTCGGCATCTTCCACCCACTTGGTGGCGGGGGTGGGCACCAGTTCCTTGTAAAGGCCTTTCTCCTTGGCATTGGCCGCTTTCATCTGGGAATGATAGGCAAACTCGTCCTGCATTTCCCGGGTGACGTTATAGCGGTTGGCCACGTTTTCCGCCGTGGCGCCCATGGACATGTACACATCCGGATTTTCCTTGGCCATTTCGGGATGCGGACGCGGCAGATTGCCGCCCATGGGCACGATGGTCATGGACTCAATACCGCCGCCGATGGCCACATCGCACATGCCGGACTTGATCCGCATGGCCTGCAGCGCAATGGCCTCCAGGCCCGAGGAGCAGAACCGGTTTACGGTGGCACCGGTGGTGGTATCCGGAAACCCTGCCATCTGGGCAATGATGCGTCCGATATTCAGTCCCTGTTCGGCTTCCGGAAAGGCGCAGCCGATCATGACATCCTCCACGGCCTGCTTTTCCAGGCCGGTTTGCTCCACCACCGCGCTCATTACGGTTTTGAGGAGATCTTCCGGCCGCGTCTGGGCGAAGGCCCCTTTGCCCCTCCGACAACCCGGGGTACGGAGTGATGTGACAATATATGCTTCTCTCATCTGTATATCCTCCTAGCTTTCGGTTGTAATTTATTTAAAGGAACAAGGGCTTGCCTGTGTTCATCATGTGCTCGGCCATCTTCTGGGTCTCCTCGGTTCTCCAGAGATCCACGAAGGCTTCGCGCTCCAGTTTCAGCAGGTATTCTTCGCTCACCTGCGTGCCCTGGGGCACATCCCCGCCGGCCATGCAGTAGCAGGCCCGCTTGGCAATGGTTTCCATGTGCGGGGTGATATAGCCGCCGGTTTTCATGTTGAGCATCTCGGACCAGATCATGCCCTGGCCTTCGCGGCCGAACACCGGGAATTTCTCCTTGCGCGGGGGCACGTAGCAGTCATCCACCATTCTCAGGACTTCCTTCTTGGCCTCTCCGATGAGCAGGTCCTTGTTAAAGACGATGCGGTCGGCCGGGCGGAGAAAGCCGCTGTTTCTGGCTTCTGCCGCAGAACCGGAGACCTTTGCCTGGGCCACGTGCATGAACGCCTGGATAAAAAAGCCGGAATAATCCGTGATCTTGGCCACCTGGGGCTTATACCGGATATAGTTCTGCCACAGGTGCATCATGCCGCCGCCGCCCGGAACCAGGCCGGCGCCGACTTCCACCAGGCCCATGAACAGGTCGGCGTTGGCCACCACCCGGTCGGCTGACAGGCAGACTTCGCATCCGCCGCCCAGGGCCAGGCCGAAGGGTGCTGCCACCACCGGGTAGGGGGCGTACTTGGAGGCCAGGATGCTCTGGTGCACGGTCTTAATAAAATCATCGATTTCCGAGAACTTGCCCTCTTTGGCCAGCCCCAGCATGAAGCCCAGATCGCCGCCGGCGGAAAACGGGGCCGGCATACCCGAGGCCTGGTTGCCCACGACAACCCCGACGCCGTTTTTACTGACGTATTCGTGCGCCTCGATCATGAACTCGATCATTTCGCGATTGACCGCGTTCATCTTGGAATGGAACTCGATGTCAAATACGCCGTCGCCCAGGTCAATCAGCGAGCAGGAACCCGAGGACTTGACCACCTTGTTTTCCTGGCGCAGGTTGTAGAGGCTGATCTGCTTTTCGCTGACCGGCACAGGCTTGTAGGCGCCGGAAGCAAAATCATAGAAGTACCGCCGGCCGCCCTCGATCTTGTAGAAGGTTTCGTTGCCGGCATCCAGGAACTTCTTGATTTTTTCGGGAACCGTGCGGCCCTCTTTTTCCATCTTTTCCACCGATTCCTTGACACCGATGGCATCCCAGGTCTCAAACGGGCCCATTTCAAAGTTGTAGCCCCATTTCATGGCATTATCGATGTCCACGATGGTATCGGAGATCTCCGGAATACGGTTGGCGGCGTAAATCAGGCCGGTGGCCGTCACGTCCCAGGCATACTTGGCGCCCTTGTCGTCTCCGTAGACGATTGCGCGCACCTTTTCGGGCAGCGCGGATTTTTTCTTGGCTTCGGCGAGACAGGGGAAATCGGCCTTGCCGTATTCCTCGTACTCCATGGTCTCCGGATTAATCACCTTGCGGATGGTCTTCCACTCCTCGGTGAGCTCCTTTTTATAAAACCCGCCCTTGGTCTTGTTGCCGAGCATGTTGTTTTCGACCATTTTCCCGACAAATTCGGGCAGGGCCATGGTGTCGCGCATCTCATCATCCGGGCACATCTCGTAGCAATTCTTGGCCACGTGATACATGGTATCCAGGCCGACCAGGTCGGAAGTCTTGAACATTGCGGTTTTGGGACGGCCCATGGGCGCACCGAAAATGGCGTCCACCTCGGGGATGGTCAGCCCGTGTTCCAGCATGGCATTCATGGCCTTGCCCATGCCCTGGATGCCGATGCGGTTGCCGATGAAATTCGGCGTGTCCTTGGCCCAGACAATTCCCTTGCCCAGGTATTTTTCGCAGAAGTCGGCCATAAAGTCGAGCACGGCCTTGTCGGTCTTGGGCCCGGGGATGATTTCGAGCAGGTGCATGTAGCGCACCGGGTTGAAAAAGTGCGTGCCCAGGAAATGCTGCTGGAACTCGTCGCTCAGGTGGCCGGACATGTCCTTGAGCGGAATGCCGGAGGTGTTGGAACTGACGATTGTGCCTTTTTTCCGGACTTTTTCGACTTTTGAAAACAGCTCCTGTTTGACTTTCACGTTTTCCACGACCACCTCGACGATCCAGTCGCAGTCTGCGAGCTTGTCGATGTCATCTTCGAGGTTGCCCGTGGTGATAAGCTGGGGATCGCTCTTCTTGTCCATGAACAGCGGGGGCTTGGCATTGATGGCGTCCTTGAGCCCTTTTTCCACGATCCGGTTGCGCGCCTTGGGATCGTTTTTTTCCTCATCGGACAAATCAAAGGGAACAATGTCCAGGAGCAGGGTTTTGATGCCTGCACTGGCCATCAGGGCGGCGATTCCGCCCCCCATGATCCCGGAACCGATAACGGCTGCCTTGGTGATCCTTTTTTGCATGATTACCTCCTGACTATATAAGTTAAAACCAAAACGGGAATAAACCGAATCACAACTTACAACGTTTGCAGGTCGGCTGAAAGATTGTGATTTCCACACGATATCAGGGATGTTGAAATCGCGAAAACGTATTAATTATCAAAGAGCCGAATTATCTGTCAAGCAAAAAGCAGGCGGCGCTGGGATTTAAAATTATTTTAAATTTCAAAATGTTCAGCAATCTCCGGGTTGCAAAAAAAGCTTGCCCGGCAGCGCGGGCCGGGACCCGGCAAGAATCGGGTTGACATTTGCCGGCTTTTTCTATTTGGTGGGTTTCTGGAAATGAAAGCCCCGCAGGGTTCATATACGCGGATAATAAAGGAAGAAATGATGCGCAAAACCGTTTTATTCTGCCTGATCCTGGGACTGACCGCCGTGTCGGCCGCGGCCGG
>JAIPEJ010000073.1 GCA_021737225.1 Desulfobacteraceae bacterium
TCGGCCGCGGGCCTTTACGGCAACTTCGGCCAGACCAACTACTCCGCGGCCAAGATGGCCCAGGTGGGCATGATGAACACCCTGAAGCTTGAAGGAAAAAAATACAACATCCATGTGAACACGGTGGCGCCCCTGGCGGCCTCCAGATTGACAGAAGACATCATGCCGCAGGATATCCTGGAACGGATGAAGCCCGAACTGGTCACGCCCATGGTGGTCTACCTGGCCAGCCAGCAGTGCGAGGAAACCGGCCAGATATTTAATGCCGGCATGGGCTATTTCAACCGAGCCGCCATGCTGACGGGCCCGGGGGCCCGGCTCGGAGACGGGCAAAACCCGCCCTCGCCAGAAGAGGTGAGTGAAAACTTTGAAAAAATCAACCGCATGGACGATGCCCGGCCCCTCGAGGATGCCAATGCGGCTCTTTTTGCACTGGTGTCGCCGGAGGAGGGTAAAGAATAAACTCGAAATTCGAAGCACGAAATTCAAGCAAATTCGAATTTCCAAATAACCGAATGATCAAAACAAAGCTGTTGATCGGCCAATGTTTCGGTCATTCAAACATTCATATTTCTGTCATTGTCTCGGATTTCGATATTCGGATTTCGGATTTATCAATATAAGGAGGATACGATATGGCAACAGGCATCAGGGACAAGGTGGCAATCATCGGCATGGGGTGCACCCGCTTCGGCGAGCGATGGGACGTTGGCGCAGAGGAACTCATGCTCGAAGCCTTTGAGGAAGGGCTCAGCGACGCGGGTGTGGAGGCCAAAGACATCGAGGCCGCCTGGTTCGGCACATGCATGGATGAAATCAACGTGGGCAAAACGGCAATGCCGCTTGCCACCACGCTTCGGCTGCCCATGATTCCGGTAACCCGGGTGGAAAACTACTGCGCCACCGGTACTGAAGCCTTCCGCGGGGCATGCTATGCAGTGGCCTCCGGCGCCTACGACGTGTGCCTGGCCCTTGGCGTTGAAAAACTCAAGGACACCGGTTACGGCGGACTTCCTGCGGGTGGTTCAAACACCGGCTCCCTGGCGTGGCAGTGGTGGCCCAATCTGACCGCTCCGGGCTCCTTTGCCCAACTGGCCAGCGCCTATGCCGCCAAGTACCGCATCAAGGATGAGGACCTCAAGCGGGCCATGGCCCACGTATCTGCCAAAAGCCACGAAAACGGCGCCATGAACCCCAAGGCGCACCTGAGAAAAAAGGTCACTGACGATCAGGTCATGTCCGCGCCCATTATCGCCCACCCCCTCGGTCTGTTTGACTGCTGCGGCGTCAGTGACGGTTCGGCGTGCGCGATTGTCACCACTCCGGAAATCGCCCGGAAAATGGGGAAAAAGGATTTTGTCTCGGTCAAGGCCCTGCAACTTGCCTTAAGCAGCGGCGAGGAGATGGGATTTAACGACTGGGACGGCGATCATTTCATTACCACATCCAAGTGCAGCACCCAGGCCTACAAGGAAGCAGAAATCGAAAACCCCAGAGAGGAAATCAGCATGATGGAGCTGCACGACTGTTTTTCCATTACCGAGCTGGTGACCTACGAAGACCTGCATATCTCGGAGCGGGGCAAGGCGGTAAACGACATCATGGACGGATTCTATGACCGGGGGGGTCATATCCCCTGCCAGATTGACGGCGGCCTGAAATGCTTCGGCCACCCCATCGGCGCCTCCGGCCTGCGGATGCTTTATGAAATGTATCTGCAGATCCACGGCCGGGCCGGCGAGCGCCAGCTCGAAAATCCGCGCCTGGGCATGACCCACAACCTGGGCGGCTTTCCGTTCCAGAACATCTGCAGCATTGCCATTGTGGGGAAATACGAGGGGTGAGTGATGCGTGATGCGTTATGGGTAATCGGTAATGGGTTATGAATGATTAGGATCTAGGGTTATAAAGTTTCATGTTCAGTGCCCGGAGAAAATCCGGAAGCTGAACAGTTGAAGCGCTCGCAGAAAAAATCGCGGCAGGCCTGGGGGCGCCGGGCGTAAATCATGCACCATCCGTCGGCATCCAGAAACGGGCAGGCCATGACAACACGGTTTGAACCGGTTTGGAGCCCTTGCCGGCGGCCGGTTTCCGGGTGCCTGCCGCAGCAGACATACACCTTTTCCTCGATATCGCACTTTTCACACGGATTTGTCAAAGCCCGCCCTTGCCGTCTCAGCCCCGTGTTCTGCATCCCGTAAAAACGATCTTGTCTTGAGACCCAGATTGCGGTAGAGTTTGGAAAACTCTGAACCGCAAACAAGGATGCCCCATGCTGAAAAACACCCTGTCAAAACTCGAGGATAAAATCAAGACCTCCAAGAACATCCCGGAGGATAAGAAGCAGGAATACTACGAGCTGCTCAGCCGCTTAAACGAGGACATCAACACCCTGGCCGAAACCGACCTGGAAAAGGCCGAAAGTATCAAGAAGTTCACCAAGGCAACGGCGCATGAGGCCACCCGCGAGGAGCTCAATCCGAACCTGCTGGAAACCTCGCTGGAGGGTCTTTACGAATCGGTACGGGAGTTTCGAACCTCCCATCCCAGGCTCGTGGACACGGTCAACGAAATCTGCATTTTTCTGTCCAAGCTGGGAATCTGACAGCAACCGCGTAAAAGCCGCATCTTCCGCAAAAACAGACAAAACCATATGGGAGCTTGCCAATGCAAAACGCTGCATCCCCATCCACCGGGACACTGAGCGCCGGGGACGGCACACAGTTGTTTTTCAGGCAATTTCCGGGCCCATCCCCGCACCGTGCCGGGCTTGTCATCGCCCACGGCCTGTGCGAGCATTCCGGACGGTATACGGCCCTGGCTGAACGACTGGCGCAAAAAGGCCTTTTTGTTTTCGCCCATGATCACAGGGGCCACGGACAGAGCGGGGGCAAGCGCGGGTGTATCCGGCAGTTCTCCGATTACACACAAGATCTGCACCAGTTCGTGGAAAAATGCCGCAATGCACTGGCGCCAAACACCCCCCTGCTGCTTTTGGGACACAGCATGGGCGGCCTGATCGTGCTCGATTACATCCGGCAGTTTCCGGATCAGGCAAGCGGGGTGATCGTCTCGTGCCCTGCCCTGGCCCCGGGGTTTGCCCCGCCGCGGACAAAAACCGCAATAGCCCGGTTCATCTCAGCCGTATGGCCATCCCTGACATTTGACAATGAACTGGCACCCGAGTACCTGAGCCATGACAGCGCCGTGGTGGACGCCTATATCCGGGACCCCCTGGTCCACCGGCGGATTTCCGCCCGGCTTTTCACCGAGATGATGGATGCCATGGTCCGCGTGCGCCGAAACGCGGATGCCGTTTCCGTTCCGCTTCTCATGCAGATCGCAGAAGAAGACCGGCTCGTGGATCCGCAGTACTGCCGCGATTTTTTCAAGCAGGTCGCCGCTGCGGACAAAACCCTGTATGAATACCCCGGCCTGTACCATGAAATTTACAATGAAGAGCAGG
Organism: Desulfobacteraceae bacterium; assembly: GCA_021737225.1. Taxonomy (GTDB): domain Bacteria; phylum Desulfobacterota; class Desulfobacteria; order Desulfobacterales; family Desulfosalsimonadaceae; genus Desulfosalsimonas. The sequence goes on from JAIPEJ010000073.1 coordinate 3,467, forward strand.
AGCAGCGGGAACGGGTGATCGGCGACCTGGAAACCTGGCTCCAGGCGCATATCTGATGAGGCCCGCGACATGATCCGGATGATCCGGGACTGGTTTCACGAGCGGTTTTCCGATCCCCAGGTGGTGATCCTCTGGGCCATTCTTCTGGGCGGATTCCTGGGCATTGTCCTTTTGGGCGAAATGCTGCAGCCGGTTTTCGTCGGGCTGATCATTGCCTATCTGCTCGAGGGCATCGTGTCGCGTCTCGAAGGCCTTCATATCCCCAGATGGATCAGTGTGACCGTCACTTTTACCGCTTTCATGGTCTGCCTGCTCGCTCTGGTCGTGGGCCTGCTTCCGCTGCTGTCGCGCCAGATCGCCCAGCTCGTTCAGGAACTGCCCGCCCTGATTGCAAACGGCCAGGAGCAGCTCATGGAACTGCCCCAGCGCTATCCGGAACTGATATCCGAGCAACAGATCCGGCAGGTAATCGGATTTCTGAAAACCGAGCTCACCAATATGGGGCAAAACGTCGTACTCTTTTCCGTGGCCTCGGTGCGAAACCTGATTACCCTGCTGATCTACCTGGTGCTCGTGCCCCTTCTGGTGCTGTTTTTTCTCAAGGACAAGGACCGCATCCTTGCCTGGTTCAAAAACTTTCTGCCCAAAAACCTGGATCTGACCGAGGAGGTCTGGAACGAGGTCAACGACCAGGTTGCCAACTTTGTTCGCGGCAAAATCTGGGAAATTCTCATTGTATGGCTGGCCAGCTACTTGACATTTGCGTTCCTGGGCCTGAACTTTGCCATGCTGGTTTCCCTGTTTATCGGACTGTCCGTGCTTGTTCCCTACATCGGGGCCACGGTGATGACCATCCCGGTGGTGCTGCTGGCTTTTTTTCAATGGGGCATCAGCCCGGATTTTACCTACACGGTCATCGCCTACGGCATAATCCAGCTCATAGACGGCAACATCCTGGTCCCCCTGCTTTTATCCGGCGTGGTCAACCTGCATCCTGTTGCCATTATCGTGGCCATTCTCGTGTTCGGCGGCCTGTGGGGAATCTGGGGGCTGTTTCTGGCCATTCCGCTGGCCACCCTGGTTCATGCCGTAATTAAAACCTGGCTCACCATAAAACCGATCAAAAAACCGGATCAATAAACACAGGAGGCAATTATGCGAGAAATCGAGAGTCCCCGGGTCTACCTGGTGGCTAAAACCATGCTGGTGCCCGAAGGTTTAAACGCTTACCTGCAGGATATCGGCAGCCCGGACTGGCAGATCGACCCAAGCGTATCAGACGGGGAAAACCTGGTGGAAGCCGCGGGCCGCATGTGCTACCGGAGCTGGCAGCCGTATGATCCGGAAAAGCCCGAAGCCTCCAACCCGAATGTCACCAACGTACGGCGGGGCAATGCGCGCTATATTGCCAACGTTTTAAAAAGCGGGCACGGCTCGGTGCTGGAACACGTCAACGCGACCTTTATCTGCCGCAACGTTTCCCGGGTCTTTACCCACGAACTGGTCCGGCACAGGGCGGGCATGGCTTACAGCCAGGAAAGCCTCAGGTACGTGCGCTTAGATGACCTGCCGGTGTGGATTCCGGATTCGGCCCGGGAAAATCCACAGGCCGAGCAGAAGTTCCGGGAAGTTATTGATTTTCTGGAAAACGCCCAGAAGGAGCTTTCCGAGATTTTCGGGATCGGGGAAATCGGTGAATTCTCCAGGAAGAAAATGCTGACTTCCATGTTCCGGCGCCTGGCGCCCATCGGCATCGGCACCACCATCATGGTCACGGGCAACCTGCGGGCCTGGCGGCACATCATTGCCATGCGTACCTCAGAACACGCAGAAGAGGAAATCCGGCTGGTCGGCGCACAGATCGCGGAAATCTGCAAAAAGGAATTTCCCAACGTGTTCCAGGACATGAAGCCGGATGAGCAAACCGGGGCCTGGGTATCTGATCACTCAAAGGTATAAAACCGAAATTAGGCGTTTCAGATTTTTAAAAACAGGATTTTGTAATGGATTATACCAAATTATATGTAAACATCTGAAACCCTCCGGAATTTTCAAATTGCAAAAATCCTGATTTGATCTTACAGGCACCGTAAGTTTCTATTTGGTTTATAAGACACAATATTTTGTGATTACCAATTAGTGGACAAATGTGCTGATTAGCTATTGTAAGGTGCATGGTTTAGGGGAATTTTAACGGCGTGCACTGTGGCAAGAAGTTCTCGGCGTAAAGGGCAGTTTTACGATTGATCTGTCAGGACACGCTTTTGATAAGGGCGTGCCAGGTTAAATCGAACCATGCACTTGAAAGGCATAGATCCATATTATCACCGCCCGTTAAAATCACTTAATCGTTTCCACTCTTGTCCAATATTTTCCTTACCGTTTCTGCTAATTCCGTTCTGGAAACTGGTTTCAGCATTAAGCCTTCAATCCGCAGCTCCCCCTTTTTCTGATCATCAATCTTCTCACTAAACCCTGTGCATAAAATCACCGGCACATCAGGGCGGATTTGTTTCACTTCTATGGCGAGTCTGTCTCCGGTCATATTCGGCATTGTCATATCGGTTATGAGTACATCGAATTTATCTGGATTCGCACGAAAAGCCTCCAAAGCTTCAATGCTGCTCGTTCTCGGAGTGACCTCATAGCCCAGGCGCTCAAGCATTCGCTGCTGCATTTCAACAATCGGCTGTTCATCGTCCACCAGGAGAATTTTTTCGGTGCCTGTCGGCAACGGCTCTTCTTTTCGTGCCGGCGATACGGGCCGGCTTTGTTCAGCAAGCGGGAGGTATATGTAGAAAGCAGTCCCCTTGCCAGGCTCGCTGTGGGCGGAAATATGTCCTTTGTGGCTTTTTACGATGCCGTGAACCATGGAAAGCCCCAGCCCGGTGCCGGTTCCTTTTTCTTTGGTGGTAAAATAAGGCTCGAAAATTTTATTCAGATATTGGTCTGAAATGCCGCATCCGGTATCGCTTATAGCGATGCATATGTAGTCTCCGGGCATGATGTCCGGGGATTTTTTCCTGATGGTTTGGTCAAAACTGACAGGCTCCAGGCAAACTTCCAGCACTCCGCTCCCATCACTCATGGCATCCCTGGCATTGGTCGCTATGTTGATAATAGCCTGATGAAGCTGTGTGGGATCGGCATGGACAATTGCCTGTTCGGTGAGAATGTTTTCTTGAATGTCAATAGTTGCGGGAAATGTGGAGCGAAGCATTTTCAGCGCTTCTTTGACCAAAGGAACAATTGGTGTGGGCACAAACTCCTGTTCTTCCCGCCTGCTGAGTCTCAAAATTTGTTTGACCAAATCTTTGGCACGGTTGCCTGCGGTAAGCACCTGAGACAGGTTTTGATGCACAAGCGAGTCTTTTTCAACTTCTTCCATTGATAATTCGGTATATCCGAGCACGGAGGATAAAATGTTGTTGAAATCATGGGCCACCCCCCCTGCCAGTGTCCCTATTGCCTCCATTTTTTGAGATTGGCGAAGCTGGGATTGCAGTTTCTCTTTTTCCTGCTTGGCCTTTTTCCGCTCGGTGATATCCCGGGCAATGCTGAGTATGCAGTTTGTGCCCTCATAGTGGATTTTGCGACTGCTTATCTCAACGGGAATTGTGCTGCCGTCCTTGCACCGGTGAACCGATTCAAATACCAGGGAGCCCTTTTGATCAATATCCTGAATTCGTTGCGGCCCGCTGCCCGCATATTCATCGTCATCAATGTCCATGGTCGTCATGAGCAGAAGTTCCTCCCGGCTGTAGCCGAGCCTGCTGCAGGCAAGTTGGTTTACCTCCAAAAATTGTCCCGAGATGCCGTGGATAAACACAGCGTCATTGGAACCGTTGAAAATATCCCTGAATTTTTGCTCGCTCCGGCGCAGCCGGGCTTGTGCGCGCACGTGCCCGATTATATTGCCGAGCCTTTCAGCCACAGCGTCAATCAACTCCCTTTCTTCTTTCATGAAAGGGCCCTCATGGGCAGGGGGTTTTTCTTCCAGATAAAAAATTTCCACACACCCGAACACCTCTTTTTCAGAAATGATGTCCTGGGCCTGGCGCCACGAGGTTTCGCGAAAATTTCCGGTTACATAAACCCGGTCTTCAAACTTTATCCGCGCGCATGCAGCCTCGGGATATTGCCAGGAATCGGGAAGAAGGTCTACGGTGCCCTGAAGGATATCATCGAGCGAGTTGCCCTTACTCTCTACGAGCCGGGATATGCCGTAAAGGCAGCTCAATTCCTTGTTTCTTTCATTAAGCGTGCGGGATTGCTCTTTTAAGGCTTCTTCGGCCTGCTTTTGCTCGGTGATGTCAATACAGGAAGCTATACTGCGACTCGTTCCGGGGATCATGTCCACGGCCAGCAAAAGGTTTCGCTCCTCCTCGTGGCGGGTAATAAAACGGAACTCATACTGCCGTGGTGCGGCGTCCGGGTTCTGCCGTCGCAAACAGTGGTTTTCCTTCATCCACTCCACATCATCCGGGTGAATAAATTCGGTCCAGGATTTTTTTCCTTCAACCTCCTGCTTTAAATATCCGGAGAGTTTCTCGAAGTTAGAGTTGACAAGAGGAATTGTTGTGTCCGCTTCAATAATGAACATAGCCGTTCCGGAGGTCTCGAATATGGCGCGGTAGTAGTTCTCAGACCGGCGCAGGGCTTCCTCGGCGCGTTTGCGCTCAGTGATGTCCCGGGAGACACCTGTAAATAATACAGGTTGCCCCAGGTTATCCCTGTGCATCATCGCATTGATTTCCATCGAAACAAGGCTGCCGTCTTTGTGGCGATGTTCTGCCTCAATGAAAACCTGGTCTGAATTGCTTTCTCCTTTGAAAACCTGGTCAAAGGCGGCAATAGCCTTCTTTTTTGTCTCTGGCGGAAAGATATCATCCAGCTTGGAGCCATTTACCTCCTCTTGAGAAGAACCAAGAATCGTTTCCACTGATTTGGAACAATACGTGAAGGTCATGCTCGATAAATCAAAGGTCCAGACAATATCGTTTGACGCTTCAACCAGTAAACGATACGTTTCCTCGCTCTCTCGCAACCCTTTTTTCGTCCCCTTGCGCTCGGTGATGTCTTCTATGGCAAGGAGGATAAGCCGCTCTTTTCCGGACTTTCTCTGAATTTCCCGGGCATTGAAAAGCATAGTGCGCCTGCCGAGGTCGGCAAATTCGTGTTCAACCTCGTAGCCATCAAGGGTCGTTTTTCGGGGGAGGAGAGTTTCGAGCAGTTCCCGCAGTTCCGGAATGTCCCACTGTTTGTTGCCAAGGTCATAGATAAGCCGGCCCAGGCTCTCTTCAGGCTTTATCTTAAAGACATCATAAAAGGAACGGCTGGCGGAAATCACCCTAAGATCTTGATCCAGAACAATTAAGGGTTCATGCACGGTGTCGATGATACTCTCGGCGTATTCACGGGCTTCCTCTTCGGATGTTTTAGAAGCTGTCATTTCTTTATTCCTGTAAATCCTCTTTTGTAGCCCCAAAATCGGTTTTACTTGGCGGCTATGCTTTAAATCTTCATCAGGTAACAAGTAACAGGGAGTATAAGATAGTGTGGTTTTTCTCGGCGGGATGGCAGATTACAAATGGTAGCATGAGTCCGAGAACCTGACAAAAGCAATAAGTTTTTCTTTTATCCTTAAGAATAACAAGAAAATAGGTGGTTTGCAAACACAAGTTTATCACATACTCCAGCATACCTAAACCGAGCTTGCATAAATTCGTGAATGCAGAATGCGGCTATCATGGCTCCCGGAAAATAGCCCGCGTGGAGTGCACATTTTCGATAAGTATATGTATTCTTTTTGTTTATAAAGGAACACTATATCTTGGGGGTTAAGCATGCGGGAAGTGTTATGAATCCGAATAAGACCTGACATAATTAATAGGATCAAATCTAAATTTTCACATTTCAATTTTGCCGCATCTACTGCGTCAGGTGCAGTCTCGCATAGTCAGTCCACTATCGCTCGTCTTCATCTTCCTTGTATCTGCGACAAGTTGAAAATCGCTCAATCCAGGTAAAACACGGCTACGATCCGCTCTTACCCTCCATAATCGCCACTGCCCGGACCGGGGCGGCAGAACCGCCGGTGATTTTCAGGGGAAAAACCGCCACCTTGAAACCATGGGGCGGCAGGGATTTTAAGTTGGTGAGCTGCTCCATGTGCAGGTACTCCTCCCGGGTGCCCACCCGGTGGGCCGGCCAGAACAATTCCGGGTTGTCCCGCCGTTTGGCCTCGGAAATCTGCCATGGCAGGGGCAGATCCCATCCCCATTGATCAATGCCCATGACCCGTACCCCACGCTCTATTAGCCATCGGGTGGCCTCTGCGCTCATGCCGGTGCCGCGTTTGAAGTAATCCGGGGTCCCCATGAGCTTGTCGCGATCCGTTCGGATCAGGACAATGGTGCCGCGCTGGATCTCGGAGCCGGTTTTGGTCACGGCCTGCTCCAGGTCCGCGGCCATGATGGGGTCGAAATCCGGCTTATGGGCCATGTTGATCATCACCCCCTCGCCGTAGCACCATTCCAGGGGGACCTGGTCAATAGTACGGGCCGGTTGCCCGCCGGTCTCGGGCCCGTAATGCCAGGGCGCGTCAATATGGGTGGTGGAATGCACGCCCATGTGCTTGATGGTATCATCAGCCCACCCCCGGAACCCTTTGGGAAACATCCGAAAGGGCAGCCCCAGCAGGCGCACCAGCCATCCGCCTTTCCGGTGCAGCTTATGCTTGATCTTGATCCGCATGAATCCGGGGTCTCCCGGATTGTACCGAATGGACTTGGAAAGATCGATAATGGTGGTCATATGTTTTCCTTTCTTTCCGGCCGGCTTATCCAAGCCGTGAATTGATAATATAACAATATCAGATTTGACGCGGTTTGTCATTGACGGTATAAAATAACCAGCTATTGTCGCTGAAAGGCAAATCCGGGAACTCCGGATCTTTTTTTGCAGGGCCAACGGATATTGCAGAAGCGCCAAAAACAAACCAGGGCTTGGTTGTCGTGGTTGTGATCGGTTTTTTCGCTTTCGATACCGATCTCGAGGGAAAGGAGAAAGAGAAAGAACGTATGAAAGCCGTATGGTTTGAAAACCGGGAAATTACCCTTACAGCGCTGCCGTTTCCGGAACCCGGGGGAAACGAAGCGCTTGTAAAGGTTTTAATGGCGGGCATCTGCGCCACGGACACGGAAATATATCAGGGATACGCCGAATTCTCCGGAATTGCCGGCCACGAGTTCGTCGGGGAGGTCCGGAAGGCACCGGCCGATACAGACCTGGTCGGAAAGCGCGTGGTGGCCGACATTAACTGCGGCTGCGGGAAGTGCGCCTGGTGCCGCTGCGGGGATCCCCGGCACTGCGAATCCCGCACGGTCCTGGGCATCCGGGGAAGAAACGGGGCGTTTGCCGAGTATATCGCGGTGCCCGTGCAAAACCTGCACGCGGTGCCGGAGGGCGTGGACACACTGCGTGCCGTTTTTGCCGAACCGCTTGCCGCAGCCCTGGAAATCACCCAGCAGGCCCATATCACCAACAGCATGCGCATCCTGGTGCTCGGGGACGGAAAGCTGGGCCTGCTGTGCGCGCTGGGCCTGAAACACTTCAGCAGCAGGGTGACTATTGCCGGCCGGCATGCTGAAAAACTGGCCATAGCCGGTAATCAGGGTATTGATACACTGGCAGTCCCTTCAGGCGAAACCTCAGCATCTGCGTTCCGCGAATTCAGGCGTTTCGATATGGTCGTGGAGGCCACGGGCAGCCCGACGGGCATCCGGGAAGCCCTGGAACTGGTGCGGCCCGAGGGCACCGTTATCGTCAAGACCACGAGCCACAGTCCTACCCAAATAGATCTGTCAGCAGTCGCGGTCAATGAGATCCATCTGCTCGGTTCCCGGTGCGGGGACATCGACCTGGCCCTGCAGTTTCTGGCAAACAACCGGATCGATGTCCTGCCGCTTGCAGAAAAGATCTACCCGCTTTCCCGGTTTACCGAGGCCTTCGCCCATGCCGCGGCAAGAGGCAGCCTGAAGGTGCTCATCGATCCGACGCAATCCGGTGAATCCGTGTCATTCTCAGTCGAATAACTTTTGAAAGGCATTTTCAAGCACCTTCTCCTTGACCTGATCCTGAAGCCGGGCGCGGTCCAGGGAAAACCGGGGCCCGGACAAATCGCCGGATACGCGAACCGGCACCTGTGTCCATCCCTGCTTGTCCGCCAGCAGTCGGGCAACCGGGCTGTCCTGCGGCAGCCGGGTGGACAGGTCCGGGGCCAGCCTGAGGTTCAAATCCAGGCCCAGGGAACCGTCCAGGCCGATGGTGCCGGAGGGCTTCATTTTCACGTCATTGCTGTCATAATCACTGTTAATCACGATTTTTCCGGACTCAATGCGAAAATTTCCCTTGAATACGTCAAAATCAAGGGTGTTCAGGCTCCGGATCCCCAGCTTGTCTGCAAGACCGCCGGCCAGGGCCGGACTGTCGATTCTGCCGTCGGAAATCCGGAAGTCTGACTGACCGTTCAGGTTTTTCCGGATATCTGCCATGCTGATCCCCCTGCCCCGGATCCGGGCCTGGATATCCGCGGTGCCCGAAAATATGCCCGCAGCCTTCCGATAAAAAGCCGAGGCCACCGGCCCGGACTGAATACCGGCAAGATCGAGGTTGACGTCATAGTCCAGGCCTTTTTG
>JAIPEJ010000074.1 GCA_021737225.1 Desulfobacteraceae bacterium
CCTGGTCATTCCGCTGGGGCGAAGCCTGCTGTATGCAGAGCCGGTATTTTTAAAACCCGAATCCCTCGCGTTTCCGGAACTCAGACGCATCATCCTTGCCGACAGCCGCCGGGTGGTTATGCACCCGAGCCTGGAAGACTCTGTTGACGCGCTTGTGGGGAAAAAGGCCACAGTGGCGCCCCCTGTTGAGGCGGACGCGGATCTGAAAGGATATAAGGCAGGTATCAAACCGAACGATGAGGGGGTTGCCGCCGAGGGGCTGGAAGCCGTGCGCGAAGGGCTCCAGGATGCAATCGACAGGCTGCAGGAAGTGGCAAACCAATTAAACCGTATGGAGCAACCGCAGGAATAGGAAAAAGCCGACCCGGCCTTAAAGACTTAGACGGCACACAATTTAATAGGCGACAAAACCAAAATGCTTCGTGTGGCGGAGACGGTTGCGCTTCATTCCTACAAAACAATGATCCGCAAGGCCATTAAAAAAGCCATCGGAAACGGATACGTTGTAAAAACGGATTTTTCGGGCCTTCCTACTTGAAGCCCGCTTCCACCGCCAGCATGTCCAAATGCAGGGTGACAATGTTTTCAAGTTCCATGGGCGCCATATCTTCAATCACCCGTTTATCCAACGTCTTGATGTATTTCAGACATTTTCTGCAGAAATAAACCCGATGGCCTTCTTCCTGCTCAGGTTCGAGATAGCCGAGTTTTTCATGGTCCTGATTGCCGCAAAAAGGACAGCCAATTCTTTGATGCGCCCATTCTGTGCCGCAGAGTTCGCAATGGAGGTATCTTTTTCCGGAATCGGTGAAATAGGCCATACTGGGTTTTGATCCGCAAAGCGGACAATACCCGTAATCCCAGTTTTCCGTATCAATTCTGTCTGACACTGCGTTGCCAAGGGCCTCCATTTCCGGGCCAAGTGCGATTAGGGCCAAGTATCGCAATCCATCGGGGTCAAGGCCGACATCTTCCGCAATTGCAGCCAATGCCGCATGGTCTTCTTTGAGAATCGCCTCAAACAGCCTCGTGCTCCAATCCGGGTCTTTACCTGAGATTTTCAGGGCGTTCATCAATCCCTCGGTATCCGGCCGCTCTTCATGAATCAAATCGCTCATAAACCCCGATAGCAGTTCGGAGGCACTTGCCAGGTCAATGGGCAGCGCCTGCCTTTCAAACAGCGGGAAACCCTCATGGCGCTTCATTTTTTCCATGTTCTCGTCAAAAGACAAACGCCTTGAGGGCGACGATACTTCAATCATTCGCTCCGCGAGCTGCCGGTAAAGGCCGAGAGCCTCCCTGTAGAGGGGCTTGCGTTCTGCAAGCCGATCAACAATGGCCAGTGGATCCTTCATTTTTTTCATCATTTGAGCCTTTCGAGTGCTTTCATGAGCGTTTCCAGCGGCGGGCGCTTGTTGATGTCATAGACCTTGATAAATCTGATGGTGCCCTTTTTATCGATAATGATCAATGCCCTTTCCGCGGTCCCGTCTGAGCGGAGAATCCCGAATTTTTCCGCAGCGCCGCCATGGGGCCAGAAATCCGAGAGGACCGGGAACCAAAGTCCGCCCATCTGGCGGGTCCAGGCATCGAGGGTGGGGATGTTGTCCACGGAAATGCCCAACAGCGTTGCATCATGTTCCCGGAACATGGGTTCCACAATATTGTATCCGGGCCATTGGTCCGAGCAGACCGGTGTCCATGCCGCCGGCACAAAAGAAAGGACAACATTTTTCTTGCCCCGGTATCGGCCAAGCGCAATCATATCCCCGGATATGGACGGAAGGCTGAAATCCGGGGCTTCATCCCCTTCCTTGACCTTCAGTTGGCTGTCGGTCGGTTGAAGCTTTCCGGGATCATGGATCTTGCCTCTAAACGCATCGGAATGCGTTTGGCTCCACCCCTGCCCGGAAAAAACGGCAAAAAAAACCGCGGCACAGATCACGATCGCCTTTTTCATTTTAATCCTCCCGGTCCGCGGATTTTAACAGATTTGCCGTTTTTTCCAGGAACCGGGAAACCCCGTTGAGTCCGCCAAGCTCTGTGTGAACAACGCGGTGGGGCTTCTCCTCCCGGCTGATTTTGACCACGAAGAAAAAGGGTGTCCGGACTTCTCCGATTTGCCCATATATCTCAAATCCCGGGTCCGGGATCAGAGGGAAGCGCACATTGTATTTTTTACGGAATACATCCACTTCATACGCGGAATTGCCGGCGCCGATGCCAATCAGCTTGATGCGCTCTTTAAGATGGGAGTCGTTTTCGATTTTTTGATAAAGCTGGTTCACTTTCGGGGCTTCTTTTTGGCAATACGGACAGTACATGCTGAAGATCTCGATAACCAGCAACCGCGCCTTGATGCTGCCGATTTCAAAAGTGCCCGCCTCCGAACTCAGACCGAGGTAGCTCCTGCTTGCGGGGTTTTCCGGTACGGAAAGCAAAACCGCGGGAAAAGCCTCCCCGGCCCGGGGAGGCTTTTCCTGATCACCGGAAACCGCGTCGCCCGGACAAAAAAAACAGAAACACAGACTGATCACCAGGGCCAACAAGATTTCCGTTTTCATAGACTTCAACTCCCGGCACGCAGCCACGGATATAAGACCGATGCCCCGGCCCGTTTACTTCGAGGCCGGGGCATCACCTATTTCAGCCGGCAATGCGATTTAACCGGAACCACTGCCTTGAAAGCTCCTTTAGGGAATTGCCGATCTGCTTGAGCGCCATCTGCCGTGAAATGCCCTCTGGCGGCATTGCCGCCTTTGCATACTTATGATACTTATCCGGTTCATCAGAAAGGAGGAAAAAAACCCGGAGATCGTCCAGCCCTGTGACCGTGGCTTTGGGATATTTTGAAGCTACCTCTTCCTTGCGCTTTTTGGCCAGACTCACCATTTCCTCGCGGTCTCCGAAGTTCATTGCACCCGTTGGACAGGTTTTCACACATGCCGGCAGAAGCCCGTTGTTTACCCTGTCCACGCACATGGTACATTTTGCCATATAGCCGGTATTTTCCTGGACCCTGGGGATATCAAACGGGCAACTCGCCCTGATGCTTTGTGCATCTGCCTTTTTGAGCTTATCCGTGTAGAGTACGGCACCGGTGTGACTGTCTATCAATATGCCCCCCGGGATGTTTGTGTCAGCAAATGCCTTGCATGGCGGATCAACACAATGCCGGCACTGATCGGAGAAGAAGTACCAGAGCGGCTTGTCCCCGGCGCCCGTGTGTTCGGCAAAGCGCACCAGCTTGTAGGTGGAGAAATTCAAATCAGGCGGATTCTGATAGCTGCCGCGATTTTCGGTGTCCGTGGCCGGCAGTTGATTCCATTGTTTGCAGGCAATCTGACAGCCCCGGCATGCCGTGCACAAAGTCGTGTCTATAAAAAACGCCTTTCCACTCATCAGATCACCTCCTTACATTCTTTCGACATTGACCATAAAGGCCTTGGTTTCAGGAATCCGGGTGTTGGGATCGCCTGCTGACGGGGTCAGCAGATTGGCGGAATCTCCCCCGTCTTTGGGATGCACCCACCCGAAATGCCAGGGCAGTCCGACCTGATGGATCATATTTCCCTGGATCTTAAAAGGCCGCATCCGGCTTGTTACAATAGCCACAGCCGTGACCTCACCCCGCAGGGTGACCACCTTGACCTTATCCCCGTTGTCGATTTTCTTCAGCTTTGCAAGCTCGGGACTCATCTCGACAAACAACTGGGGCTGAGTTTCAAGCAGCCAGGGCTGCCAGCGGGTCATGACCCCGGTCTGCCAGTGTTCGGAAAGTCTGTAGGTAGTCGCCACAAAAGGAAATCTGGGATCGCAGGTCCGGTAGACGTCCATCTCTGTGCTGTATTTCGGCGCGGTGGGACTGCTCAGCTGCCCGGAGAGGAGATTTTTTTCCACGGGGCATTCCAGGGGTTCGTAGTGCTCCGGAAAAGGCCCGTCCGTCCGGCCCGGCCCGAAAATCCTGCCGTGTCCTTCGGGTTTCATGATAAAGGGGTACCGGGTGTTCGGATTAGGCGTCCCGTCCGGCTTGAGCATGGGCGGCCAGCCGCCGTCGGGCACATCTCCGACCCAGGTCTCCTTGTCTGCATCCCAGCGAATCACCGGATCTTCCTTGTCCCAGGGGTTGCCGTACTTGTCCACCGAGGCCCGGTTGTAGATAATACGGCGGTTGACCGGCCAGCACCAGGACCACTCTAAATGCAGACCAATGCCAGACTTTTCTTTTTTGCGCCGGGCCGCCATGTTCCCCGCGTCCGTATAGGATGCGCAATACAACCAGTTGGCACTGCTGGTCGAGCCGTCATTCTGCAGGTAGGCAAAGCTCGGCACCAAATCTCCCTTCCTGAAGGATTTTCCCTTTACGGTGACATCCTTCTGGAAATACCCGTTGATTTCCCTGGCCATCTTGTGCGCGTCAAATCTGCCGTTGGTTTCATAATCGGTTTTAAAATTGAGAATCGGCTCCGGGAAAACCGGATTTTCGTCCTGCCTGTAGAGCCATCTGATTTTCTTATAAAGCCGGAGAAGAATGTCACTGTCGGGCAGTGCATTGCCCGGCGGATCCGCCGCCTTGTATCGCCACTGGCTCCACCGGCCGCTGTTGGTGATAGATCCCTCCTTTTCCGCAAATGCGGCTGCGGGCAAAAAGAAAACCTCGGTTTTAACCTTGTCCGGTTCCACGTCCGGGCCCTTCCAGAAAGAGCCGGTTTCGTTTTCAAAAAGGTTAACATTGACCATCCAGTCCAGGTTCGCCAGGGCTTTTCGCGTTTTGTTGGCATTGGCGCCGGACCCCGCCGGATTCTGGCCCCATGCAAGGAAGCCGGTAAAAGCGCCTTTGTACATCTCGTCAAAGAGATCCAGCCAGGAGTAAGTGGTACCGTCATCGAGCTTTGGCAGCCAATTGTAGCCGAAATCGTTCGCCTTGGTGGCTTTGTCTCCGAAAAAGGATTTCAACAGGCTTACCGAGTACTTCGGGTAATTGCTCCACCAGTTCGCGCTCAAGGGGTCATCGGTGTGCGGCGTGTAGGCCTTGTTGTAGGCCTCCAGGGTGGGCTGGGAGGCCTTGGGTGTTTTCAGGTAACCGGGCCATATGTGAAAGAGAATGCAGTGGTCTGTGGAACCCTGAACGTTGGACTCTCCTCTAAGCGCATTCACTCCGCCGCCGGCAACGCCCATGTTGCCCAGCAGCAACTGGATAATGGCCATTGCCCGGATGTTTTGAACCCCGACCGTATGCTGGGTCCAGCCCATGGCGTACATGATCGTCCCGGCCCTGCCTTTTTTGCCCGTGGCCGCGTAAAGCTCGTAAGTCTTTTGCAGGTCCGCCCTGGGTGTTCCCGTGATTGCGGAAACGGTCTCCATGTCGTAGCGACTGTAGTGTTCCTTGAGAAGTTGAAACACACACCGTGGGTCCTGCAAAGTCCGGTCCCTTTCGGGATTACCTTCGGCGTCCTGCTTAAAAGCCCACTTGCTCTTGTCATAGCTTCGGGTCTTTGGATCATAACCGGAGAACAGCCCGTCCTTGAAACCATAGCTGTCCCCCACAATGAAACAGGCGTTGGTGTATTCGGCCACATACTCCTTGAAATACTTTTCATTGTCCAGAATGTACTTGATCATGCCGCCCAGAAAGGCAACGTCTGTGCCGGATCTCAACTGGGCAAAGTGGTCGGCCTTGGATGAAGTGCGGGTAAAACGGGGGTCCACGCTGAGCAGTTGGGCGCCTTTTTTTCTGGCCTTGTTTACCCATTTAAAGGAGATCGGATGGTTTTCGGCTGCATTTGACCCCATGATCAGGATGCAGTCGCTGTTTTTAATGTCAATCCAATGATTGGTCATTGCCCCGCGCCCGAACGACTCTGCCAGAGCCGCTACAGTGGCGCTGTGTCAGATACGGGCCTGATGTTCAATGTATGTTAGGCCCAGGGTCCGCATCATCCCTTGTATCAGCCAACATTCTTCATTGTCGAGGGCTGCACTGCCCACCTGCGCAATCCCCTCGGTGCGATTGACGACCTGCCCTTTGTCATTTTTTTGGCGGAAGCTGGCATCCCGGCTTTTTTTCATTCTTTTGGCGATCATTAACAGGGCCTGCTCCCAGGAGACTTCCATCCACTCATTGCTGTAAGGTTTCCTGTAAAGCGGTGTGGTGATCCGGTTCTTGTTGTTGACCAACTGGCTCAGTGCGGCCCCTTTTGAGCATAAGGTCCCTTCGTTAATCGGGTGATCCGGGTCCCCCTCAATATTGATGATACTGCCGGCCCCGGCCCTTCCTGTGTGAGCGATGACTCCGCATCCTACCGCGCAGTAGCAGCAGATGCTGGTGCTTTCCCTGGCATGCCGGATTTTCAGGGTCTGGGCATACGACCGAACAGGTTTCAAATCGAACCCCAGGCCGAATGCCGCTGCGCCTGCCGCTGATGCCCCTGTAAGTTTCATGAAATTTCGACGGGTTACCTTCATACGACCTCCTTTCTTTCTGGAGTTTTTTAAGCTAACCGGTAATGCTGGATGACAAAATGAAAGTGCACCACCCCTAACTTGTTCTTTCATCCTGCATGTAACCGGTGTTTCCCAAAAAAGCCTGATGAAACCCAGTTTGAAACAACAGACTGGCAACATTTCGGCAAAAGCCAGTTTGCGGATGCAATTCAAGGGCTATGGAAATTTAATTATTGAAAACTCTTTAGCGGCGGCGCTCTGTTTGAGGTGGAGATTCAGAAGCCTGCTTCGTTGGGGGACCCGAGTGGGAATAGCAACATCTACTGTCACTGTGGGGTAAATGTCCGCTTGTCAACCTGCGCTCACAATATTTTTCCGCGGTGACATACAAAAACGCTTTTTATATTATTAAAACCCTTTTCTCATTAATTGTCAAGCATTGTCTCCGGCCAAAAATAATGACCGCTGTTGTGCCTGGAAAAAGGATATGCCATATTTGATTTTAAGAATACAGAAAACCTCCCGGACACAGGATTCTTGATATGGAGGCTGCAGGATTGATTGAAATGGCCGTCGCACGGGGGCTTCCGTGTTGTGTTATAAAAGGCATTTCAGACACGGGAGATGATTTGGCAAACATCCCTGAAAACATTATAAGCCCCGACGGACGGTTAAACTGCCGGGAAATGATATTCCAGCTTGCGCGCAGCCCTTATGGATCAGTAAAATCGTTTGTTCATATGTATAAGAATTGCATCTCAGCCATGAATAACGCGGTCAGTTACCTGGAAAGAGTGATTTGAAGGAACGGCAAAGCGCAATTCATGGCCGTATTTGCTGAGTTCACGCTGCGCCTTGCGTGATCCCGGCCCGATTCCGGCATTGTTGCTCAGCACGTCGTTTCGCTTGTAATCCGCCCGGATGTTCTCGGAAAAATCCCTGACCGCGGCAAGCGAGGAAAAAGGCGTTTTCATTTTTCCCCGCACACGATTTGGTTTTTTCCTTTGAGCTTGGCCTGGTACAGGGCCTGGTCGGCTCTGGCCAGCAGCGAATCTATGCTTTCTTGGGGCCTGTAGGCTGCCACACCGATCGAGGCGGTGATCCGCAGAGTATCAGAAATGTCCGGAAACCGCAGGGTGCGGATTGCCGCCATCAGTCTTTGCGCGCTTGGCGTGTGGTCGTCCGTGAGATTATAATTTACAAAAATCACGATAAATTCCTCTCCCCCGTATCTGCCGGCATAATCCTCGGAGCGGATGTTTTCCCTGAGGGTTCGGGCAAATTCCTTTAATGCGTAATCCCCGGCCAGGTGACCGTAGGTGTCATTTACGGCCTTGAAATCGTCCAGGTCCAGGATGCAGAGGGAAAACGGCAGCCCGGAGCGCTGGGACAGGGCCTTTTCGCGGGCAAGGATGCGAAAGATTTCCCTTCTGTTATAAAGCCCGGTGAGCTCGTCATGGCTGGCAATGCGCCGGATCTTTCTTCTCAGGTTTGCGATATAATTGAATATAAAAGACACCCATGTGGCTGCCAGCAGCAGGCTTGCCGTGCGGATTGCTTCCAGCCGGATGTTCACCTGTGCCGGGTGAAAATGATGCAGCAGCCCGACGGTGCCGGCATACAAAAATGTGGTAATGACTGAAAGAATAATGAAATCAATCAGCCGCAGCCGGAACACACCGAACATGAGCACCAGGATGTAAAGCAGAATCTCAATGCCGCGTAAGGGGCTTTTTGTGTAGAAAGCCAGCACTGTACAGAAGACGATGCCCAGCAGCAACTGGGGCAGCGTCATGCTGGGATCGGCAAAACGTCTGTTTGTGCCGGTATGTATCAGGGCAAAAACAATGAGATTTCCCAGCAGCAAGCCGAGCAGGATTGCCGTAATGCCGAAGATGCCGATATCCCGAATAAATCCGAGATAGTGGCTTAAAAACGCCCCGGCGGAAACCAGTATATACCCGCAAAACGCCAGAAACGCGCGCCGCAGCCTTAATGCCTGTGCATGCTCGTCTTGCGCAATGTGCTTGTGCCCGGCCGGGCTTATCATCTGCTCTCCCTAAAAACTCGGATGCTATTCAAAGCCTGCATCAATAGCCGAATTTCTTTCTGCCTGCTTTTGAAATGACATCTTATCGGGCTTTCGTCAATCCATATTCATCCGGTTTGTTAAGGTTATGAGATTTTAGTGCAAAATGAATTTTTGATTTTTTATCAATTAATTGATAAAATCAAAATTGTCAAACTGCCTGAAATGGATTTTTTAGGACATTCCATTGAGACCATTGACCGGGAGGGGGAAACATGAATCTTGTGGAATTGCCGGAAAGGGAAATTAAACAATTCGGTGAGCATGTTTCGGTGATCTTTAAAGATCGCCAGTGGACCAACCTGGAGATGCGCAGCGCTTCAAACCGCCTGGCAAATGCATTAAAAGAGATGGGCGTGCAAAAAGGCGACCGGGTGATCATCCAGATGCCCAACTGCCCGGAAGTGCTGCAGAGCTTCATGGCCGTCTATACCCTCGGCGCGGTGGTGGTGCCCATCAACTTCATGGTGGGAGAGGCGGAAACCGCCTTTATTTACCAGGACACCGGCGCCGGGGTGATTATCAGCAGCTCGGATTTTCTGGAAAAAATCGAGACCTGCCGGCAAAAAGCCCCGAATATCGAAAACGTGATTCTTACCGACCAGGACGTGCCCCACGGGGTGCTGTCTTATCACCAGCTTTTAGCGCAGCAGTCAGACGAAATTTCCATGGTGCAGACCGAAGATGATGATTTGGCCGCCCTGATCTACACGGCCGGCACCACGGGCCAGCCCAAGGGCGTGATGCACACCCATTACAGCCTGTATGCCAATGCCAAGATGCAGCAGGACACGCTCAACCTGCCCCCGGACATGACAAGCATCAGCGTGCTACCCCTGTGCCACTCATACGGAATTGCCAGCATGAACTACGGGATGTATGTGGGCGGCGGCAGGACCGTTGTTTTAAACACCTTTGACATTGACACGGTTTTTGGCGCAATTGAGAAATACCGGGCCAACATCATGGGCGCGGTGCCCACGATGTATGTGTTCATGCTGCTGCATCCGGATCCGAAAAAATACGACCTGAGCTCCATGAAATACTGGATCTGCGGATCCGCCCCCCTGACCCTGGAGACCTGGGAGCGTTTCAGGGACACCTTCGGCTTTGAAATCATCGAGGGCTGGGGGCTGACCGAGGCAGGCGCCAACAATTCGGTCAATCCCCTGGAAGGCAAAAAAAAGGTCGGCTCCATCGGTCTTCCCATGAAAGGTACGCACATGAAGGTCGTAGACGATGCCGACCGGGAGCTGCCCCCAAACCAGGAGGGCGAAATCATCATCTCCGGGCCCATGCTCATGAAAGGCTACTGGAACCGGCCCGAGGAGACCGAAAAGGTTTTAAAAGGCGGCTGGCTTTACACCGGTGACGTGGGATACAAGGATGAAGAGGGGTATTTTTTCATCACCGAGCGCAAAAAGGACCTGATCATCAAGGCCGGGGAAAACATCGCGCCCCGGGAGATCGAAGAGGTGATCTACAGTCATCCCAAGGTATCCGAAGCCGCGGTGGTGGGCGTGGCCGACGAGGTCTACGGCGAGGACATCAAGGCCTTTGTGGTGCTGCTGCCCGGGCAGAGTGCCGCTGAAGAGGAGATCATCGAATTCTGCAGGGAAAGGCTCACGCGCTTCAAGTCTCCCAAAGATGTGGTTTTCCTCGATTCGCTGCCCAAAAGCCTGGTGGGAAAAATCCTGCGCAAGGAACTGCGCAAGATGTGATCATCTGGCAGTTTCGGGGAATCATGCAAGTCGCCGGCACTTCGGTCAGGCCCGGAATCACGGCTTCTGCCGGTATCAATGCCGATGATCATTAGAACCGGCGCTGTTTTCGAAGTCGATTGTCAGGCTGTTGTCTGCCGGCCGGAGGTCGGTCCACCAGCCATGCACCAGGTCTTTTTGCGAAAACCCCACGATGCGGCCCATCAGACCCGTGCCTTTGGTGGTCAGCACTTCTTCGGGCGGCTTTTCGTCGCCTTCCAGGTGGGCCACGTAGGCTTCTGCTATCTGCGGGGCAAGGATATCTCTGCCTTTTTCTGAGACCCAATATCCTTCAAGCGCCTTGTCCGCCAGTCCGATAGTTCCCCGGAATGCGAAGTCCCTGGCATAATCGGGAAAGTCCTTGTCCACGGAGTCAATGGATTCGATGAACCGGCTTTCAATGGTGCAGGTGCCGTCCCCGGAAAAGGCCACTGTGCGATAAGGGCAGGGATAGGTGACCAGTGAACCGGTTTCCACGTCAAAAACCCGGGCTGCCTGCTGTTCCGGGCTTTTTGTCGTGATGTCTTGGGCGTGAAAGTGGCCGGTAAAGACCAGGCGCACGCCGTAGGCGGCAAAAAGCCGGGTTAGCGTGTCGCTTTTGTCGACCACGTATTGGCCGTAATACTTTTCATTGGCTGGATAGTGTTCCATCAGGCCGTGGTGCATAAAGGCCAGCACCGCTTTTTCCTGCTGCCTGGCCCGGATCAGCACTTCCTCGATCCATTTCAGGGTTTGCCCGGGAAACCGCCCGTCTGTCACCGGATGCTTGCCGGCTTCGTTTTCCCGCCACAGGCATGAATCCAGTGCCAGGACCCACAAGCCGGGCACGGGTTCGACCACGTAGCTAAGCGAGGCTGCGTCGGCATCCAGGCAAGAGGCATACCCGTAATCTGCGTATATTTTCTTGAATTCTTCCGGAGAAACACTGGCAACCGGCTCTGTTCCGTCTTTTGTGTACCTGCGGGATATGCCGTTTGCCACGTCATGGTTTCCGGGAACCACGTATACGTCTGCCGAAGTGTGCAGGTTTTCGATTTTTTCGGCAACATGCCGGTGATTGATCTTTTCCCCGTCCTTGGTGAGATCGCCGCAGATCAGGATAAAATCCGCTTTTTCCCGACTTACCCGTTCAATGGCTGCATCCAGGATCTCGTCGCTTTTGGCCAGCATCTTCCGATCGTCGCGGATGTATGCTTCAAAGTCCGGCCCGGAAGTGCCCAGGCTCGGATGGTAGTAGTGGGGATCTGACAGGACAACGAATCGTGTCTGCGGGTAGGAAACGTCTTTTGCCTGCAGATCTTTTACAGCTTCTTCCTGCTGGTACCTGAGTTCAACCGGGGGATGCTTGGACCCACCGCAGCCCGCGCAAAAAAAGCAAAGCATCGCGGCAACCAGAAAAAAAGCCTTGCTGAACGGGATATTGTCAAGACCGGTTTTTGCCATGTTCTAATAATTGCCGGTAAATGCCGAAATGTCAAGCCGCAACATGAGTCCCCCGCGGTGCAGCGCTCACAGAGCCCGGGCCCCCGAAAAATTACCAGTTCCCCC
>JAIPEJ010000075.1 GCA_021737225.1 Desulfobacteraceae bacterium
GCCGGGCCCGATCCGTTTGGATAGGAATGCAGCAAATAAATAAATCCGGAGTTTATGTATGAGACGAAATTTGAGGATTGTTCTGCTTGTGGTCGTAGTGGTGGGCGTTTTGGCGGCAGCCGTGTTTCTGGTTTCTCAGAAAAAAAAGGAATTAAGCCAGGTCCCTGAGTATGGGGACAAACCCATGCCGGTGACTGCAGTGAAAGCCGAAAAAGGGGATCTGCACAAGAAAAAGGATTACCTGGGTGTTGTAAAGCCGGCCCGCGAAGCGGGGGTAGCCACCAAAGTCAGCGCAAAAGTGGAAACAGTGCACGTTGACGAAGGCGACAGGGTAAACTCCGGTGAAATTCTTGTTGAGTTGGATTCCGAAGAGGTACGCTACAAGTTGGATTCGATCCAGGCCAGAATACAGGAAGCCGAGGCGGATTTATCCGGAAACAAGGCCACGGCCAGGGCCCTGGAAAGTTCCTACCGGTATTGGAAATCGGAGAAAGCGCGGAATCAAAATTTGCTGGAAAAAAAGGCCGTTTCCGCCTCCGAGGCAGAACGCGTCGCGGAAAAGGCGGCAGAAATAAAGGGCAAACTCACGGCAGCAAAAGAAAAGACCACGGCGATCAAAGCCCGTATTTCCTCCCTGCGCAATCAAAAAAAAGAAATCCGGGCGAGATTGGACTACTACGCGATAACCAGCCAATATAACGGGACTGTCAGCGAGCGCCTGGTGGATCCCGGAGATATGGCCTCGCCCTCGAAGCTCCTGCTAAAGATCGAGGACAGGAAAACATTGAAGATTTCCTTTGATATCCCCCAGGCGGATTTCCCGGAGATAAGCCAGGGCCAGGAAGTTGTTTTTTCCGTACAGGGGCAGGACAAAAGGGCCCGGCTCAGCCTGGTGCATCCCTCCCTGAATCGGGCCAGGATGAAAAAAGCGGAAGTGTGGCTGGAAGGAAAAGACAGCAAGGGCCTAACTCCGGGAGCTTATTTGCCTGTTTCCGTGATCGTGGAAAAATTGCAGGATGTCACCCTGGTGCCGCGTTCTTCCCTGATTCCTTCGCCCGGGGCGGAGACGCACGTATTTGCCGTGGATAAGGGACGCCTGCAGGCAAGACCCGTAAAAGTGCTTGCAATGAGCGGGGACCAGGTTGCAGTAGAGGGCGTTTCCCCCGGTACCCGGATTGTTCAAAACACCTTTTTGGGCTGGAACAGGCTTTCTTCAGGGGAAAAGGTGGAGGTTATTCAATGAATCCGTCCAGAGCCTCACTCAACCATCCCTATGCCGTGATTGCCCTGGTCCTTCTGGTGGCTGCCATGGGCATTATCGGGTTTATGCGGACGCCGGTGGATCTGTTTCCCAATACCAACCCGCCGCAGGTCGTGGTGATCACCCAGCAGCCCGGCGCCAGCGCAGGGGATATAGAGGACAAGATCACCCAGGTTATAGAAAAAGAGGTCAATACGGTCAGCGGCGTGGAAAATATCCGCAGCACCAGCCGGGACCAGGTCTCTTCGGTAACCGTGGAATTCAAGTATACCAAGGATCCGGGACAGGCGATCGTGGATGTGCAAAACGCCATTGCCCGCATTCAGTCCGATCTGCCGGAAAGGGCACAGTCTCCAAGCATATACGAATTGAACGAATCCACCTCGCGGCCGTTGCTTACCCTGGCGCTCAGCCCGGGCGAGAAGAGCGTGAAAAGTCTCCGGGATATTCGCCTGCTGGCAGAAAACCAGATCAAGGACCGGATCCTGCGGTTGGACGGGGTTGCGGATGTGGACGTCTTCGGGGGGAACAGGCCGGAAGTGGTCGTCGGGGTTTCCCGGGATAAATTGGCAGCAAACGATATTACCCTGGGGGAAGTCATCGGGGTGCTGTCCAAACAGAACATATCGGTTCCCGCCGGAACCCTGTACAGCAGCGACAGCGAGTATCTGATCCGCACCGCAGGTGAATTCAAAGATCTTTACGACATTCGGGACCTGCCGCTGCGCCGCAAGGGAGACGGGCAATTGCTGCTTTCCGACGTGGCAGAGGTGCGCCTGGAAAACCAGGAGCCCAGATCCCTTTACCACGGCAATAAAAAGGAATCGATTGCCCTGGGTATTATCAAACCCCAGGACGGTCCCACCGTGGAGACCATCGAGCGGGTCAAGTCCTTTCTTCCCGAGTTAAAAGCGGCGTATCCGAACCTGGATTTTCAGATCACCCAGGATCAGCAGCCGCTAATAGATATCAATATGCAGGGCATGGTCAGTTCAATTACCCAGGCCGTGATATTGACAATCCTGGTGATCTTTCTCTTCCTGGCCGATACCCGGGCGGCCCTGACCGCGGGGCTCAGCCTGCCGCTTTCTTTTTTGTTCACCCTGGCCATCCTCTGGTTTTCCCCGTATACCCTGAACATGATTACTCTGACCGGCCTGATCGTGGCCACCGGACTTGTGGTGGACTCCTCGGTGGTGGTCCTGGAGAATATCTACCGTCATTTCCGCGGTCCGGACTCGCCGAGTGCCCTGGAAGCCTCGAGTTCCGGGACCCGGCAAATCGCCCTGGCCAACACCGCGGGCACACTGACCACGGTGGCAGTGCTTTTGCCCATTATCTTTATCGGGGGTTATGCCCAGCGGACGATTGGACGGCTTAGCCTGACCATTTCCACCACCCTGCTGGCCTCCTTGCTCATCTCCCTGACCCTGGTTCCGCTTCTGACATCCAGGCTGCTGTCAAAGAAAACCCAAAAGGGAAATCTTATAGAGCGGGGGGCGGCTTATGTAGATGTGGCAGTGGAACATATAAGGCAGTTTTATTTGTTCATTTTAAGAAAAGCCCTGAATTGGCGGGTGCTCACCCTTGTTTTGGTTGTTGCCTTTTTTCTGGTCAGCGTAAGGACGATCCCTTCCCTGGTGGGCGGAGAACTCATGCCGCCGATGGATACCGGGATTTCTATAGTTGAATTCAATCTGCCGGCCACGGATTCCCTGGACCAGGTAGAAGATACCTTGCAAAAAGTGGAAAAGATTATTTATGCGCAACCCGGCGTGAAAACCGTCTCTTCTGTCGTGGGTTCAGAGCCCGGAGCGCTGAGCTTCGGAACCGGGGGAACAATCGCCCAGTCCGCAAGCATAACCGTGCACCTGGTGGACAGGACAGAGAGAAAGGATACCATATGGGAAATCCAGGAAAAATGGCGCAAAAAAATCCGGCAAATACCCGGGATAAAAAGTTACCGGGTCAGTGAGTACGGGGCAACCCCCATGGCCACCACCAAGGCCCCGCTGAATATAATTATCAGCGGGCCTGATCCAAAGGTACTGGATAAACTGGCGGATCGGAGTTTGCAAAAGTTGCAGGGTGTGCCCGGGCTTGTGGACGTGCGCAGGAGCTGGTATTTTGACGAAAAAGAATACGATATAAATGTAGATCCGGCACTGGCCCGGCTTTACGGCACTTCCCCGGAAGAGGTGTCCGGCGAGCTGAAGGCTGCGCTGCAGGGAATACCTGCCACCAGGATGCGCCTGGAAAATTACCTGGATATCCCTTTACGGGTTGAATATCTTCAAACAGATGTTAGCAGCATTGCAGATTTGAAGGATATTTACGTGGGTTCCAATTTCGGGCCGGTTCCACTAAGGAGCCTGGCCAATATAGATGCTGACAGGGAACAACCCTTTGTTACCAGGGAAGAGCTGCAGACCACCATAGATGTAACCGGAGTGAATCGGGATATTAGTATATCCCAGGTAACCGCAAAGGCCAAAAAGCGCATTGATCAAATCGCGGCCCCGGGTGGTTACAGCATTGAATTTTCCGGTACAACGGCGGATATGATGGATACGCAAAAAAGACTGCGCCGGTCCCTGATTATTGGCATTGTCTTTTTGTATCTATTGCTTTTGGCAATGTTTCGCTCATTTATGCACCCCCTGACCATTATGGCTGCCATTCCCCTGGCTGTGGCCGGTTCCCTGTGGGGCCTTTTGATATTCGACAAACCCATGTGTATGCCCGGCAATATGGGAATGATCTTTTTGGCAGGGATCATTATCAACAACAGCATACTGCTTTTGGATTTTATAATTGAGACCCGGAAGCAGGGAGAGGAAAAGGCCGAGGCGATCAAAAAGGCAGTTGAACTGCGGGTGCGGCCGATTTTGATGACCACTTTCTCCACGGTGGTCGGTCTCTCGCCGCTGGCCTTTGAAATGGCAGTGGGACTGGAGCGGCTCAGTCCGCTGGCAATCGTGGCGGGCACCGGTCTGTTGATCGGTACTTTTCTGACCATGATCGTGGTGCCGGTGGTATATTCCAGTCTGGAAAGCCTCAAACAGGGGTTGGCCAATCTTGCCTGGAAAGCAGGTTTAAACAGAGCCGAAGTATAGGATCGCGCCTGGATACCAAAATCTGTGACAATATCTGAAACAGAAATTGTCATGCCGGCAATGGCGTTATGTTTCCGTGCTGCTGTTTTCGTTCCGCGTATTTGCAGCTCGGGCGATAAAAAAAACGTTTTCCCATTGCCGGCACCGACTTAAAAAGTGATTACCCTGTGGCTTTCTTTGATCAAATCATAGAGATTTCTCTGGGTGCCTCTTTTGTGGTATCCTTCCTCCACGCCGTGGAGGTCCATGAGCTTTCCTCAGGCCAGAAGCTGCCCTTCTGAAAGGGTAAAGATCTTGGCAAGTTCCATTAGCGGGAACTGCTCGGAAGCAGACTGCTCATAGCACACAGACGGCCCGTTTAAAAAGATGCTCACGTCGTCCATACCCTCGAGCATCATATTGGCCAGCCTGAAGGCGTTCCAGACCACTTCCGGGCTGTCCTGGCAGACGATCATTGCAATTTTCATTGACTGCGCTCCTTTTGAAGCTTTTTTGCCGCAGAAACCAGGGATTTTGCGGCTTCATCGATTTCCTGCCCCCGCTGACCGGCAGCAGTACCCGCAGCCGGTTTGCGCCTGAAAGGCTTTTGGCCGGAAAAGCGAGGAATTTGCGTTTCGGATTGCCGCATTCATAAGCCGGGGCGGCGTTTATGCCTTCCGGGTTTCGATATAGTGTGCCGAGGCCAGGGCGGCCGTGCATCCGTCTGCTGCGGCAAGCACAATCTGATTGGCGTATTTCTCCCGGAGATCGCCCACGGCAAAAATGCCCGGTATGTCGGTTTCGCATTTTTCGTCTGTAACCACGTAACCGGTTTTATTCATTTTTATCCCGGCAGGGACCAGCACATTGTTGGGCAGAAAGCCCACGAAAATAAACACGCCTTCAACATCGAGATCCCGGCTGTCCCCGGTTTGGGTGTCCTTTAAGCCGATGCGCTCAACCCCGCCCAGGCCGGCCCGGATTTCGGAGACAACGGAATTGAATACAATTTCGATCCCCGGCTCTGAAAAAACCCGCTCCTGGAGGATCTTGCTGCCCCGGAAGGCGTCCCTGCGATGGATGATATAAACCTTGCGCGCGATCTTTGAAAGATAAAGCGCGTCTTCCAGCGCGGTATCACCGCCGCCCACCACGGCCACGGTCTTGTCCCGGAAAAAGAAGCCGTCACAGGTTGCGCAATAGGAAACCCCTTTGCCGAAGTTTTCATTTTCCCCGGGAACTTCGAGTTTTCTGGAGGTCCCCCCGGTTGCCAGAATAACCGCGCGGGATTTCAAAAGCGTGCCGTCGGCAAGGCGAACCGAGTGGCATTCGATTCCGGGCTCTGCTGCCACCGCCTCCTTATCCAGGATCTCAAGCCCGTACCACTTGGCATGTTCCAGGAATTTCTCACAAAGCTCAAAACCGCCGATCTCGATGAATCCCGGGTAATTGTCAACCTGCTCAGTGACGGCCACCTGCCCGCCGGGAGCACCTTGTTCAATCAATACGGTCTTGAGCGCCGCCCGCATTGCATACATTCCGGCGGTCAATCCGGCCGGCCCGCCGCCGATAATGATCAGATCATACATACCGTCTTCTGCCATATCGTCTTTTCCTTTTGTTGTTATGATTTGATGAATTCGTAAAAAGTCCTGAAACCATTATAACCGCCATGCAATAAAATGATAAGTTTCTGATTTTACTTAATCACTTAACACTGCCTGTAAAAAAGACTTTTTACAGGCTGATCATGATTTATAGAATCAAATAAATGGACTTTTATATGTTCATGTTATATCTGCCAACAGAATTTTGTAATGTGTGCGCATTGTGCTATGCTTCATATATCCTTGGCTGCATTGCAGGAAAGGAAATATGACAATAAAAAATATGCAGAATCATCCATTTTTGCAAGCATGGGATCAATGACGGTTCAAAGATTTAAAACCGCAAATACCATCCTTTACTGCAGGCAGTGGGAACAAGCGGTTGCGTTCTACAGAGACCGGCTCAGCCTGCCGGTCAACTTTTCAAACGACTGGTTCGTGGAATTCCGCCTGACCGACGGGTCAAGGATCAGCATTGCAGACGAAACCCGGGCTTCAGTCAAAAGCTGCGGCGGCAAAGGCATCACCCTGGCCCTGGAAGTCGAAGACATCGATTCGGTTCGGGCGGATATGGAAAAATCCGGCATTGGACCCACAGATATAAGAGATCACCCCTGGGGCGCCAGGGTGTTTTATTTTTATGACCCGGAAGGACACCGCATAGAGATCTGGCAGGCCCAGCGCCCTTCATCCTGAATATGCACCAAAAACCGGCACGGCCGGCAAAACGGAAAGGAAACCGATTTATGGAACCATCGAAAAAAACCCTGATCAACCCGCCCGGAACAGAAAAGATATACCAGCGCATGCAGTTTTCCCAGGCGGTTTGCGCCGGCAGCATGGTCTGGGTCTCCGGCCAGGTCGGCATTGACGAGAACGGAAATGTCGCCGAAGGCATCGAGGCCCAGGCGCAGGCCGCTTTTGCCAACCTCCAGCATGTTCTGGCAGAAGCCGGCGCAGGCCTGGATGACATCGTGGAGCTGGTGACCTATCACACCTCCATGAAGGAAATCGGCAAATTTTTAAAGGTCAAGGCCGGATTTATCCCCGAAAATTTTCCGGCCTGGACCGCGGTGGGCGTAACCGAATTGGTGATGCCCGAGCTTTTGTGCGAAATCCGGGCCACGGCGGTTCTCAAAAGCGGCACCGGCGCTTGAGCCGTTTGCCGGGGGAAAAGAATTAAAGCGGCAAAAAATCATCCCTGCTTTCAGCTATGCAAGGTATTGGTGCAGCAGTCTTGCGCACATGGCAAAAAGCACCAGGCTGAACAGAACGCGTATGGTTTTGCCCTTGATCCGGGTGCTCATAAGCCTTGCCCCGGCCTGGCCCCCGGCAAACGAGGCTGCGGCCGCAGGCAGGATGAACCACCAGTTGACGGCTTCCATGGAGGCATAGCCCAGAAAACCCGTCAGCGAGGAAAAACACACGATAAACGTGGAGGATGCGGCGGCAATTTTGGTGGGGGTTTTAAGCACATAGATTAATAAGGGCACAACAAAAACGCCGCCGCCGATACCCAGAAGCCCGCCAAGAAGCCCGATGCAGGCGCCGATGCCGATGCCGCCGGCAATTTTTTTCCAAGGCGCCAGATTGCTCTGTCCTTCCTGCCCGGACGGGGAAAACAGCATGCGAAGACCGGCTACGGCCAGCACTGCCGCCATAGTGAGAAGAAACGGGCCTGTGGCGATGCTGACATTCAACCAGGAGCCCGCGGGCGCGGCCAGGGCCGAGGACATGATCAAGGGGATGGAAAGTGAGAAATCCACCATTTTTTTGCGCGCGTACGTATACGCGGCCGAACCTGCCGCCACCAGGTTTAAAAACAATGAGGCCGAAGCGGCGGCAGACTTTGCAAACCCCAGGATCACAAAAAGCGGCGAGAAGATCAGGCCGCCGCCCAGCCCCACCATGGTGAGCAGAAACGAGATGAAGAATATGGCGGCAAAAAGTATAACAGAGATGTTCATATAAGAAACGCTCGCAGCCTATTTGTTGCAGCTATCTTTTTCGGTCCGAATCTTTCAAATCTTCGAGCGCCTCGGCATCAGCCAGATCTTTTGTTCTTCCGGTTGTTTTCTTGTTGATAATCAGATCGTCGATCGAAGGAATGCGGAGTTCAATCCCATCGATGCTTACCGGAATTGAATTCTGGTATGTTCTTTCAAACCGGAGCCCTGATGCGGCTGTGATAATGTCGATTCGTCTCGGAGCGACGCCGATTTGGAAAATGGTTCCGTCTGTCTGAAGATCCTGGTTGGTCAGATTGTGCAATGGGGCGCCGAAACTGCGCAATGCGCGAAGGACCGCTTCGGCGTTATCAGGTGAGGGCATCACCCAGATATCCATGTCCATGGTGGCCCGGGGATAACCATGGGCGGCAAGCGCATATGCCCCGACAAGGATATATTTAACCTTCTCGTCGGACAAGCACTGTAACATGTCTCTGTAATCTTCGTTCAGCATCCTGCTTTGCGCTCAGGGAGACAATTTCTTTTGTCAGCGGCCAGACGAGAAGTATCCGTTCTTCCGGGGTGCCGGCAACGTAATTGTCATTGCGCACCTCGGTCATTTTGCGGGTCGCTGTGTGTTTCCTGCTCATGTTCATGTCCATACTGCAAAATATCATTTTTCCCCGTTAAAATCAATCCACGGCCAAAAACCGCGCAGGGATATCAAGGATGCCGGCTGCCTGGTGCAGATGCCTTTCAGTGCTTCTTGAGGCTTCAGGATTCCCGCCGGTGCGCCGGAACCATGAACACCGGCACGGTGGTGCACTTGAGCACGCGCTCGGCCACGGAGCCGAAATCAAAGTGGCTTTCCCGGCCCTGGTTGGCCATGATCACCACGTCGATGTCCTGGGTTTCCATGAATTCCAGGATTTTCTGGGCCGGATCACCCACCGCGGTGTGCCGGAAATACAGCGGGCAGGCGGACAGAAAATTTTCACAGATTTCATCCAGGCGCTTTTCCGCGGTCTCCTTTTCCCACTGGCGCATGCGCTCGAAATCCGCCTGCGGGTCGGTGTCTCCGTAGGCGGCGCCGAACTCCACGTATTCCTTGAGCACGTAGAGGATGTGGACCGCAGCCCCGTATTTTTCAGACAAAGATGTCACAAAGGGCAACGCGCTGGCAGCGTTTTCGGAAAAATCCGTGGGCCAGAGAATGTTTTTGATTTCAGCCATGATCGTTCCTCCAATGGGTTGCGGGTTGATGTTTTTCTAATCCATAACAGACAGACAACAGCACCCCCTTGATTTAAGTCAAGGAAACGTCCGGATACCCGGGGTACAGATACAGTCGGAAGGTCTATGTTTTTGGATAGCGCCACCAGTGTTTGACGCAAAAAGATTTACCCATATCTTTATTTGTTAAGACATCTTTGAAGGGATTGCAAAAACGCATAAAGAACATCCTGCAAACTCCGGCCCGCACGGGCGGCCATTTGCACAAATCACCCTTTTTTAACGGAGGGATCCATGTCCCGGGACAACCCGTTTCTTTCGCTTCGGTTCCTGCGCCCCAAGCCCAAAGACGGGTCATGCAGTGAAACCGCCCTTTCAGGCGGACATGCCGCAGAGCGCTGCGGCCAGCGGGAATGGGAGGATTTTTACCGCTCCCGTTGGCAGCATGACAAAACCGTGCGCACCACCCACGGGGTCAACTGCACCGGATCGTGCGCCTGGGACGTGCACGTGAAAAACGGGATGATCGTCTGGGAGGTGCAGGCAACCGATTACCCCGGGTGCGGTGCGGCCATGCCGGATCATGAGCCCCGGGGATGTCCCAGGGGCGCCACGTTTTCCTGGTATACCTACAGCCCGGTGCGGCTCAAATATCCCTATATCCGCTCGGCGCTGGTTGACATGTGGCGGCGCGCCCTGGAAGAACACAAGGACCCGGTTTGCGCCTGGCAGGCAATCGCGGATGACCCGGAAAAAGTCAAAGCCTATCAGAAGGTCCGGGGCAAGGGCGGGCTTGTCCGGGTGTCCTGGGACGAGGCCGCCACCCTGGTGGCAGCGGCGCTGGTGCACACCATCCAAAAATACGGCCCGGACCGGGTGTTCGGGTTTACGCCCATTCCGGCCATGTCCATGGTCTGCTACGCCTCTGGGGCCCGGTTTCTTTCATTGATCGGCGGGTCCATGATCAGCTTTTATGACTGGTACGCGGACCTGCCCCCGGCATCCCCGCAGATCTGGGGCGATCAGACAGACGTGCCCGAAAGCGCGGACTGGTACGAGGCCGCCTACATGCTCGTATGGGGCACCAACCTGCCCATGACCCGCACCCCGGATGCGCATTTTTTCACTGAAGCCCGCTACCGGGGCGCGCGCGTGGCCGCAGTGGCCCCGGATTACGCGGAATACGTCAAATTCGCAGACTCCTGGCTGCCGGCCCGGGCGGGCACCGACGGGGCCCTGGCCATGGCCATGACTCACGTGATTTTCAAGGAGTTTTACCTGGACCGGGCTTCTGAATATTTCACTCAATACGCCAAGTCTTACACGGACCTGCCCTTCCTGGTCCGACTGGATACAGACGATACAGACAACTGGCTTCCGGGCCGTTTTCTGCGGGCTGCCGACCTGGGCATTTCCATGAACAACGCCGAGTGGAAGCCCATGTGCTGGGACGGACAAACGGATAAGGCGGTTATACCAAACGGCGGCATCGGGTTTCGCTGGGGCGAGGAAGGCCGATGGAATCTGCATCCGGTGGATGCCCAAACCGATGCGCAAATCGATCCCTGCCTGAGTTTTGCCCAATCCAATCAGAGCTGGTGCAAAACCCGTTTTCCGATATTTGCCTTTACAGGCGCAGGCTCCCGAACGGGTTACGTGCCGGCAAGGAAAATCGTTACAGATGAGGGCGAAATCTGGGTGACCACGGTATTTGACCTCATGGCCGCCAACCTGGGCCTGATGCCGGAAAATGCGGCAAACCTCCCCGCTGATGCGGACACACAAGATTATCCCGCAGACTACCACGACCCCAAGCCCTACACCCCGGCCTGGCAGGCGGCCATCACCGGAGTTTCTGCCGAAGACGCAATCCGCGTGGCCCGGGAGTTTGCCGAAACAGCGGAAAAAACCCATGGCAAGGCCATGATCTTCCTCGGCGCGGGCACCAATCACTGGTTTCACAGTGACATGACCTACCGGGCCATTATCAACCTCACCACCCTGTGCGGCTGCCAGGGGGTTAACGGCGGGGGATGGGCCCATTACGTGGGCCAGGAAAAAATCCGGCCCATATCCGCATGGGCCCAGCTCGCCTTTGCCCTGGACTGGAAACGGCCGCCGAGGCAGCAAAACGGCACCTCGTTTTTTTATTTCGCCACCTGCCAGTGGCGCTATGATGCCATGGATGCCGGCGCCCTGGCATCTCCGATGTTTGCAGACAAACTGCTCTCCAAACACCCGGCCGACTATAACGCGGTGGCCGCCCGCCTGGGCTGGCTGCCGTCTTATCCCCAGTTTACCGAAAATCCCCTGGATCTCTGCAAACAGGCACAGGACCAGGGCGCGGACTCAGATGAGCAGATCATTTCCCATGTCACGGAAAAGATCAAGTCCGGTGATCTTTCCTTTGCCGTTGAAGACCCGGACAACCCGAAAAACTTTCCCCGGGTGTTGTTTTTATGGCGGGCCAACCTGCTCGGGGC
>JAIPEJ010000076.1 GCA_021737225.1 Desulfobacteraceae bacterium
TCCTGGTGCTGGCCGCAGAAGAGGCCATAAAGGCCCATGGCCTGCGACCGAAAGCCGAGGTCCTGGGCGTGGGCTGGACCTCCGATGCCCATCACTTCACCCTGCCGCATGCGCCGACCATTATCCGGTCCATTGAAGGTGCCATCGACGATGCCGGGATTTCGCCTGAAGACATTGAATATGTCAATGCCCACGGCACGTCCACCAGCAAGGGGGACCGCACCGAGATCGAGTGCCTGCGCAGCGTGTTTGGCAGCGGGGTGAAGAATCTGCCGATATCCTCGAACAAGTCCCAGATCGGCCATACCCTGGGCGCCTCTGCGGCAATCGAGGCGGCCTTCGGCATCGAGGGTATGCAGCAGGGGGTTTTGCTGCCCACGATCAACCATGTTCATGACCCGGATCTGGGCGATATCGACGTGGTGGCAAACCAGGCCCGCAATGCCGGGTATTCGTGTTTCTTGTCAAATGCATTCGGGTTTGGCGGCACAAATTGCTGTATCGTATTTAAAGGAGTCTGATCATGCGGCCCAAGCCGTTTACACCGGAAATCCATGACGAGGATCCCCGCTTTGTCAGAAACCTGGCAGACGGGTTTATCTGGCACAGAAGCCATTACCGCACGCTTTATGCAGACACGGACCGCTCTGCGGTGGTGTATCATGCCAATTATCTGCGCTACTTCGAGTTCGGCCGCACCTCCCTGATGCGCGATCTGTCCTATCCCTACACGCAAATCGAGGCCAGCGGATATGTTTATCCCATTATTGAAATCGGGGTCAAATATTACAGCCCGCTGCATTACGACGATCCCATGTGGATTCACACCCGGCCCGGGGACCTGGGAAAGGTACGGCTGAAATTCCATTACATCATCACTCACGGCGAGACCGGGCAGATCGTGTGCACCGGTTTCACGGAGCACTGTGCGCTCAATTCTGCGGGCAGGCCCGTGGCCATTGATGAAAGAACCAAGCATTTATGGGAGATCTTTCCGAAATAGGGGATACCGCCCGATTGCCGGCGAATATCGATGTCTTTCCCTACCTGCGGGATCATGTTTTCGAGTCCGCGGCGGTTTTTCCGGCAGTGGAGTCCATGCAGCGGCTTGCCGCGGCCGCCCGGGACCTGGAAGCAGGGCTGGATGTCGCAACATTGCTGGATGGGGCGTTTGGAAAGTTTTTGGTCGTTGGGGAAGAAGGAGCCATTGAGGCGTTTGTGGAATTTAAAAACCTCGGGGATGAACGGGTCTGCGCCGCGCTGATTACCCGCATGCGGGTTGCCGGATCTGCCATGACCCGAACCAGGGAGCATGCCCGCGTCTGTTTTGTCCGTTCGGGCATGCTTTCCGATAATGCGGAAATTCCGGATTTTGCGGAATCAGAAGCCGAAATGCGAGTGCCCGCCGGGGATGTATACAGGGAGCTCGTGCCAATGGGGCCGGCATACCAGAACCTTGCCGGCAGTGTGCAGCTTTGTCCGGCAGGTGCGTCAGCCGAAATCCGCACACCGGATATAGCTGAAGCAGACGGGCCGCTCGGCTCGCCGTTTGCCCTGGATGCGGCCTTTCATGCCGCGTGCGTCTGGGGGCAGCGATATTCGGGATTTATCGGGTTTCCTGTCGGCTTTGCGCGCCGGCATGTGATCCGGCCCACGGCGCCGGGCCAAAAATATGCCGCCCGGGTATTGCCGGCCGGCAGTGAGCGGGGGGAAAATATTTTTGACCTATGGATTTTTCAA
This sequence comes from Desulfobacteraceae bacterium, assembly GCA_021737225.1. Classification (GTDB taxonomy): domain Bacteria; phylum Desulfobacterota; class Desulfobacteria; order Desulfobacterales; family Desulfosalsimonadaceae; genus Desulfosalsimonas. The sequence continues at coordinate 1,741 of JAIPEJ010000076.1, forward strand.
GCGGAAAGCGGGGTCTTCGAGATTGTTCGCGGCCTGCGCATGCGGGATGTCACGGGCGGGAGAAAAAAACCGCCCGGCTGGATCCTTGAAAAGCAATAAAAACAGCAGATGGTGGCCATGTGGTTCTTGATATTTGCAGTTTTTGTCTACTGCCTCGGTTCAATCAATTTTGCCATTCTTTTTTTCCGGCTTTTGAAAAAGCCTGATCCGAGAGCCGGTTTCAGCGGCAATCCCGGGGTGACCAATGTGTATCGCCAGGCCGGGTGGCCTGCTGCCGCCCTGGTGCTGGTGCTGGATGTAGGCCGGGCCGCTGCCGTGTCCGTATTGGCCATGGTGCTTTTCTCCCCGCCGGCGGTGGCGTGGTCCGGGCTGGTCCTGATTTGCGGCAACCGGTATCCCTGTTTTCATCAATTTCAAGGCGGAAAAGGCGTGGCCAATTACCTGGGTTTTTCCGCTGTGCTGGTGCCGGCAGGCGCGCTTGCCGCCTGTATTGCCTGGGGGCTGGTTTTCGGGCTGATGCGGCTTCCCTTTATCGCCTCGTTTTCCATGGTGGCCGTACTTGCCGGGGCGACCATTTTCAGGTGGGCCGCCAGCCCCCTGGCCATTGCCGGCACGGCGGCCACGGTCCTGTTTATCGTGTTCAATCACCGCTCCAATATTGCGGAATTCCGGAGCAAAATCCGCGGCCGGGAGACACGCAGCGCAGGGAGGTGAAATCCGAATCTGTTATTTGCAAAACCGCATGGACATCAACTTCACAAGGCTCTGCAAAAAAAGCATCAGGCTTCGAGGGTGTTCGCATGTCGGGCCGGCGGGGAAGTTTGCGCATCTGCCGTCCGCTGGCGCGCCCGATGCATCTGCGCAAACCACCCCGCCGTCCCGACCTGTACCACCCATATTGGCAGATTCCCCCACTTGGTTCCGGAAAGCTTTAAAATTCCCCTACGGATCTACTGGTTCAGCAGTTTGCGGATCTCGGTGCTGTCGTATTTGCCGGCAGGGGAAACCGGGATTTGATCCACAATCCGGATGTGCCGGGGAACGGCATAGTCCGGGATTCGTTGCCGGAGATGGCGGCGGATTTCGCTGCTGCTGATACTTGCGGCCACTATCGCCCGGATTTCGTTTCCCCGGGTGCCGCCGTTTTCGGTGCAAATCACTGCGGCGTCGGTCACATCCTGCATGCCGGTAATCGCGGAGCGTACTTCCTCGAGATCCACGCGCTTGCCGCCCACCTTGACAATCCGGTCGGCCCGGCCGGCCAACGCAAAGCCGTTGGGTCCCACCGCTTTTACCCGATCGCTTGTAATAAAAAAGCCATTTTCGTCCACGGGAAGTTCCGGGGAAATGAAATCCGAGCGGATCGCCAGCAGGTGATCTTTGATTTTCCACTCAATGCAGTCAAAGGGCGTGAAATGCGGCTGATCATGGGTGCAAAGCCGGGTGGCAATGCCGCCGGTCTCGGTGGAGCCGAATACCTCGGTGATTCCCAGTTCCGTCTGCCTGTAAAAGGCCCGGCTGTCTGCTGCTTCGAGCCGGGCTGCAGATGAAAGCGCACATCGCAGCCCCTCTGCGGTAAACTCCGTGCCGGCAAGCATCTTGTAATGAAGCGGAATGCTCACAAGAATGCTTGCCCGGTCCCTGCTGACCGCCTTCTGGATTTCCCGGGGATAGGTCGGCTCCCCGTCAATTATGGATGCGCCCGCCGCCAGCGGTGTGAGCACCGAGAACAAAAGCCCGTAAATATGGTATGCCGGCACTGTTGCGGCAAATCGGTCATCCGGGGTTACGGACAGCTTCCGGGCGTGATAAATGGCTTCGCCGAACAGGTTGTCGATGGTTTTGGACCAGGTGCGGGGCGCCCGGGTGGAGCCGCCTGTAAAGAGCTTGACAAACACGCTGTCTGGATTGCGTATGCCGGCGGGTGCCAGTATGCTTTGGCCCCCGGGCTTTGAATCCGGCAAAATGGTTTCCACGCCCGAAGGCAGGGGGACGGGCTCGTCTGCAATGGCCTTTGAAAACCCGTGCGCCCGGTGTGTCCGGTCAAGCACCTCGGCTGAGAAGGAATAGGGGATCACAAGGGTTACCGGACGGGTAAGGGCTGCAAGCAGGGCCGCGGCCACAACCGCCCGGTCGGTTGCGCAGAGGCAGACGGTTTCGGGATTTTCCGCGGAAAAATGGCGATGCTGGAGATGACCGGCCATGGCATAGACCGCCGCGTAGGTGTATCCGGACAAGATGTAGGGATGCCCGGGAACTGCCGGGCCGGCTGCGATATCTTCCAGTTGTTCGATAAAAGACGATACTTTCATAAACAATGCCGTTGCTTCGTGTGGATTTTCGTGTGAGGCTTTTTTTGTGTTTGCCGTGGCCGCACCGGATATAATATATTGCATTCCAAGTTTCAAGTGCTTATCATACGAAAAATTTGCATGCACAGGAGGTTTGTTTGGGCCTGTCCAGATTTTTGGCCAAGCAGTTGGTAAAAACCGGGTTTGCGCGAAGGGCTGTGCGGGAATGCGCGGATTTGCGCATTTTCCGGCAAAAACCGTCTGGCAGGGTGCTTGCCGGGCTGATCAGCATTGCTGTGAGCTATGTTGCCTGCTGGCCGGTAATCAGCGGCCTGGGCGTGTTTGCCATATATATCGGTCAGCCCCTGCTGATTGTGATCGGCGGACCGGTCATCTGGACCGCAACCCATTTTCTGTGCATGTTCGGCATGTACCTGGCCGGGGCGGATCATTCAAAAGCGCTGATAAAGTATCTTGTACGCATATTTGTCGAACGGCACGTGCCTGACAAGTTGCCGGAACAGAATTTAAATTCATGACAGAATATTAAAAACCGCCAAACCCTTCCTTTTTGGCCTTTTCTGCATATCTGTTTTTCCCTGTACCGCGTTTGCATACACATCATGTACAAGGCTTGTGCATGAAATGTCTGAAAGCCTGCCGCGATTTACTGGAATCGGCAGTCTATCGGAAACATTTAAAATATCTAAAAAACAATGGCTTATGTCATTCCGGTGTAATCCGGCACAGTTTTTGTATGTCACTTAAATGCATCCGGATACGGATGAAAAAACTGTCCGTGTGAGCATCTGAAATGCCTTGTCTGCATCCGCTTTCGGCGGCTGGCAGGACTTGTGCAGTCTTTTTGAAATGAAATGAATCCTTTTTTGGAGGTTATTATGAAAAATACCCGAACAGCTGTTGTTTTTCCCGGTCAAGGGACTCAGCGGCCGGGAATGGGCAAGGATTTTTACGACAACGTGGAAATCAGCCGCAAGACATTTGAAGAAGCATCCGACATTCTGGGGTGGGATGTGGGTGCCATGTGTTTTGGTGAAGACGAACGCATCAACCTGACCGAATTCGCCCAGCCGTGCATCCTGGCCACTGAAATGGCCATGCTGCGCGGACTGCAGGACTTGTACGGATTTTCTCCGGATTATTTCGGCGGCCACAGCCTGGGCGAGTACACGGCGTTGGTGGCAGCCGGAGCCATGCCGTTTGCAGATGCCCTCCAGATCGTGGAAACCCGGGGACATCTGATGCAGCAGGCTTCTCCGCCCGGCCAGGGTGCCATGGCGGCTGTGATTGCCAAGAATCTGGATATCGGCCGGATCCGCGAGCTTCTCTCGGATTTGCCGCTGGATGTGGCCAATATCAACTCCACGGACCAGGTGGTGATCAGCGGACAGGCCGACAGCATGGAATCGGCCCGGGCGCTGCTGGAACAGGCCATGGGCGGGCAGGAAAACCTGCGCTTTGTCCAGTTAAACGTGAGCGCGCCGTTTCACAGTCGATTCATGAACGCGATCAAGGACAAGTTCCGCGAGGTATTAAACGCGATTGCCGCGCACCTGAATTCCCAAAAGGCGGCCTGTGTCACTTCCAACTATACGGGCTTGTTTCATTCGGCCATGACCGCAAACGTGATCGAGGCGCTGGTGGCCCAGTTGAGCGGCTCGGTGAAATGGCGGGACAACATGTGCGCCCTGGCGGAAAAATCCCACAGAATCTACGAGATCGGTCCGAACCGGCCCCTGAAGAACTTTTTCCGCAACCTGGACATCAACTGCCGCTCGATTACCTCGTTTTCAGCCGCACAAAGGGAGTTTGCCGCATGATTCGATTCGAGAAGAACTGGTGGGCGGTCATTATCGGCGGATCGAGCGGATTTGGTCTGGCGGCCGCAAAGAAACTGGCCGCCTGCGGGATGAACCTCTGTATTGTCCATCGCGACCGCCGCAGTGCAATGAAGCGCATCGAACCCGAATTCGAATCGATTCGTCAAAGCGGGGTTGAGGTGCTGACCTTCAACCTGGACGGGCTTTCCGGGGACGGCCGCAGCCGGGTGCTGGATGAACTCGGGGAGAAGCTCGGGGACTCGGGCGGTGTCCGGCTGCTTTTGCACAGCGTGGCTTTCGGCAATCTCAAGCTGCTGGGGCCGTATCCGGGATCTTCGGCCCCCGGGGCCGCCCGCGCGAAAATCGCCGAGGCCGCGGGCCTGTCTGCCCAGCGCGTGGACGAAATTATCAGCAATGCGTTTGACGAGGGGTACAACGCTTTTTATACGCTTGTGGATGATGCTTCGGATTACAGCAACAACCAGTTTCTGGGCTCCGAGGATTTTTCCCGTACGCTGCATGCCATGGGATATAATATCGTGGAATGGGTGCAGGACATGCTCGGCAGGAATCTTTTTGCCGGGGATGCCCGGGTTCTGGGCCTGACCAGCGAGGGCAACAGCGTGGCATGGAAGGGCTATGCAGCCATTTCCGCGGCCAAGGCGGTCCTGGAATCCGTATCCCGGGCCATGGCCGTGGAATTCGCACCCTGCGGCATCCGGTCCAACATTATCCAGGCCGGCATTACCGATACCCCGGCCTTAAAGGCCATACCCGGCAGCGACCGGATCCGGGCCCAGGCCGTTTTACGAAATCCTTTCGGCCGCCTGACCACGCCCGAAGACATTGCCAACGTGATATGTCTGCTGTGCATGGACGAGGCCGCCTGGATCAACGGCGCGCTCATCTGTGCCGACGGCGGTGAGAGGGTCGGGTAGGAATGCTTTATCTGCACGGGCTGGGGCATTTTTACCCGGAAAATGTGATTACCAATCAGTTTCTCAGCGAGCTGGACATTGGCAGCGATGAGCAGTGGATTATGGAGCGGGTGGGCATTGCCGCCCGGCATACATCCCTGCCGCTGGATTATATTCGAAAGACCAAAAACCGTGATCCGCGCGCCGCATCCGAGGCCAGTTTGCATACCCGGGCCGGGACCGGGGCTGCGGCAGCGAAAATGGCCATGGACCGGGCCGGGCTCTGTCCGGCCGATATCGGCATGGTCATATCCGGCACCTCCACGCCGCGTTATACCATTCCGGCAGAGGCCTCTGTGATCGGCGGCGAGCTGGGCATCGAAGGACCCTGTTTTGATATCAACGCGGCCTGTTCCACCTTCGGGGTGCAGCTTTCGGTCCTGGGTGCCATGGCACCGGCGCAGACGCCGTCGTTTATCCTGGTGGTCAATCCGGAAAATTATACACACGTGGTGGACTACTCGGACCGCCGGGTGGCCCCCCTTTTTGGCGACGGATCCAGTGCTGCGGTGATTTCCGCGCGCGAGCCGGCGGGTAAGTCCTTTGAAGCCTTTTCGTACGGATCCCGCCCGGATTCCTGGAGCAAGGTCCGGATTCCCCAGGGATGGCATTTTTACCAGGACGGCAGCTACGTGCAGCGATTTGCCATCCGAAAGGCCACCGAAGGCGTGCGGGATCTCCAGGCGCAGTACCCGGAAAGCACAGACCGGATCAAGTTCGTGGGCCACCAGGCCAACCTCATGATGTTAAATACGGTCTGCCGCAGGTGCGGCATTCCGGAGTCCCGGCACGTGCACAATGTTGCGGATTACGGAAATACCGGATGCTCGAGCGCCCCCGGGGTTTTGAGCCAGCACTGGGACAATTTTTCCCCGGGGGATCATTTTGCCGTGGCCGTGGTCGGATCCGGACTGACCTGGGCGCATACAATGCTGAAAGTGGACCCGGAGGAATAACAATCAATGAAATACGCGGAATTTCTTCAACAACCCAGCTTTGATCTCCCGGATCTGATTGCATTTTCATACGGCCGGCTCATCGATGATCCGCCCGCGGAACTGGATGCCAGGCTGCCGGCGCCGCCTTTTCTCATGGTTGACCGGATTGTGGAATTGTCCAGCAACGGCAACAAGGGGAAAATCGTGGCCGAGCAGGATATCCGCCTGGATGCATGGTATTTCCAATGCCATTTCAAGGACGATCCGGTGCAGCCGGGATGCCTCGGAGTGGATGCCGTATGGCAGCTCCTGGGATTTTACGGTGTCTGGCGCGGCGCCGTGGGCGCGGGCCGGGCCCTGGGGTGCGAGGAAGTGGTTTTCAACGGCCAGATCCGGCCCCATACCCGGGTGGTCCGGTTTGAAATCGACGTGATTCGATTCCGGCAGATGAAAAACAACGAAACCAGTATCGTGATTGCAAACGCGGAAATCCGGGCTGATGACACTTCCGTGACCACGGTGAAAAAGGCCCGGTCCGGAATTTTCAGGGGCATTGCCTACAAAAATTATCCTTATCCGGAAACCGCACCGCCGCAAGATCCGCAGAAGTGACAAGATTCGAGTGGCCACCATGAAAAGAACACGAAGTTCACGAAGCATGTCACGAAGCACACGAAGGTAATGAAGTGAATTATAAAAAAAATGACCTTCGTGTTCTTCGTGCCCTTCGTGGTTTTCACACGATTAATAAATAGAGAGTAAAACGGATATGTCACAGACAGCCAATCAATCCGGCGAAAAACCGATCGCAGTTGTCACCGGCGGGGCCGGGGGAATCGGCGCGGCCTGCTGCCGGGCGCTGCATGCGCAGGGATTTTGTGTGGGCGTGCATTTCCGCAAAAGCCGGAAGCCGGCAGAGGCGCTTTGCGCCGAATTCGGGCCGGACGGTTTTTTGCTGCAGGCCGACCTGGAAGATCCCGGTCAGATCGATGCCATGGTTGATCATATCAAAAAGGAATTCGGCCGGGTGGATGTGCTGGTCAACAATGCGGGTTTTTCGGTAAATGACGCGATTTCCTCCATGAAGCTGGCCGATTTTGACGCCCAGCGCGCCGTGCTTCGGGGGGCCTGGTATTTGACCAAGCGTATTCTGCGGGTATTCATGATCCGCCGCTCGGCCGGCCGGATTATCAATATTTCAAGTGTGGTGGGACATACGGGCAATGCCGGGCAGATCCCCTATACCATGGAAAAGGCTGCCACCGATGCCATGACCAAGTCTTTGGCAAAGGAACTGGCTGGCCGCAATATTCTGGTCAATTCCGTGGCCCCGGGTTTTATTGAAACCGAAATGACCGGCGCGCTTTCAGAAGATATGCAGCAGCAGATATTGCGCGCCGTTCCCCTGGGCCGCATGGGCCGCCCGGAAGAAGTGGCCGAGGTGGTGGCATTTCTTGCCTCGGGTGCAGGCTATATCCACGGCAGTGTCATTCATGTCAACGGGGGGATGTACGGTGGATAATGCACAGATGAAACAACAGATCCTGGATCTGATTCCCCAGCAGCGGCCGTTTCGGTTCATCGATGATATTCTGGAAGTCGAGGACAGCAAAATTACCGCTGCGTACCGGTTCCGGGAAGACGAATACTTTTATGCGGGCCATTTTCCGGGCCACCCGGTGACCCCGGGTGTGATCCTGATTGAAACCATGGCCCAGGCCGGCGTGGTGGCCCTGGGGCTGTCGGTGCTGCTGCATCAGAACATGCCGGTCTCGCAGATCAGGGAAATGAAAACGCTGTTTACCTTTGCCGAATCCGTGGAATTTACCGGCATGGTCCGGCCGGGGGAAAACGTTTTGATTTCCGGTGAAAAAATTTATTTCCGCAAGGGCAGCATTAAAACCCGGGCGGAAATCACGCGGGAAAACGGACAGTCCGTGTGTACCGGCGTGCTTATGGGAACAGGAGTCAAGCTTGATGCAAAATAGAGTCGTTGTTACGGGAATGGGCGTGGTCAGCCCGAATGCCATCGGCCTGGCGGATTTCACACAGGCCCTGCGCGAAGGCCGGTCCGGGATACGGTTTATTCCCAGGCTCGAGGAATTGAAATTCGCCTGCCAGGTCGGCGGCATTCCCCGGAATTTTGATGAGGTTTGCGGCGAGTATTTCAACAATCACCGGCAGCAGTCGTTTTTAAGCGAAACCATCCGGTATGCCGCGGCCGCCTCAATTGACGCATGGAAGGATGCCGGGCTGGCTGTTCCCGGCGACGAAGAGTCTCCGGACTGGGATTCCGGCACGGTCTTCGGATGCGGCATCTCCGACATGGAGGTCATTGCCACCGAGGTGGTGCCCACGGTTAATGCCGGCAAGGTCCGCAGGCTCGGCACCCGTGTGGTGGAGCGCGTGATGGGCAGCGGTACCAGCGCTCGCATCGGCGGACTGCTGGGACTGGGCAACCAGGTGACCTCGAATTCGTCGGCTTGCAGCACCGGTTCGGAGGCCGTGGTGGAGGCTGTGCGGAAAATCCGTTCCGGGCTTGCCAAGAGAATGGTGGCCGGGGGTGCGGAAGGCGCCTCTCCGTATACATGGAGCGGGTTTGACTCCATGCGGGTCCTGGCGCGCAAATTCAACGAGACCCCGGAAAAGGGTTCCCGGCCCATGAGTGCAACAGCCAACGGATTTGTGCCGGGCGCGGGTGCGGCCGCCCTGCTTTTGGAGGATCTGGAAACAGCACTGGCTCGGGGGGCAAAGATTTACGCCGAGGTCACGGGCGTGATGGCCAATTCCGGGGGGCACCGCAACGGCGGCTCCATGACCGCCCCGAATCCCGAAGGCGTGCAGCGCTGTATACGGGGGGCAGTGGCGGATGCCGGCATCGGTGCAGAAGAAATTGACGCCATCAACGGTCACCTCACCGCGACATTTGCCGATCCCCACGAAGTCAAAAACTGGGCGGCCGCCCTGGAGGTGCAGCCGGAGCAACTGCCCTGGATCAATTCCACCAAATCGATGATAGGCCACTGCCTGGGCGCGGCCGGCGCCATTGAAACCGTGGCCGCCGTGCTGGAACTCGACCGGGGATTTCTTCACCCCTCGATCAACTGCGAAGATCTTCACCCGGAACTCGAAGCCTTTGCCGACCGGGTGGTCCGCGAGTGCAAGCAGGCCCCGGAGGTAAAGACCATGGCCAAGGCCTGCTTCGGATTCGGAGATGTCAACTCCTGCCTGATACTTCGGAAATGGGAGGAGGAGTGAAGGGTGATGAGTGATGGGTGATGAGTAATGGGAAGTAAGCCGGGCGCGGTAGGTTTTTACTTTTGAAACGGCCGTAGAAGTCTTAAATTTTTTAATAGAAATTGTTATAAAACAAACATTTTGGAGGAAAGAAATATGGATAAAGAACAGATTTTCAACGAGGTCGTCGGGATTATCAAGGACTATGTCAAGGACCCGTCCAGGCTGGAAAATGTCAACATGGAGACCTCCATACTCGAGGACCTCAAGGTGAATTCCGCAAGACTGGTGGATATCATCATTGCCTTTGAGGACACCTTTGATGTGGAAATCGAAGACGATGACGCAGACAACATCCG
>JAIPEJ010000077.1 GCA_021737225.1 Desulfobacteraceae bacterium
TCAAGGCCGCCAGGACGGAAAAAGCCGCCGGATTCATGGAAAAGGCGGTTAAAAAATCGCCCGGGGATCTGTTTTTAAAAAGGGACCTTGCCCGGATTTACCTGGAACTCGACCGCAAGGAAGATGCCCTGGCCCTGGTGGAGGCGGTTGCCGAGCAGGCCCCGGACAACGTGGAGGCCCTGATTGTAGCCGGTTCCATCAGGCAGTCCATGGGTAAAAACGACGCGGCGCAGCAGGCCTATGAAAAGGTGCTGCAAAAGGATCCGGGCCGGGAAGAGATATACCCGGTGCTGGCCCGGTTGTATCTGCAGGGCGGGGCGTATGAAAATGCCGCGGAACTGCTGAAGCCTTTTGTGGAGCGCTTCCCGCAAAATTATACCGGCTTTTACTATCTGGCAAAGGCCTATACGCAGATGGGCGAAATTGAAAAGGCCATTGACGCTTACGAGAAAAGCCTGGAAATCAAGCCCGAGCTGGTTGAACCCCGTGTCGGACTGATTGAAATTTATAACACGCAGGGCAGGCAGGATCAGTCGATGGCCCAGTATGAAAAACTGCTTTCCCGCCATCCGGATAATGTGGCTGCAGCCATTGAACTCGGCCTGCTTTATGAAACGCGCGGAGAAAAGAAAAAGGCCGGCGAGCTGTGGTCGAATCTGGCAGACCGGGTTTCTTCTGATTCAGCGGTGGTCAGAAACGTGATCCGGCAATTGCTGTCCCGAAAGCGATATACCGATGCCATGACCGTGTTGTCCGGCATGCTCGAATATGCGCCGGACGATCCGGCACTGCATTATCTTGCCGGTGCCACCCGGTATATGATGGAGCAGTTTGCGCCGGCGCTGGGGCATTTTCACTCCGTAGGCCCGGATTCTGCGTTTTATCCGGATGCCATGATTCACCGGGCCCTGATTTACAACAAGCAGGGCAAGCCCGGGGAAGCGGTTTCCGTGCTGGAAATCGCCATGGATCATGTGGAAAACACCGCCCGGTTGGATTTGATTCCTTATTTAAGCGCTTTTTACCAGGAACAGGGCCTCTATGATCAGGCTGCGGACCTGCTCAAAGAAGGGCTTTCCATGGAGCCGGAAAACGTGGAACTGCATTACGAACTCGGGGTGCTCTATGACCGCAAGGGAGACCGGGATGCGGCCATCGAGAAAATGAAGCAGGTCATCGATATGGATTCGGAAAATGCCGACGCCCTGAACTATCTGGGTTATACGTACGCAGACCAGGGGGTAAAGCTTGACAAGGCCGAGTCCCTGATCCGGCAGGCTCTGGATCTGGACCCCGGCAGCGGCTATATTCTCGACAGCATGGGATGGGTCTATTACCGCAAGGGCGACTACGAAGCGGCCCGGAAATATCTTGAACGGGCGGTTGATCGGGTGGCAGACGACCCCGTGATCCTCGAACACCTGGCTGATGTGTATATCAAGCTCAACCAGCGGGAAAAGGCCCTGCAGTATTACCGGAAGGCCCGGGAAACCACCGGCAGGCAAAAGGACAAGGAAGCCCTGGCAGATAAGATTGAAGCTTTGGAAAAGCAAGGGGTGCAGCCTTGAAGCTTTTCAGGTGGCCGTTTCTGCTCTGCCTGGTGCTTCTTGCCGCATGTGCCGGCAGGCAGCCGCCGGGGGTTTCCTCGCAGCTTCCCGCTCCGGATTCGGCCCGGATGCTGCGCACCGTGAAGGCAAAAAATGCGGAGTTGGCCGCCTACAAGGGCATAGGGCAAATCGGCATCCAAAACAGAGGCAACTCCTGGGGCGTGCGGGCTGCGTGGGTGGCCGCCCCTGACGGCCGGTTGCGGGTTGCGGCTTTGAGCCTGACGGGTCAGGCATTTGCCCGGATGATCTGCGATCCGCGCAAATGTTACTTTATTTTCCGCAGCGCGGATGAGGGCTGTCTGCGCAGGGAAACACCCGGCGACCGAAGCCTGGCGCCGCTTGTCGGCATGGACCTGGCGGCCGGAGACCTTGTGCGGCTTTTGGGCGGCGGGGCGCCGCTGGTGGATTACGATTCAGCGGCCGCATATGATATGGATTCCGGGGAGAAGCTGGTGGTGTTGCAGAAGCGGTTTTTCGGCACAGTGGAAACCATCCGGTTTTCGACGGATATGGCCCATGTCCGGGAAGTGACGGTCTACGGATGGCGCGGTCCCGCCTACCGGGCAAAAATCACGCGCCGACAGCAGGTCAATGGCCAATCCATGCCCTTTGCCCTGGAAATTTCAGATGAATCCGGCAACCGGATGCGGGTTTCTGTTGAGCGCTGCTGGATCAATATCAAACCCTCGGCCGAAGCGTTTTCCACCGAGCTTCCCGAAGGCGCCCGCTGTGATTGACCCTGAGAAAAGCATTTCAGAAACCTTATGAAATTCGCACCCCCTGCCGTTGCCCTGGAAATGCACCTGCGGGCGTGTGCCAATGTCACCTGCCTGGGCGTGCGGCCAAATTTTTCGGATTATCCCCCCGAAGATGCGGCGATTATCCGGGATGCAGCCAAAATTTATTATCCATCCACGTTTTATGCCGACATGTTTGCGGCCATGGGCAAACCGATATTCCCGAGCGCGCATACCTATCGTTTTGTCCAGGACAAGATCAAGCAGAGTGCGCTTTTTGCCATGCTGAACGTTCCCCGGCCCGAAACCCGGGCCTTCTACGGCCGCAGACGACAGGAAAAAATCCCGGCGCATTTCCGGTTTCCCGTTGTAGGCAAAATTCCACGCGGATCTGCGCTGGGCAGGGGCGTTTACCTGATTGAAAACGCAGATGACCTGGCGGCCTACTGCGATTTGACAGGGGTGGCCTATATCCAGGAATATCTGCCAATTGATCGGGATATCCGGGTGGTGATCATCGGTGATTCAGTCGCACTTGCCTACTGGCGCATTGCATCGCCCGGCGAATTCCGGAGCAATCTGGAGTGCGGCGGGCGGATCAGCCTGGATAACGTTCCGGCAGGCGCCTGTGAGCTGGCACTGGATACCGCGCGGCGGTGCGGCTGGAACGACGTGGGCATGGATATCTGCGTATGCAACGGGCGTTATTATGTCCTCGAAGCCAACATGAAATACGGAAAAACCGGCTTTGCCAGGGCCGGCATTGATTATGCAAAGATGATGGAGGTGAAGATCGGAAATGGCGAAATCTGAACTCCCACCGTTGGATCGGCTGAAAACACTGCTCGACAGCCGGGAGGAAGAAGTGCTTTCCTCTGCGGCGGCCAGGAGCGTGGCGGGCTTGCGCCGCCGCCCGGAAAAACTGCTGGAAGCCGATTACCGGCAGCAGTACGCGGTGGACGTGGACCGGATCCTGCATTCGCTTGCCTACAGCCGCTATATTGACAAGACCCAGGTGTTTTACCTGATTCGAAACGATCACATCACCCACCGGATGCTCCATGTGCAGCTTGTATCCAAGGTGGCCCGGACCATCGGGCGTTTTCTGGGGTTAAACGAGGACCTGATCGAGGCCGTGGCCATCGGCCATGACATCGGCCATGCCCCTTTCGGGCACGACGGGGAGCGGATGCTATCGGCGCTGTGCACCCGGCACGGCATCGGGGCTTATCATCACAACGTCCAGAGCGTGCAGTTTCTGGAAAAAGTGGAGCGCAAGGGCAGGGGGTGGAATCTCTGCCTGCAGACACTGGACGGCATCCTTTGCCACGACGGGGAAGTCCATGATCAGCACCTGGACCCGGTCCGCGGCAAAACCTTTGAGCAGCATGACCGCGAACTGCGCGACAAGCAAACGGGTCGGCCGGTTACGCTTGTGCCCATGACCCTGGAGGGCTGCGTGGTCCGTTTCGCCGATACGATCAGTTATATTGGCAGGGACATCGAGGATGCCATCCGCCTGGGCCTGATCGGGCGTTCGGACCTGCCGCAGTCCTGTGTCGAGCAGTTGGGCGATACAAACGGCACCATCGTCTATACCCTGGTGACAGACGTGATCCGCAGTAGCTACGGCAAGGATCGGGTGGCATTCAGCCCGGCGGTTTCAGAGGCGTTGTACCGCCTGAAGCGGTTTAACTATGAGCGGATTTATACAAACCCGGCGATCAAGAAGGACGTGCCCGCCGTCGAGGCGATGTTTGAACATCTGTTTGCCCGTTTCCTGGCCGATACCGAGCACCGGAATCCCGAATCTCCCATATACGGGAATTTTATCAACGGAATGGCCGACGAATACAGGGCCTCCCACACCAGCGCAGAAATCGTTCGCGATTTTATCGCCGGTATGACAGACCAGTATTTTTTAAGCCAGGCACCGCCGGACATGCGCCCGCAGGTCCGGGTTTTCTGAGGCCGGCCGGCCCCGGCCCGATTTCCCGCAGTTCAAAAAACGGTTGAGTTTTTCGGGCAAAAAATTCAATATGACAGTTTGACAACAGGCGGCGTGATCCGTTACGAGGGATATGGTGCCAAATTCGAGCCTTTTGTGGAGGAAAATCGCATGAAAAAGGTCAAGTACGTGTTCTGGCTGGTGGTGATCGGAGTTGCGGCCCTTGCGGTCTATCAAAACAGCGAGTTCTTTATTGTCGGGCGCAGCCTGGGGATTGACCTTTATTTTTTCAGCTATGATTCCCCGAAGCTGCCCACCGGCGTATATTATCTTGCCGTGTTTTTGATCGGGATGCTGATATCCTATGTTCTCACCCTGCCCCGGAAGTTCCGGGACCGCAAAACCATCCGGCAGCTAAATGAAAAGGTCGCGGCCAATGAGAAGAAAATCGCCGCGCTTGAATCCGCTCCGGGCCAAACGCCGCAGGCTCAGCAATCCCCGTCGGAAACCCGGCAAACTCCGGAGCAGGAAAAGCAGGGCCCGGCCGCGGAGGCGTTTTCCGGGGCCGGCGGAGACAAAAACGAAAAGAAACCGGGTGAATAGGATTTTTGCGTTTCCCGCGGTTTTTCATATATCGCGTATAACCGAGGCATTGTGGCATCATGGGCGATAGCGGCAAGAGCTCCCAAGTCACGCCGATGATCCGGCAGTACCTGGAGATAAAGGAGCAGTATGCGGATTACCTCCTTTTCTACCGGATGGGGGACTTCTATGAGATGTTTTTTTCCGATGCCGAGACCGCATCCCGGGCACTTGAGATCACGCTGACGGCGCGCAACAAGCATGAAACCACGCCGGTGCCAATGTGCGGCGTGCCGGTGAAGTCCGCCGAGATCTACCTGGGCCGCTTGGTGGAAAAGGGATACAAGGTCGCCATCTGCGAGCAGACCGAGGATCCGGCCGAAGCCAAGGGGCTGGTCAAAAGGGACGTGGTCCGGGTGGTGACCCCGGGCATGGTGATTAACAATGATCTGCTCGATGCCCGCACCAATAATTTCATCATGTCCGTGCTCATCGGCGACGACGGATGCGGCCTTTCCTGCCTGGATATTTCCACCGGCTCGTTTCGGGTCTCCCAGAGCGAGACGTCCGCGGCGGTTTTAGAAGAGGCGCGGCGTATCGGACCCAGCGAGATTCTGCTGCCGGCATCTGCAGCCGATGCCCCGGATTATGCGGATTTCCTGAACTTTTTTTCCGAAGCTGCGATCAGCACCATGGATGATGCGGTGTTTGCCTATGACTCCGCGCGGCAGCGCCTGATCGAGCAGTTTCATACCCGCAGCCTGGAAGGCTTCGGCTGCGAGTCGCTCAAATCGGGCGTGGCAGCGGCCGGGGCCCTTCTGTGCTACGTACAGGACACCCAGAAGCAGGAAATCGCCCATCTCTCCGGCCTGGAGACCTATTTTCTGGATGCCTATCTCCGGATCGACGACGTGAGCTGCCGCAACCTGGAGCTGCTGGCCAATCTGCGCACCGGAAACCGGCAGGCCACATTGCTTTCCGTGCTCGATCTGACCGTCACGGCCATGGGCGGCCGCCTGATCAAGCGGTGGATCCGGTATCCGCTGCTGGACCCTGAGGCCATTTTGATGCGGCAGGATGCCGTGGACCAGGCAGTGCAGGCATCAGCTGCACGCAAGGCCGTGCGCGGCGGCTTGAAATCCGTGGCTGATCTGGAGCGCCTGGGCAGCAAAATCGCCATGGGCCAGGGAAATGCCCGGGACATGGTCGCATTGCAGCGCTCCATTGAAGCGCTGCCCGAAATTCGCGGCCACCTGGAAGCCTTTGACGCCGGGCTGTTTTTCCCGGATGAATCGATTTTCCCGGAACTCGAAGCGCTTGCCGCCAAAATCGGGCGGGCCGTGGTGGAAGACCCGCCGCCCACGGTCAACGAAGGGGGAATGATCCGGTCGGGTTTTGATGAGCAGCTCGATGAGCTGATCCACATTGCCAGAGACGGCAAAAGCTACCTGGCCGAACTCGAGTCCCGGGAAAAGGCGGCCACCGGCATCCAGACACTGAAAGTCCGGTACAACAAGGTCTTCGGCTACTACATCGAGGTTTCCCGGAGCTATGCCGACGCGGTGCCTGCGCATTACGTGCGCAAGCAGACCCTGGTCAATGCCGAGCGCTATATCACCGACGAACTCAAGTCGTTTGAAACCCGTGTTCTCGGCGCACAGGAACAGCGGGCCCTGCTGGAATACGAAATTTTCTGCCGGCTTCGGGCGGATGTGGCAGCCACCCACCGGGCCATAAAGCTTGCAGCCGAATTTGCGGCCCGTATTGATGTGCTCTGCGCCCTTGCGGAAGTGGCCGTGCAAAACGGGTATACCCGGCCGCAGATCAATACCGGCGGGGAGATCCGGGTCGAGGAGGGGCGCCACCCGGTTGTGGAAAAACTTGTTGCGGGTGAACGCTTTGTGCCCAATACTGTTTGCATGGACAACCGGGAAAACCAGCTTTTAATTATCACGGGCCCGAACATGGCCGGCAAGTCCACTGTATTGCGCCAGGTGGCCCTCATCGTGCTCATGGCCCAGATGGGGTCTTTCATCCCGGCGGCCCGGGGCGAAATCGCCCTGACAGACCGGATTTTTACCCGGGTGGGGGCGCTGGATAATCTTTCCCACGGGCAGAGCACTTTCATGGTGGAAATGGAGGAAACCGCCAACATCATGAACAACGCCACGCCCGACAGCCTGGTGATCATGGACGAAATCGGCCGGGGAACTTCCACCTTTGACGGGTTGAGCATTGCCTGGGCTGTGGCCGAGTATCTCCACGACCTGCACGGCGTAGGGGTGAAATCCCTGTTTGCCACGCATTATCACGA
The DNA here is from genome assembly GCA_021737225.1 of Desulfobacteraceae bacterium. Classification (GTDB taxonomy): domain Bacteria; phylum Desulfobacterota; class Desulfobacteria; order Desulfobacterales; family Desulfosalsimonadaceae; genus Desulfosalsimonas. The sequence goes on from JAIPEJ010000077.1 coordinate 7,189, forward strand.
GTTAACCGAACTGCCCCGCATCAAGGAGCGGGTTAAAAATTACAATATCGCGGTCCGGGAGATCAAAGACGAGATCATTTTTCTGCATCAGCTGGTTGCCGGCGGCACAAACCGGAGCTACGGCATCCAGGTCGCCCGTCTGGCCGGTATGCCGGAAAAAGTTGTTGATCGTGCCAAAAAAGTGCTGGAGAATGTGGAAAAACAGGGTCACGTGCTCGGCCGGGAGGCAGCCGGGCCTTCAAAACGGATTCGGAAACAGCAGCAGCATGTTCAGCTTCCGCTTTTCAGGGGACCGGAACAGGCGGTGCTTGAAAAGCTCCGGCAGATCGATATTTCGCAGATGACCCCGCTGGAGGCCATGAATTATCTGAACATGCTCAAGGAAAAGGTCTGCGGCGGACAGGCGCCGGGCGACAGCAGGTACGCGGATTGAACTCACCCGGAAAAGCCAGTGGAAAAACATATCAGGAAATGATCTTGCGACGCATTGTTCCGGCCATACTCATCTGTTTGCTCACCGTGTTCTGGTCCTGTGCATCCATCGGCACGCCGCCTAACAAGCTTTATTTCGCCGCCGAGTCGTGCTACCAGGATTTAAAGGACCATCCCGAACGCCAGAAATACCGGAGTTACTGGCTGGACTGCATCCGCAAGTTCGAGGCCGTGCACCGCCAGGATCCCGAGGGTCCGTGGGCGGCAGCCGGTCTGTACATGGCCGGCACCATGTACCAGAAGCTTTACAAGCATTCCTACAAACCCGCGGACCTGTCAAAAGCCCGGTCCCTTTTCCGTCAGGTGGTGGACGATTATCCGTCCAGCGCTTACCGGAAAGACGCCCGCAAGGCGCTCGACCAATTGGGTTCGGATCGGATGGCAGATACTTCCGGGGCCAGAAAGCAGTACTATGCCGCAGAATCCTGCTACCAGGAGTTAAAGAACAATTCCAGGCGCCAGAAATACCGCAGTGCCTGGATGGAGTGCATTCGCGAATTCAGGCAGGTACATAACCGGGACCCGGAGGGGCCATGGGCGGCAGCCGGGCTTTTTATGACCGCCGAGCTTTACCAGGGGCTGTATACGCATTCAGGCAATCCCCGGGATCGGGAAAAAGCCCGGTCGCTGTTTGAGCGGATTACTGAAAAATATTCATCCAGCGCCTATTGCGAACGGGCCCGGGAACAGCTTGGCAGGCAAAAGGCGGGCGGGGATAAAATTCGGGAGGTCTCCCGGGAGGAGACCGCATCCGGCGAGGTGACCACAGATTCGGCTGCAGATACACCGAACCCGGAGCCGGGCGAGCCCATTACGGTCACCGGTATCCGGTACTGGTCCAACCCGGAATATACCCGGGTGGTGATTGATGCCAACCAGGAAACCGATTTTAAAAACAACCTGTTGAACAAAGATCCATCCATTAATCAACCGCACCAGCGGTTGTACGTGGACCTGGAAGACAGTCGCCTGGGAAATGATATCCAGAAGCAGATCCCCATAGACGACACCCTGTTAAAAGACGTGCGGGCCGGTCAGCACGATCCGGAGACCGTGCGGGTTGTGGTGGATATCAAGTCTTTTGAAAACTACAATGTCTTTTCCCTGAAAAATCCGTTCCGCATCGTCATTGACGTGCGGGGAGAGTCGGTTGCCGCAAACCAGGGGGGCGGCGGGAAGAACGGCACGGCAGATAAGGCAGAGACATCGATTGCCAGGGCGCTGGCCCTTGGCGTGCAGCGGGTGGTCATTGATCCGGGGCACGGGGGCAGGGATTACGGCGCACCGGGATACAGCCGGGGCGTGCATGAAAAGCAAGTGGTGCTCGATATCGCCAAGAAGCTGGCAGAGCAGATGCGCCGCGAACTCAACTGCGAAGTGCTGCTGACCCGCAGCAGGGATGAATATCTGACCTTAGAGGAGCGAACAGCAATCGCCAACACGAAAAAGGGGGACCTGTTTATTTCCCTTCATGCCAATGCGTCGCGAAACAGAAACGCTTATGGTATTGAAACCTACTTTCTGAACCTGACCACGAATGAAGAGTCCATTGCCGTGGCTGCGCGGGAAAATGCGACTTCCGAGAAGAATATCAGCGAATTGCAGAACATTTTAAACGACCTGATGCGCAATGCCAAGGTCAACGAGTCCAGCCGTCTGGCCACATTTGTGCAGAAGGATATGTGCCAGCACCTGGATAATCGGTATAACCGCATCAAGGACAAGGGCGTCAAGCAGGCGCCCTTTTATGTGCTGCTGGGCGCCCAGATGCCTGCGATCCTGGTTGAAACTTCTTTTATCAGCAACAAGCGGGAATGCAGCCGCCTGACAGATCCGGCCTATCAGCATAAATTATGCGACGGCATTGTCCGGGGGGTCAAGCGATATATCCGCCAGACCCGGCCCACGGCGTATTTGGGGCCGGAAAAAGGCAGATAGGGGCTTGATGCCAATGAATCATAACGAACAAAGGTAACCGTTCACAGTTATCAGTTTGCTTCCTTCAGCTGCAAGCTGCAAGCTACAAGCTGCAAATTGCAAATTGCAAACCGTAAACCGTAAACCGTAAACCGTAAACCGTGAACTGTGAACTGTGAACCGTGAACGGTTACGAACAAAGAAAGCAGGTGATTCATGAACCAGGAAACGGCGATTAAAACCATTTCCGCCCTGGACGGCAGGTATGCGCGTCATACAGCGGGGCTCGAGGAGATATTTTCCGAGTACGGGCTGATCAAGTACCGGGTTTACGTGGAACTGCAGTGGCTGAAATTTCTCTTGCTGGATTTGAAACTGGCCACGGTGGAGCAGGAAGAGGTCCGGCAGATTGATGCGATTTATGAACAGTTTGACGTGCAATCGGCTGTCCGGATTAAAAATATCGAAAAAGAGACCAACCACGACGTCAAGGCCGCAGAGTATTACATAAAGGATCGGCTCATTGATGCCGGCCTGGCCCGGATCAGGGAATGGGTGCATTTTGCATGCACTTCTGACGATATCAACAATATTTCCTATGCACTGATGATGGCAGCCGGGCGCAGGCAGCTGCAGGAAAACCTCCGGGCGGTGTTGTCCAAAATTGAAAGCCTCGGCCGCCAGTACCGGGGAGTGCCGATGATGTCGCGCACTCACGGCCAGCCCGCAACCCCCACTACCGTGGGAAAGGAATTCATCAACTTTGCATGGCGCCTGCGGCAGGAAATGCGGGCGCTTGAAGATCTCCCGGTTCATGCCAAGATCAACGGCGCCAGCGGCAATTATAATGCCCATCATTTCGTGTTTCCGGAAATTGACTGGATTTCGGCCTCCATCCGGTTTATCGAGCACTACCTCGGACTGACCCCTGTGCTGTATACCACCCAGATCAATCCCAACAATTACCTGTCTGCGATCCTGCACGCCATGATCCGGATCGCCGCGGTGATCATAGACCTGGACCGCGACATGTGGGGCTATATTTCCCTGGGCTATTTCAAGCAGAGGCTCGAGGAAGGGGAGGTGGGTTCCTCGACAATGCCCCACAAGGTAAACCCCATTGATTTTGAAAACAGCGAAGGCAATGCCGGCCTGGGGATTTCCATGATGGAGCACATGGCGGTCAAATTGATGATATCCCGGTTTCAGCGGGATTTAAGCGACAGCACCGTGCTTCGGAATCTGGGGGTTTTGTTCGGATACATGATGGTGGCGGTTCGGAGCACCGCCAAGGGGCTGGATCGCATTGAAGCCAACGAGTCCGCAATCGCGGCCGACCTGGAGGACAATCCGGAACTGCTGGCCGAGCCGGTGCAGTCGGCCATGCGGGTTTACGGGGAAAGCGAGCCCTATGAAAAGTTAAAATCCCTGACCCGGGGCAAACGGGTTTCCCGCGAGGACCTGATCGCTTTTATCGACAAGCTGGAATCGCTTTCCGAACCCATCCGGCAGGATTTGAAGAACCTGGCGGCCACCGAGTATACCGGGCTGGCAGAGGCGCTGGTGGAACGATATTTTAATGATTTATAAAACCCGGGGCGCCTGGGGATGGGGAGATTTTTCACGGACGCCCCACGGGCGGATTGTTGATTTTAACGCTTGAATTAAATAATTAAAATGTGTTATAAATTCTACCGGCTATC
>JAIPEJ010000078.1 GCA_021737225.1 Desulfobacteraceae bacterium
CTATCTGTACTTCCAGTTCAATACCCGGCATTGCCACTTACCGGTTTTTTTTGCCTTTTGCCGGGTCACCAGGACTGTCGCCGCCATCTGAACCCCGTTTTTCTTCGCAGTGCATTCAATGCGGAACAAATCACTCTGCGTGGTGATCAGATCACTGTCAATCTCCACGTCTGCCATACCCGGAACGTTTTTATACCAATTGGGCGCGGCAAGATCATGCACGAACTGGCCTCCGGCACGTTCCTCTCGATAGGCTGTGACCTCGGAAGCCAGAAATTCCTGGCCGGCAGGCAGCAAGGCGGCGATAACCGGCATCGCGGCGGTGTTAATATTGATCTTGCCCGGATAAGTAAAATCATGCCGGGAATCCGATGCGCTCACCATGCCGTGGACTGTTATGAAATCCCCCGGATTGCCGCCCTGCTCCATTTGTTCAAACAGGTCCATTGAAATATTGCGCACCCGCAGCAGTTCGGAAATATGCCGGAACGGTCCGTTGCGGCAGGCATACCGCGAATCCTTGCCCTGGTAGTAATCCGACTCGGCGCCTGTAAGACCCGTAACCGCGTCATCGTCTCCGGAATCGAGCCAGTCCTTGACCGGGTTGATAATCATTGCAGGCTCAAGCGGTTCGGAAAAAACCTCCTGAGCCGACTGCTCCCGTCCGGCCAGCAGAAGGTCAAAAAAGCGCATCCAGAGTTTCCGCTGAGCGGGCTGGAATTTCCGGGCTTCCGGGAACTGGACCAGTGCATTGATTTGAAGCCGGCTGAGTTCATCAGTGATCTCAAGTGAAATGTTCTCTGCTTCAAAACCAATCTGCTGCAAATAGTCATTGATCACCTCCGGGTCGGCCCAGTCCTCCTGGACGGAGTCGATTTCGGTTACCTCCTTGTCCCGGACCAGGATTTTTTCCGCAATATTGACCCCGGAAACGATCATGTTTTCCGCTGTCATCATGTCCCGGCTGACCCCGGCCTTTGAGACCGAACCACGGATCTGCCGATTGAGTTCAAAACTTACCGCCACCAGGACCGTAATAATGGTCAGGGTAATAAGCAGGGCGATCCCTTTGTTATTGTTTAACATCTGCCAGTGGCTCCCGATAGGTGGGAAGGCTGATGCGCGTGGAAAAAAAATGCGTACCCTTCCCGTTTTTAATTTTCAGTTCAACGCGCACTGCCCGCGGCGTGGCATAGTCTATAGTCTGCGCATCCGAGTCCCAGGATTCGGATGCGTTGCCGTCCGCATCGATGCAGGTAAGTTTGAATGCCTCGATCCCGGTGCAAAGCACCGGGTCAGTTTCCGGGTCCGGTTCCGCCGCAGGGTTCTGTGAAATATCATAAGGAAACGGCGTGTCCCCGCGTTTGAGCACATAACCGGATTCCGATGCACTGCTTTTATCCACGTGATAGCGGATTTGCGCCAGTTCGGCAGAAGCAGACCCGTTTTCCGGCCTGCCGGTGGAAACCGGCAAATGTTCCGTGGATGCAAACTGCAGCCGGGAAAACTGATCGGTGCCAACGTAGTCCATTTCCGCTGCAAAACGATACGGATCCGGGGGGTCACCGGAATCCGGCGGCTTATAAAGCGGGTACTGCTCCACATAAACGGCGCGGAGATCTCTGCAGATCCGGGTAAGGCAGGCTGCGGCCATGTCGTCGATGCTTGTTTCGGCCTTGATTGCATTTGTTTTGGAGATTACGGCGTTAAACGTGCTGTAGACGATTGTGGCAAGCACGGCAAAAATAACGATTGCAATCAATATCTCGAGCAGCGTGAATCCGGCGGATTTGCGCATTTCTACAACCTCCCGGCATCCACGGATTGATACCGGGTTAGCGTATATGACAGGCCGTCGGGCGACAGCTCCACCCGCACCCGGATTTCGGATAGCCGGACTGAGGACTGGTCCCCGGTCTGGATTTCTTTTTCAGAAACCTGCGCCTCCCAGGAGTAGCCGGGATGGGCTTTGCCGAAATCCCCGCTGTTTGCGCTGAACTCGCCGGGGTTCAAAGCTGCTTCACTGAGCTTGGACCGGGCCAGAAACGGAGCTGTGGAATAAAACCGCACGGATTCATACATCCCGATGGTCTGCCCCTGCAGGCTGATCACGCTGACCAGCACAATGGAGATAATGGCAAGCGAAACCAGTACCTCAAGCAGCGTAAAGCCCTTTTCAGGCGAACTTTTCAAACAGTAGTGCTTAAAATTCAACATATGCGTCCCGGATGGCAATCTGCGGCAGGAAGGACTCGATCCGGTAGGATCTGCGGGTTTGATTCCCGCTTTGCACGTGAATAATCGCCCGGTCTGAATACCCCTTTGGATAAAAAAGAATCCGGGCGGTACCGCTTGATATGCGGGTATCCTGCGGAAACATCACATCAATGATCCGGCTGCCCGAGTCCGGGGCAAACGCGTCCCCGTCGGCCGGATCGGGGATATTTTCCCGGTCTGATGCCGGTCCGGTCCAGAGCCGGTTTTCATCGAACCCCACATACAAGGCATAAACATCCTGTTCTTCCACTGCACGATTTTTCAGGGCCTTGATATTGATCTGGAGCCAGCTGGATAGCTTTCGGGAATCCGCGGAGAAAAATGACGGGTCGATCCGGGGCACTGCAAAAAACATCAAAATGCTGACCAGGCTGAGGACCACGATCAGCTCGATTAGCGTAAATGCCCGCCGATCGGTCAACGGTTATTCCAATTCCCAGCTCTTGACATCCGCATTTTCGCCCTCTCCGCCTGGTTCGCCGTCTGCGCCGTATGAAATAATGTCATAATCATCGTGCACCCCCGGGCTAAGGTATACGTATTCATTCTTCCACGGATCCTTGGTGATTCTGCCTTTTTCAATATATCCGCCCTCCCGCCAGTCATCAGCACTGGGACCGGAGCTCGGCGGTTCAATAAGCGCCTCGAGCCCCTGCTCTGTGGTCGGATATCGCCCGTTGTCGAGTTTATAGAGCTTCAGGGCGGTTTCCAGGGATTGAATATCCACCTTGGCCTTGAGCCTCTTGGCCTGCTCAGGCCGGCCCATGATCTTGGGCATCATGTATACCGCCAGAATACTCAGAATTACAATCACCACCATCAGCTCGATCAGGGTAAAACCCGATCGACCGGTTTGTCTGTTTTTCTCTCCGGTAAATTGAAGAAGGATGCGCATGGAAAATCCTGAAGTGAGGGTCAAAATCTTTTTCTCCGGCCCTGCCGTGCCGGTTTTCACTATGAGCGTACTCTACAGAATCAGCTAAATTTGATCAAGCCTTTTTCTTGCCCGGAATCCGGGATGTTGACCGGGGATGTTGATTGGTTGCTTGTTGCTGCTTTTCAAATCAACAGCGCCCTGCAAAAAAACCTCTGTCTTCAAGGATTTTCGCAGGGTCGGGCCGTCGGGAAAGCTGTGTATCTGCCGTCGGCTGGCGCGCCCGATGCATCTGCGCAAACCACCCCGCCGTCCCGACCTGACCCAGCCGCTGGGCAGTTTCCCCCCAATCAATTCCCGGGGAATTAAACTTTCCGGAGTTAAATAAACCGTAAAAGTTATTTCGTACGGAAGGGCCGGGATGCAGTTGCAGTGCTTTACGGACATTGCAAATCCGGGTATATTATTGTATATTTAATTTTACTACAGGATATTTTGAATCACCTTCCTCAGAGCCGGATACGAAAAGGAGCCTTTATGAAAACCGAAGACCTTTCCATCCTGGACCGCCCGGAAATCTCGGAAGTTTTGTTCCATCCCAGAAAAGCCCCGGACAGCGAACCTCCGGAAAGTGCCGTGGATATCGAGGTGCCAGTATCCGACAGCGTCAGCCTGGGCTGCCGGTTTTTCCGGACAGACAGCCACCTGCCGCATCTGCTGTTTTTTCACGGAAACGGGGAGATCGCGGCGGATTACGATCCCATCGGCCCGATTTACAATGACTACGGACTCAACTTCATGGTGGCCGACTACCGGGGATACGGCAAGAGCACGGGAACGCCCACGGTTTCCGCCATGCTCTCAGATTCTCACCCGATCCTGGATGCCGTATTGAACTGGATGGAACTCGAAGGCAGGACCGGTGCGCTATGGCTCATGGGCCGGTCCCTGGGCAGCGCCCCTGCTTTGGAACTGGCCGCAGCCAGGCCCGGCGACATTGCCGGGCTGATCATTGAAAGCGGGTTTGCGCAGACCGTGTCATTGCTGCAGCACCTTGGCATTGATTCGGATGTCCTGGGCATCAAGGAGTCGGATGTTTTTTCCAATGCCGATAAAATCAGCCACTATACCGGACCGACACTGATCATGCACGCCGAACAGGACCACATCATTCCGCTGGATCACGGAAAAACCCTTTACCAGGCTTCGCCGGCGCAAAACAAGGACCTGGAAGTGGTGGAAAACGCCAATCACAACACCCTCATGATGATGGCGGGTCACGACTATTTTCGCCGCATCCGGGATTTTATCCGTCAATCCGAACAGTCCGCAGCCGGGTCATAACCGCAAACCGCCCGGACATGGCACAAGCAGGTGAAATCCGCAGCCCCCACATACCCCAGGTAGGTATCCACGAACCAGGCGGCAGTAAACGATTTGCGATCCGCGCTCCAGAGGCGGTCCCGGCCGGCTTCAAAAACAGGCGGGGTGCAGTAGTCTCCGAGTATTGACGCCCGCCGGATCAGTGTTACCAGCTCGTCAATTGTCGGCAGGCGCCAGGCCCGAAACCCGGCAAACCCGCTTTTGTTTAAATCGTTGATATAAGCTCCCGCATCCTTCCATTCCACCGGATAACGGGTTCCGGCCTGCTGCCACACAAGCCCATGGGTGACATCCCGGACAATTCCGGATTCCTCCGGGTGCAGGATAACATCTTGATGAATCGACGGACGCCATTGCGGATCCAGCCCAAAGACCCGCCGTGCATCCCGGGCCTGCACCTTTAATGCGGTTTTGCGCAGCCCGCCGGATTTGCGCACCTTTGTTCCGTCCACGCCCTGTTGCGGGGTCTGCAGCCGGCATGTCCGTTCCAGTTGCTCGTGCCAGTTGCCGTAAGCGCTTTTCAGGGCATGCCGCATTTGACGGCTGTCGGAAAACCGCTCTGTCTTTCGGGGATGGGTGGCCCGGATTAAAAAATCGTCCCAGCATTCGCCCAGCAAATCGTTGATCGAACCAGGCCGAAATTTTTCTCCTTCCTCCGGGGGAAGCATACCGGTGAGCATGCGCCATATCATTACGCCTACGCCGTAAAGATCCGCACGCGCATCCACGTTTTCCGGGTCGGCTTGCTGTTCAGGTGCGGCATAATAAGGCGTGCCGATCTTGAAAGTCTCCGGCACCCGCCGGGTTTCCCCCCGCAGCAGGGAAAGCCCAAAATCAATGAGTTTTACCGTATCTCCCTCGGTGATCAACACGTTATACGGCTTGATGTCCCGGTGAACAAGGCCCGCGTGATGCAGCCGGTCCAGGCCCGAGAGTACCTGGTCGGCATAGGTAAACGTGCGGGTTGGATCCATGAGGCGGGTGGCCGCCTCCATCTCGTAATGCTCACCGATCATCGCACCGAGATTCATGCAGTGATATTCCATGGAAAAAAACGGCCGGTTCTGCCCGTCCCGGTCAAAATCCAGGATTCCCGCCACGTTTGGATGGCGCAGCCGTCCAAGAATCCGGGCTTCCCGGATGAACATGTCTTCAATTGCCCGCAATCCCAGCAGATCGACCATGTGATCACGCGGGCGAAGCAGCTTCAAAGCCGAGATTTTGCCGATATCCGGCAATTCCACCTTGTATACCCGCCCCATGCCGCCATCGCCCAAAAGACCCAGAACCCGATATTTACCGATATACATGCGCCAGCCTCCGGATCTCACCATGCAACCAGGATGCAATGAACAAAACAATCAATGCCTGAGCGAAATTCCGTTCCGGCATAAACAAAATATAGCATACCTTTTCCCGGGAGCCAGTGACGATTTTTTTGCAGAGCGCACCGGGAGCACCCTCTGGCGCGGCAGCGGTCAGCATTCGAACAAACTTCCCCGCCGGCCCGCCGCGGAAAACTGGGAAAAATGTTTGTTCTTTTCTGTAAGGCCTGGGGGCCCAGAAATATTCGGGAAATCAGCAGCAAAGGGTTTCAAATTTATGCTTCCGCTCAATGCAGGAAAATGTTATTTTTACAATTTTATAATGTTTCCGGACAACGGCTTACAGAAACCCGGTATCTCGTTTTGGGTGCGATTGTGGATACAACAGATCAACAAGTTGAGATCCTGGCTTTTTGTGCAGACAACAAGTCGGATTTGCATCAGGCAGTCCGCTCGGCAGCCCGCAGCCTGTCCCGGGGGGCGACAATTGGGACCCTGGGCGGAAAAACCCGCGGGATTTTTGCGGAAAACGCACCTTTCCGACTGCTGCTGGCATGCACGGATCCGGAAACAGCGCGCGAAAACCTGGATACGGCCGCCGGGTGGCTCCAAAACGAAGAAGAAAGCCCCCCGAGTCTTCCGCCGGGCGTTTTTTTCGGCACGCAGGCCCCGGCCGGAAAGCTCGCCTTTGTTTTTCCGGGCCAGGGAAGCCAGTATCCGTTCATGGGCCGCTTGCTCCTGGAAATGTTTGCAGAATCCAAACCGGTGGCAGATCTGGCGGAACAGGCATTTGACAGAAATCCGCCGCTGTTGTCGTATATTTATCCGGAAGATGCCGGCACACAGGACACGGCCGCATACAACGAGGCGGCCCTGCGCAATACGGACGTAGCCCAGCCGGCCATCGGGGTCATCAGCCATGTCATGGTGGAAATTCTCAGGCGGCACGGGGTTTTTCCGGATGCCGCGTGCGGTCACAGCTACGGAGAATTAACCGCCCTCTGGGCCGGGGGGAAAATCCGAAACACGGATTTCATGAGCCTGTCCGTTGCCAGGGGCAGCCTGATGGCCTCGGCCGGAAATGCCTCCGAAGACCCGGGAGCAATGCTGGCGGTTCGCACTCCTTCGGAAAAAATCGAGACCTTGATCCGTGAGCATGAGGCAGACCTGGTGCTGGCCAATCGCAACAGCCCGTCCCAAAGCGTCCTTTCAGGCCCCACGGAAGAAATCGACAGAATGCGGGAAATCTGCCGGAAAAACCGGATCATATCCGCCAAATTGCCGGTATCCGCAGCATTTCACTCCAGGCTCGTCATGGATGCGGCAGCGCCGTTTCACCAACACCTGGAATCGGTCCCGTTTTGTCCGGGCAACATACCGGTTTACGCCAACACCACCGCGGCCCCCTACCCCGCAGACGAACGCGGCGCCCGGGACTTGCTCGGCAGGCACCTGCTGCAGCCGGTCAATTTTATCGATGAAATCCGGCACATGCATGAAGACGGGGTCCGCACGTTTGTCGAGGTGGGGCCCAGGGCAGTGCTCACCGGGCTTATCAAGAACATTTTATCCGACCTTTCGCACAACGCGTTTTCCGTGGATGAATCCGCCGGAAAAAAATCAGCGGTGCTGGATATGGCCTTTGCCATATGCCGGATCGCAGCTCTGGGGTACCCGGTGGACCTGGAAAAATGGCCCGGGCATCCAGGCGTTTAAGCCTGCTGACCGGCGCGCTGTGTCTGCTCCACCCCGGATCCGCAGTAAGGACAGAAGCGGAAATCTTCCCCGGCAACCGGCGCACTGCACGCGGTACAGAAATTGGGCACCGGTGCCAGTTCCACGACCAGCTCGCCCTCCCGGACGGGCACCATTTTCTTGTCCGCTGTGTAATCCGCGGTTTTGAGCACCCGCCTGACAATGCCGTCCACTGATGCGTATACCGCCTTTTCCTGCTTCATGATCGACAGGTTAAACAGCTCTTCACCCTTTTTCACGATCTTGCCGGGGCTGGCATAAACCACCCACAAATCCGCGTTGCTCGGCGAGGCCACCTGGTAAGGATTGTCAGCATCAGCCATTTCAAGCACCTCGCTTGTCCCGCCCTGCGGGGCTTGGACCTGCACCTCGCAGGTAATGATCTCAGCGTCCAGCAGGTAGCGAACAATGCTGATGCCGCTTCTCCGGGGCTTGGAAATGTCATAAATCGTCATTTTGTGGGGCTTGTCCTGGCTGTCGGCAAATTCCAACTCCTGGCCGGGCTCGAGCCCTTCGAACCACACATCCAGGGGCAGCAGGTTGGGGTCTGCATACTGCCTCTGGAATTCAATGGTCTTCAGTGCGTCTCCGGGATGATTCAGGTAGAGCACGAGTTCTTCCTCGGTGGGCATGCGCTTGATGGTGTTGCGAAGACTGCGGGCTTCGGAGGCGATATCGATTTCCGCAAGCGAATTCAAGGGGGATGCCTCGGTCCGATTCTCCAGTGCCCAACCGTATTCCTTGCCAAATGCGCTCTGGTACACCCAGTCCGACGGAAATCCCTGAGGCATCCGACCGTACTTGCCCAGCAGCAGGTCCCGGAAAGCGTCATTGCTGTCCTGGTAAAGCTTGAGGCGGTCTTCTGTCACTTCCTCGCCGAGTTCATCCTCCGGATATGCGGCCACGGTTTCAAGCACCTCGAGCATGTGGCGCACATACGGCTCTCCGCCCCGCTTGTAGGCCCCGGTTACGGCCAGAAACGCCGTATTCCAGGTAATCTGGGAGCCCGGGGTGACATCATGATACCGCACGATTTTGCGGGTTCCGGCCAGAAAACGCAGCATGTGCGGCAGCAGGCGGATATAGCCCTGCTTCATGGCGCCTTCCTGGGAAGATGAAGTGGCGCCGCCGGGCATGCCGTGTTCCACAACGTCATAGTCGATGCCCTTGAAATACGGGGAACAGTACTGATCATAGTAAGGCATGATCTGTTTTAAAACAAACCCGGACTTGCGGATCATCTCCCGGTCCAGGCGGGTCTTCAGACCGAGTTCGTCCTCGATATAGGCGGCGGTGGACAATACTTCGCCCTGGCCGTACCATCGCACGGCCGGACCGATGGCAGTATCCAGGATATGCGCGCCTGCATCCGCGGCGGCCCCGACTGCCGGCACAAACAGCCCATCGGTGTAATGCCGGTGATAATGCAGTACCAGTTCAGGGTATTTCTCCCGGATGGCACCGACCAGCTCCCGGATGAACCAAGGCGGGCACACGCCGGCCATGTCTTTTAACCCCAGGATGATCATCTGCGAGGCCTGTTTCTCGTTCACACCGGCGACCCTGCTGGTCATCTGCAGGATTTCCCCGGCAACCGCCAGGTAATGCGCCACAGTAAACCCGGGTGCGTAGGACAGGGATATGGCAGGCTCAAAAATGCAGGCATTGTCGTTTAACACGATTTCGGCAAACGGGCGCATGTTTTCAATGTGATTGAGAAAGTCAAAACAGCGGATCACGTCATAATGCGCACAAATCATCTCCCCGGTTTTTTCCATCATGGAGCGGGGCTGGGGCTTGTATCCCAATACGTTGGTGGAGCGGATCAGAATCTGCTTGAGCGAATTCGGAGCGAATTCGTTCCACTGTTCGGCCTCGGTAAACGGATAGGTCATGTTGGCGAGCATGGCCACGTGAAAATGCGCCCCTCCTCCGTTTTCCAGGGAAAAAAAGCCGCACCGGTCCAGATAGGGCCCCACGAGGCGGTCTTCTGCCAGCCGGAACCGGTTGCCGCTGTTGGACTGGGTAATATCCCGGGTGGTGGTATCCGTAAAGTGCACGATTCCCTGCTGCCTGCTTTCGCGCACCCGGTCGAGCGCCGTCTGCCGATCCCGCCGGGGAAAAGTGAAGGTTTCACGGCTTTGTTCCCGAATTTCCGGCTGGACCACTTCCAGGCGCCCCAGCCGCTTGTCCCCGCGGCCGCGGTAGGCGCCCAGCTCCAGGAACGGATTGTATCCCCGGGCCGATATTTCCGCCACCAGCCGGGACATGCGCAGCGCCTCGGGCTCGATGTCCGAGTAAAACATGAGTTCCGGGTGATGTTCGATAAACCGGGTGTCATATTTTCCGGAAACAAAGACCGGGTGCTTGACGATCTGGCGGTGAAACGGAATCGTGGTCTTGACCCCGCTGATCATGTATTCGCGAAGCGCCCGCTGCATGAGTTTCACCGACTTGCCCCAGGAATTGCCATAGGTAATCAGCAGGGAGGCCGCCGAATCATACTGGGACGGAAACTCGTATCCCTCTGTCACGCAGGAATCCAGGCGGACCCCCTGTCCGCCCGGGGATACGTACCGGGTAATCAGGCCGGAATTGGGGGCAAAATCGTTCTGGGGATCCTCGCAGTTGATCCGGCACTGCATGACGTGGAGAAACGGCACGGTGGTCTCTTCGGTAAAGCGCAGGGCAGCGCCGAAAGCCACTGCGGTCTGTTCCTCGACCAGGTCGATGCCGTAGCGGCATTCCGTGATGCCGTGCTCCACCTGGAGCCGGGTATTGACCTCGATCAGATAGGGCTCAGCGGTTTCATCCACCAGGAACTCCACCGTGGCCAGGGAATAATAGTTGACCGCACTGACGAGCTGCCGTGAATAGGATTTCAGGCGTTCGCGAAGGGATTCGGTCATCAGCGGCCAGGGGGAGGGCGTGATTTCCACGAGTTTCTGGTGATTGCGCTGAACCGAGCAGTCGCGTTCGTCAAAGGCGAAAACGTTGCCGTATTGATCGGCAATTACCTGGATTTCAATATGCCGCACGGACGGAAGGTATTTTTCCACATACACCCGGGGATTTCCAAACGAGGCCTCAGCCATGACCGAAGCCTTGTGAAAGGCGGATTCCAACTGGTTTTCAGAGTATACAGTGTAGATTCCCCGGCCGCCCCCGCCGCCTTCGGCCTTGAGCATAATCGGAAAACCGATCTGCTCGGCAATTTTCCGGGCCTCGGGTATGGTCACGGCGCTTTCGGAACCCGGCACCACGGGCACGCCCAACTGCCGGGCCAGGCGCCGCACAGAGACCTTGTTGCCCAGAATGCGCATGGCCTCTGCCGGCGGACCGATAAACGTGATCCCGTTTTCTTCGCACTTGGCGGGAAAGCTGTCATCCTCGGCGCCAAAGCCCCATCCGGGATGTATGCCGATAATTCCCCTTTCCCGGGCCTTGCGTATAATCCGGTCCAGGTCCAGGTAAGCCTGCGGGTCATCGGGCAACAGCAGCAATTCATGGGCACCCAGAGTGGAGGGCGAGGTCTTGTCCACGTCTGTTGCGGTCATGATCGCCACGGCCTCGAGCTGCTCGGATATGGAGCGGCTGATCCGGCGGGCCGGAATGCCCCTGTTGGCGATCA
>JAIPEJ010000079.1 GCA_021737225.1 Desulfobacteraceae bacterium
CCGCCTGACTTGACCCCTATGCTGTTTTTCAGTTGTTGTGCGCCAGCCGGTTCCGGTTTTTAAACTGGGTCATCAGGAAATAATCAATCTGGTCCGGTCTGGTACCAACCTTATTTAAAATCATGGCCTTGACGAGCACGTCTCTGTTGTTTTCGTAAAATTCCGCCTGGGCCGCCCGCATCTGAATCAGCTCGTACATGCGGGTATTGTAGCAGACACGGAAAACGTGTGCAGTCTGGTCGCATTGACTGATCTTCATCGTCAGATAATCATTATAATAAGTTTCCAATTCGAATTCCCCTGCTGAGGCCGTGCTGGCCACAGCAAAAATCCCGATTGCGATCATGAGTATAATGGCTGTTTTTTTCATAACCCTTCCCTCCTTCATTGATATGAAAATGCCGGCCGGTTTAAACGCGATTGCATATAAAACCGGCTTTGAGAAGAGTGTAGGAGAAAGCGGGTTACAGGGGAGTTACAGATTCAAAAAAAACGAAAAAATAATTTACCGGCCGGACAAAAAAACGGATCTTTGCAGCGGGCGGGCGTTTTTATTTGCAGCACGGGTTTACCCGGAAAACGGCCACCAGATTTTCATGCATGCTGCCTCGGAGCGCAGCAGATAGTTGCCATTGCAGGACTCAAGTAACCCCTTGACGTGATTTCTAAGGGAATCGGTCTGCCGCTCCGGCGGGATCCGGAATCGGTTGATAAAATGCCGCATCACATCATCGATGGACGCAAAACAATCCGTGTGGACATACCGGAATTTTTCGGCATTCAGGGCGACCCCGTTCTGGCGGAGAATTTTCAGGAGAAGCTCACATTTGGGCACCGTAACTTGTTGACGCATTTTTCGGGCAAAGGGTTCAAAAACCCCGCGATGCCCTTCCCAGGGCGCCTCCCCGACAAACCAGTAAAGCCAGACATGCCCCCGGCAGACCTGCTGCATTTTAGAAACTGCCGCCCAGGCATCGGCCATGGTCAATGACAGCGAGGCCATAACAATATCATAAGGCGGAGACAAATCCTTTTCAGGATCAACATCCTCCCAGCGCTTGTGCAGGCAGTCAATATTTTCAAGGCCCGATTCCGCGGCTTTTTCTTCCAGGACTGCAATCATGCCGGCAGATGCATCCACTGCAGTCACCCCGGCGACTTTCCGGGCCATCGGAATCGTTATGACCCCGGGGCCGGAACCGATATCCAGCACCCGGAATCCGGGAACGAGGGAAAGATCTTCCAGGGTTTTTGCAATCCTTTCCTGCTGGGTTTCCATTGCCATTTTCCAGTATTCCAGTGCACTTTTTCGGCTCTGCCATTTTTCAAAACATTCATGTCCCCCGTGAATTTCCCGATAGTGCAGCATTCGCCGGCTCCAGCACTGATTCCAGTCAACAGCATCAGATGTGGACGTCTCATTCATTATTATTGCCCTTTTGTTTCTGGAAAACTCCGTATCCGGCATCATCCGGCCTTACCGGAATTCCGCCCGCAGGGTAATCCCAAGGGTGCGACCCGCAGCGGGAAAGCCGAAACGTTCATCATAATCTTCATCCATAAGGTTTCTGGCAAATATACCGATTTTAAAATTTTCATGGATCGGATAACGCCCCTCCAGGTCGAGGGTCATGTAGCCGTGCTGTTCACGGACCCGGAGAACCGGATCGGCCGGGAAATTCAGTGTGTTTTGACTGTATATGACATCCTGTTCCGAGACGGCCTGAAGGAAAACCGCAATTTTCCCGCCGCCGGGGGCGGTATACTGGAGCCCGAAATTGCCCTTGTGTGCAGGCAGGCCCGGAATTTCATCAAAATCCCGGTCGGCCGGGGCCAGAAAATTCTCCACGAACGGATCGCCCCGGGTTTTGCTTTTCTGAAAGGTGTAGTTGGCAAAGGCGGAAAAACCCCCTGGCAGCTCCTGGGAGACCTGGAATTCCAGGCCATAGAGTTCTGCCCGGTTAATGTTGTAGGACACGAAATTGATCAAATCAAAATGGATATAATCGTCAATCCGGTAATAGTAAGGCGAAATGTCAATTTCTGTTTCCGTGGCAAAGGAAGTTTTCCAGCCGGCCTGGAGCATCAGCCCGTCTTCCTTGTTAAACGGCAGCCCGCTGGTGTCGGCCCCGGCGTTAACCGCATCATAATGCCAGTAATGCTCGGGCGGCGTCGGCATCCGCAATGCCCTTGCCGCGCTGAGATAAACCAGGTCATTGGGCCGGTAATTGTATGTGATTTTAAGCGACGGCGCCCAGCCGTCCATTTCAATATCCGGAACCCCCTTGTCTATTCCGGAGGGACCGGATTTGCCGTCATACCGCATGTAGCGCACGCCCGGGGTAATCCAGAGCATTTCATCCAGCATGCGGATGTCATCCATCACATAGATGCCCAGGTTTTCCGCTGCTACATAATAAGGCTTTCTGAATGGCGCACGAAAGTCGTCGGAATAATTTGTATCCCCGTCATCCTTGAGTTTATCAAAATCCGCACCGAGCGTTATCGTCTGATATGGCAATCCCTGCTTATAATCCCCGGAGACGCCCCATGATCGGTCATCGTAAAATTTTTTGTGATATATCCGGTCGTCTTCTGCGCGGGTATTAAACGCCTCCCGGTCGCCGTGATTCTGCCAGTACCGAACAAAGAATTCGCCCGTGTCCCCGACATCCTGTTCCAGGCCGAAATCAAACAGCCATTTTTCTTTTTCCCACCAACTGCCGGGTTCGGGATAGGCACCCATCCCGCCGTACATGTATTCCCCGTCAGAGGCCGGATACGCCGGATCAAGAGGTATATCATACCGGGGGTCATCCGGATCCCCGGCTTGGCGGTTATTGACGACAAAACCTTTCTTGAGCTTGCGGTACGCGATATCCGCATACAAATGGGTCCGGCCGGAAAAATCATAGCCCAGGCGCAGGTCCAGGTTGCCGCTTTCCAAATCCCCGTTTCTGAGGTATCCGTCGCTGGCCTGGGACCCTGCGGAAAAAGCATATTCAAAGGCTCCCGGCTTCCAGGCATGGAAGGCATCCATCCGCCAGGTGTCAAAACTGGCGGATGTCATGGCAATTTCAGTTACAGGGGCATCCCGGGGCGGGTCCTTGCTGACCAGGTTGACCACTCCGCCCAGCACGTTGCCGTAGCGAGGATCTGCCACGCCCTTGATGACCTCGATGCGCTCAACATTCGTCAGCGGGATGAGCGTCCAGTCTATAAAAGCGCCTCCTGCCACACCGGCAGTGTTCAAAAGCCGGCCATCCCGGGCTGCTTTAACCCGCCTGGCGCCGAATCCCCGGATTCTGATTGAATTGTCATCCGTCGCAGTGCCGACTTCCTGTATCCGCTGCACGTCAACGCCCGGCTGGCGCTCCAGGGCCAAATCCACCGTGGTGGTAATTCCCATGGGAAAAAGCTCCGGCTTGACCGTATCCATGTTCGGGGTATGGATATCCCGGTCAAGTTCTTCAGCAGTTACCCGGATCTCATCCAATTGGAAGACTTTGTTCCCCCCGAACCCGGCTTCACCCGCATTTTCCTGTGCCCGGGCGAAATGCGCGATATCGGAAAAAACCAGCAAAAGACAAATAAAAATCCAGTTCCGGAACCGATTTTGTTGCAATATCCCAATCACTTCCCGCCTCCCCCAGATTTTCTTTTGCCGGAAAATTGCAAAAAAACAAAAATTCTATTGATTCCTCTGAGAACAAAGAAAATTTTTAACCGCCTCGATTTCTCTGGAGGGCCGGGTACCGGGATGTGCGGCCAGAAGGGTCCTGCACCGCTCATAAACCCCCATTGCCCGGGTCCATTGCCCCAGTTGATGATGGCAGACCATCAGCTCCCGATAAAAAGACTCGGCAAATGCATCACATTGAATTCCAGATTCGTAGAGGTCTATGGCTTTTTCCCACTTCCCGCATTCCTGCCAGTACCGTCCCAACTGCTCTACAGCTTTCAAATACCGCGCATGGAGCCGTTCACGAAGGGGATTCGGCCTGTCGTCTTCGGATTTAAAAAGCGGGCCTTTATACAGCTCCAGGGCGCGGGTGATTAACGCTACAGCCCTGGCCGAATCCGCCTCATTGCCCCCTGAATGCCAGGCCGCATCAGCCTGCGAAAGCCTGCGCTCAAATATCCAGGCATCCACCCAGCAGTATCTCTGATCCAGGGTAAGGCCCCCGGTATTTACCCGGACTGCCTCATGATGGCCAAGCAGCTTGCGCAGCCGGTGCAGGGTGGTTTTAAAAGCCCCGTAGGCGGCATCCCCGTCGGCTTCCGGCCAGAGAAAATCAATGATGCTGTTTACACTCACATCACGCCCGCCCAGTGAAATAATCGCCCTGAGAAGGGCAAGGGGCTTTTCCTGAACTTTTTGTGAAAACGAGAGGGGCACCCCGTCTTTGACTACCGCAAACCGCCCCAGGGTAAACAGCTTGACCGGCCAGGGCCAGTTTTCAATTTCCAGCGGCGGGGTCTCGGGAATCAAGTTTCGCTTCCTGATGAGATGGTGGACATAATCTACCTCGATGCCCGCCTCAAGCGCTTTGCAGCAAAGTCTGGCCATCGCCTCCGGGCGCCAGAACCAGGTATTCAGATATTGCCGGGCATTGCCGATTGCCATTGCCTCTTTCAGATAAACAAGGGCACCGGATTCATCGCCCAGATCCAGGGCGAACTCCGCCCAGGCCAGGCAGCAGGCAAATTCGACCTGACGGCTTCCGAGACTGCGGCAGATCCGAAGGGCCCGATCCACTTGCGCGGCAGCTTCCACTAGTTTGCCGGATGCCTGCAATGCAAGCGATAACCCGAAATGGCTGACAGCGGCGGAAAACGGCATCCCTGCCTTTTCCGATTCCTTTACGGCAAGCTTCCCGTTAAGCAGTGCCCTGGGAGGATCCTTTTCCAGCAAGGCCTTCCAGAGCATCATGGCGTGGAATGTTTCGCGAATCCAGCCGGCTGTGCTACAGACATCGTGTTCCATGGATTCAAGCAGTTCGCCGGCTCCGTCAGGATCCCCGGAACTCAGGGCGCAGGCGGCGCCATGCGCCAGCAGAAAAACAGGGGCGAGGTGGACACTTGTGGCAGGCGCCATTTCCAGGGAGCTGGTGACGACCTTGCGGCATGCCGCAAAATTGCCGCTTGTCCAGCAGTAAAACGCCTCCAGATTTTTCAGGCTGATTAATGCAAGCGGCGGCACATCCGGGGATTTTGCCGTTTCGCGGTAGGTGCTTATGAAATATTCAGCTTCGGTAAGCTCGCCCGTGCAGATGCAGTTGAGTATAAAAGGCAGAATGAGACGGATTTTTAATTCTGCGGAGGCGGAATTTTGCAAAATTTCCAGGCCCCGTTGTTTCCATAATCCGAACTCAGGATGATCCGGCTGCCTCAGAACCAGGGCATGAAACATGGTGAAGGTCACGCGCCCCCTGATTTCCGGCGAGGGAAGGGATTCGAACTCACCGGAACGGGCGCTTAATTTTGAAATCCACGGATCAAGGGGCTCAAACGAATTAAACCCGAAGGCGGTGGAATCCATCACCCCGCAAACGCAAAAAAGCGCCCCGGAACGATCGCCTTGCGACTCAAAATATGACAGCGCTTTTTCAAAGAAATTTCTTCCCTCTGGCGGATCAATGTAGAGCCGGCAAGCTCCCAGCCAGTAAAGCACCCGCGGGTGTGTGCCAATGATCTCATCAGGAAGCCGTCTCAGCCATTCCTCCAGGGTCTGAATCCGCCCCTGCAGCACCATTTGTCTTGCCCGGCGAAATATGAGCTCAATTGCATTCCGGAAATTCCCGGTTTCAAAAAACAAGACAATGGCTGCCTCTACCTGGCCATCATTTTTCATCAGCCGGGCGGCTTTTTCCTTAAGACCGGTCAATCTGTCGGCCGTCAGGCTTTCTGACGCCCGACTCAACAAAAACTCCCGAAACATCGGATGATACTGGTAGACCTCTTCCCGGCCCAGATGTCTGTCTGTAAACCAGTGGTTTCGGCTCATGCTTGATAAAAGCTCCGCAGCACGGGGCATACCGGTCAATTTTTCCGCCATCCCGGCAGTCATTTGAGGCAGGATGGCCGTGGTGAGCAGAAACTGCTGAACTTCGGGGTCGGCGCTTGCAAAAATTTCGCTTAAAAAATAATCAAACACTTCGTGCTCTGTGAGCCGCGTAAACATCGAATTATCAATCTCTTCGATCTTTGCCCACTTCAAAAGCAGAAGCAGCCCGGCGATCCAGCCGTCTGTTTTCTGGTGCAGGTAATCAATAAATTCATCGGAATATCTGTTACGGCTTAATAAACGGACCATATCGCAAAGTTCCTGCGCCTGCAGCCGCAGTTCGGGCCAGGCGATTTCACAGAGCAGGCTGCTTGCCCGGGCCCGGGCCAGAGAAGCGGGCGGATCGACTCTGCTCAGGATAAAGAGGTTTGTATGTTCAGGGATGACATCCAGGGTGTTGCGAAGAACACTATGGAAATCTTCCTGCGAAACCTCCTGAAAATTATCCAGAACAAGTATCCCCGGTTTTTCCAGGCGATCAAAGAGTTCCTCAAAATATCTCCTGGTAAAAGCGGGCACACTCTGTGCGTATTCCGGGGACAGAAGCGGCAGGTCTTTTATTCTGCCGGGTGCGATCTTTTTGGCGGCAAGCCGCATATAATAAAAGAATGTCGCAATGTCCGAGTCGCTTTCATCGATTTTGTACCAGAGACAGGGCAGTTGATATTCATCGATATAGCTGGAAAGCAGGGTCGTCTTGCCTGAGCCCCCCGGCCCGGAAACCCATATGGCGGGATAGGACCGGCTTTCATCGAGCAAACTGAAGAGGCGGTAGCGGGGCAAAACTTTCTGCAGGCGGGGCTTGGTGAGCTTTGCCAAAGAATTCTGAACAGATTCCATGCAAAGTTCCTCACGAAAATTGTAAAAGGCCTCCGTGGAAAAGAGAACCGGTAAGGTCGCCTTCTTCTTTATATACACCAGGAACGGATTTGTGTGTCAATAAAAAACCCCCCGCCGGGATTCCTCCTGGAGCCGACAACACTTTCGGCAAAAATGATTTTACTTGCGAATCTTTCCCTGTTATATATTTTTTTACAAAAACAATTTGTTACATTAATTTGCATCCCGTCCGAAATACGCGCAGACGGGCCGGAATGAAGTCAAAGAACTGAACACACCAATTGCCCAGGCAGCCGCTTTTCGATCCCCTGGTTTTGCGGTGCCTGTTGCGAAAACATTGAGCTGAATCCATGGAGCAACAAGATTCTCATCTGCAGTCAGCCACAGCCCCGGGGAAAAACCAGGTGCATGAAGCCGAGCAGATTGTCACCCGGTTGCTCCTGGCTGCAAAAAACCTCAATCTGTATCCAGACGATCATGCCATCTCCCGAAGATCCCTTCGGGATCTTCACGAGCAGTTGACTGCGTTCATAAACCGGTACGGGGATTTGTCCCTGGAAGTCTTCAAGACCCATCTCGAATACGAGGGCCGACAACTGCTGCCCGGAACCGATCCGGAACAGAACCTGGCTTACCTTTGCTACCGCGACGGCATCCAGTGGCTGATTTTTTCCGAGGGGATTTCCGCCACCGAATTGGAGGAATTTCTAAAAATCATTAATACGCACCAGGTTATGGAGGAGGAAACCCAGGGAGATATTGTAACCAACCTGTGGGAAGCCGACCTGTTTAATATTCAGTACCGCACCAATGAAAAAATCTGGCAAAACGAACCATTGCTCGACCTTTCCAGCCTGGACACCGCCCCTCGGGGGGAGCCGTTTGCCGCGGCAACGGGTCCGGAATCCGTCGAAAGCACTTCAGCCATAGACGAAGAACTCTGGCGGCTCGCTCCCGAGGAAATTGAAAAAACCCAAAGGATGGCAGCCAGAGAGGAATCCCGGGATTTCAACGAGGATGTCTTCGAGGTCCTGCTGGTCATCCTGGCCGAACAGCGCGCCCACCAGGATTATGCGCATCTGCTTGAAATCATATACGAATGCTTTGTCGATGAACTGGCCAAGGGGGATTTTCCCCGCATCTGCGGGTTTCTGCAAAATTTTCACGCCACCCGCCGCACCTACGAGGCAGACGGGCACTGGGCACTGCCTTACCTGGACGATTTTCTGCACAAGATTTCAGGCCCGCACGGGCTGGTGCCCCTGAATACATATCTGACAAAAACCTATACGCAGGATTCAAAGCAACTTGAAGCCCTAAAAGAAATGGTCGGCCTGCTGGCTCCGGAAAGCATCCTGAGTATCGGCCCCACGCTGCCGAAGGTGCAATCCAGCGACGCCCGGCAGGCAATCGTATCCGCCCTTGCCGGACTGGCAAAAACGGATCTGCGCCCGCTGATCCATTTATTCAGAAACTCCCAGACAGCCGTGGCAGCCGAAGCGATCGTGGTTTTATCCGAGACCATCACGCTTTTATCCGAAACCCGTAGCAAGGAAGCATTGGCTGTACTTCTCGAGGCCAGCCGGTCGGATGCAGACAGCATACGGAAATCCGCGGTTTTTGCCTTGACAAAACATGAAAACGCAGAGGTTTACCCTCGCCTGATCCCGTTTTTTGGCGACAGCAACGCCGCAATCCGGAAAATGGCGTTCCGGTTTTTTTCCCGGCAGCGCAGCCCGGAAGCTGAGACCGCCTTGATAAAACGGATCAAAAAAAATGATTTCACCAGAAAAGACGCCGCATTTCTGCAGATCCTGTATCAGGCATTGGGCTATTGCGGCTCCCGGGAAATCGTTGATTTTCTGCGGAACCGCTTATTTGCCCGGCCCCTGCGGATCGGGAAGGTCCAGGCGCTCCACCGCGCAGGCGCGGCCATGGCACTGCGCCGGATGGAGGCACCTGAAGCCGGGGCGCTGCTGGAAAAAGCGTCCAAAAGCCTCTGGCCCACGATACGCAGGGCAACCCGGCGAGCAAAGGAGGCCGGCGATGAGCTATGAAAAAACCAACCCCGAGGCCGTCGGATCCGAACCCGAAACGCCCCGCTTAGGCGAAACCTTTATCTGCCATTTCATGCGGCTGCTCCAGTTGGCCCGAATCCATGAGTCCGGAAATCGCCTGACCGTGGAAGCCCTCAATAATTTTATCTCCGCAGGGCGCCGATTGCTGGATGAAGAAGGCGATGAGATAACCATTGAAGCCAGCCACGGCCGGTTTTTCGTTCAGGGGCAGAAACTGCTGATTCGCAAGCAAAGCGCGGTTTTTGTGCTTTCCCTGCTGGGCTGGTTCGAACGGCTGGGGCTCTACGGCCTGCGGTTTAATGCCGAATTTGACAAGGTTACCAACGAAAATGCCTATGATTTCATCCTGGATATGATCGAGGCGCAAAATCAAAACGAACCGGCTGAGTGGCTTGGCAAACGCCTTGGCGAAGAACGCTTTTTCTGGGTGGACACGATTGCGGCCCCGCAGAGCGAAGCCGGGGCATCTGCCGTTGAAAACCCGGAGCTGGCCCACCGGCTTTATTCCTTCGCCTATAATTCGCTAAAATCAGTCGGGCAAAAAATCCTGAAAGGAAAACCCTCCGGTATTCGCAAGCCATTGCGGGTGATTCAGGACATTACAGACCTGGCCTTTGTTAACAATGAGGTCCTGATGGGGATTGCAACCATCCGGGATCATGACGACTACACGTTTACCCATTCGGTAAATGTCGCCATTCTATCCATCTGCCTGGGCCAGCAGATCGGCCTGTCGCGCAAAAGCCTGGTGCGCCTGGGCATCTCCTCCCTGTTTCACGACCTGGGCAAGATCGATGTGCCCCGTGAGATTCTCAACAAGCCGGGCCCCCTGGATACCCGTGAATTCCAGGAAATTCAGAACCATCCATTAAACGGGGTGCGCCGAATCATCAAGCTCAACGCCGATTCCGAACTCAAGGCCAGGATCCTGCTGCCGCCATTTGAACACCACCTCCGCTATGATCTTTCCGGCTACCCGGACACAAACTGGAACCGGCCGCTGAGCCTGTTCGGGCGGATCATAGAAATCTGCGATGTCTACGACGCCCTGACATCCGCCCGGAGCTACCGGCAGACCCCCTTGAGCCAGGACCGGGCGCTGGGTATTATGCTGGCAAAATCAGGCAAGGATTTTGATCCCGTGCTGCTCAAATGGTTTGTGAACATGCTGGGAGTGCTGCCCATGGGCACACTGGTGAAACTCAACACCGGCCATTTCGGACTGGTTTACAGCGGGGGGGATTTTAAGGAAGACCACCTGCCCAAGGTCCTTGTGCTCAGGCAGCAAAACGGGCGATACACAAAAGGCGAAATCATTGATTTAAACCAGCGGGACGCCAAAACCGGGCAGCACTCTTACACCATCGCAAGCACCCACCATCCCACGGACCTGGGCATCCAGCCCGCTGTTTACCTGATGTAGAAAATCGGCGTATGCAAAAAGATTAATGCCCCTTGCCGGCCCGCCTGCGTATAATCGGCGGGCCGGTAAGATCTCGAATACGATCAGCCGCTGTTTACCCCTTTGGCAATGCGGTCGCCGATCTCCTGGTCAATGTTTCTCCAGTATTCAAGGGCGCGCTTTAACACGGGCTCGGACACGCCATTTTTAAGATGCCCGACCACGTTGGACACCAGCCGGTCGCGCGCTGCATCGTCCATGACCTCGCGCACCAGCTTGCCGGGCTGGCTGAAATCGTCATCGTCCTTGCGAAGGGTGTAGGCCGCGCGGATGAAATCGCCACTGGCACTCCAGACGGCATCTTCCGGGTAACGCTTGGCATCAGCCTGGGGACCGCCCTTTGAATTCGGGGCATACACCGGATCAGATACATTCTCAAAACGCATCCGCCCGCCTTTGCTGTAACTGTGCACCGGCACCTTTGGCCGGTTGACCGGAATCTGCTTATAATTGACGCCCAGGCGCGCGCGGTGGGCGTCAGCGTAGGAAGTCAGGCGGGCGAGCAGCATCTTGTCCGGGCTCGGGCCGATGCCTGGGACAAAGCTGTTGGGCTCGAATGCCGCCTGTTCGATCTCTGTGTGAAAATCGCTGGGATTGCGGTTCAGGGTCATCCGTCCGACCTCGTGGAGCGGATAGTCACTGTGGGGCCACACCTTGGTCAGGTCAAACGGGTTGATCCGGTAGGTTTCAG
>JAIPEJ010000080.1 GCA_021737225.1 Desulfobacteraceae bacterium
CGATCTGTACGCTTATTTCATTGAAAAGGGCGTGTCCCTGCTCAAACCTGACGGGTGGTTTGCCTATATTGTGGCCAACAAGTGGCTGCGGGCCAATTACGGCAAGCCCCTGCGGCGCTGGATGAAGCAGCGGCATATTTCTGAAATAGTGGATTTCGGCGACCTGCCGGTTTTCTCCCAGGCCAGCACCTATCCCTGTATCCTGGTCCTCCGGAACAAAGCGCCGGGCAATACTTTCTCCGCGGCCACCCTCAAGCGCCTCAATTTCCAGGATCTGCCGGCCCATGTCCGGGAAAGCGCCTACGAGGTAAGGCAGCACGCACTCGATGACGCCGGATGGTCCCTTGTGGATCAGCACAGCCAGGACCTGCTGGACAAAATCCGGCAGACCGGGACTCCCCTGGGCGAATATGTGCAGGGAAAAATTTACCGCGGCGTTCTCACAGGGTTGAATGAAGCCTTTGTCATTGATGGCCAAACCCGGGAACAATTGATTGCCGAAGACCCCAAAAGCGCGGAAATTATCAAGCCGTTTCTGGCGGGCCGGGATATTAAACGGTATAAACCTTTATCCAGTGACAAATATTTGATTTTTACCAGACGCGGCATCGATATTGATCAGTATAAAGCTGTTAAAAATTATTTAAACCAATTTACAAAAAGACTTAAACCGCGCCCCAAAGACTGGAAGGGTGAGAAATGGCCCGGCAGAAAGCCCGGGGCTTATAAATGGTATGAAATTCAGGATACCATTGATTATTATGAGGAATTTGAAAAACCCAAAATCATGCTTCCGGATATTTCCCTGCGCGGCAATTTTGCCATGGATGAAGCGGGCGGTAAATACTGCGTGAACACCGCTTATATCATAGCAAGCTCAGAGCCCTATCTTCTGGGTATTTTGAATTCATCCCTGATAACGTTTTTTTATAAAAACATCGCTTCCACCTATCGCGGCGGTTATCTGAGATTTATCTATCAATATCTGATGGTGCTGCCCGTCCCTGTCATCAATTTTTCCAATACATCTGAAAAAGCCCGCCACGACCAGATGGTTGCCCTGGTGGATCAAATGCTTACCCTGAACCGGCAACTGGAGCAGACCCGGACCGCTCATGAAAAAAAAATGCTGGAGCGGCAGATCCAGGCAGTGGACAAACGCATTGATCAACTGGCCTATCAGCTCTATAATCTGACCGACGATGAAATCCGAATCATCGAATCCGGGGCGTAGCACCACATCAAGCCCCGCCGGGTGAACCGCAACGTCGGGCGTCTTAATATCGGGCGCGCAAGCCTGGCATAAGTATGGGAGGCGATCTTCATGCGTCAGCTGGAATTGAGCAAGACTTTTACGCTGATGGAACCAGGGCCTGTCGTCCTCGTGACAACCCATGACGAAAAGAAAGCCAACATCGTGACAATCTCCTGGACCATGGTGATGGATTTCCCCCCGGTATTTGCCATCACCACGGGGGAATGGAATTTCTCCTTGATACCGCACGCAAGGAGAAGCGCACGGTTCACGCTGTTGGTGACGGAACGTTCATCATCGACGGGCGCAGGATTGACCGGAAGAAGATGATGGCCTCCAAGCTTCCATCGGGCGTTTAGTGTTCATTGGCCAGCCACGATGAAGTTCTGGGAGGCAAAATGAGAAACATGCCGGAAACCAATAATTCGTTCAAGCGGACAGGCCCTGTCGGACCTGCCACTTAACTCAAACATTATGCAATGCTTGCGTATAACGATTAAATCGGAGAAAATGCAATGAGTGACCTCTTCAATAAGATCCAAGGCCTTATCAAGGCTGGCGAGGTTTTGATATCAGAGCATGGATATGATGAATTGGTTGAAGACAGCTTGTCAATCCGAGAGATCCTCGACGGGGTAGGCAACGGGGCAGTTGCTGAGGAATACACCGATTACCCCAAAGGACCATGTATCTTACTTTTACAGCAGGATCGATCGGGTAATCCTGTCCACGTTGTATGGGGAGTTCCGAAAGGACTTGATAAACCCGTTGTTCTGGTTACGGCATATAGACCAGATCCGGAACGCTGGGATGAAACTTTTTTACGGAGACGCAAAAAATGAAACGTCGGAAAAAAATCAAGTATATCCATGAAGGGCAATATGTTGCTGAAGTGGCGGTGGAACTGATGGAAGATGAGACCGGGTGGTCCCCTTATCTTAGCGTCGAGGATGCTTATAAGTTGGACGATGTGCGGGAGGCGCTTCGCAATGGAGATTTAAAATCAGCAACAAAATATGGACGTATTTACGAGCTTCGGCCGGTAGCGCATCAGTAAACAGTATAATCCCGCTGCTCCACTCTGACCGGTGTTTCGCTGTCCTTACATACCGGCAGGTGAGCCGGCTGTTGGGCAGTAGAATGAAAATACTGAACCGAGTCTATCTTGCACTTGGGAGAAGGGGTCAAGTCTGCCCTTGACTCATTTTCCCGTTTGCCTTCCAGCGGAGATGAGTTTTTCACTATCCGGAATGCGTGGCGGCGCCTTGATGCATGTACCCGGACCCGATGTCGAATCCTTCGGCGCGGAGCTGATCGCGGGCAAAGACGAGGAGCGAATCCGGGAGCCGATTGCCGCTGTGGGTCATGGGCGCTGGCTGGTCGCCCGCTTTTTCCCCCCAGGCAAAATGGTGATCGATGGCCTTGTTCGCATTGGTAAAGGGATTGCCGAAGGGCAGGGGGGCTGCCGCATCAAAAACCCTCCGGGTAACCCGGGAAACCCGATCCGAAAGGGTTTGCGCCGCGTCGGTGCGGCCCTTGTCGAGGTGGTCGAGCATTGCAGCGAGTTGTTGGGCAAAGCAGTTGGCAGTGCTCAGAAGAAACCCGTCGTAGTATCCGCCGCCCGACTTGGGCCATTTCGCGTAATCGCCTTCTGCGCCCCGCACGAGCCAGAGATTGGAAAGGTCTCTGCCGGAGCATGCCACGCGGTCTTCCCCGCTGGTGTCTTTTAAGAGATAAATGTTTGGATAGCGGGAAACAAGCGATTCCACCGTTTCCGGGCTCATCTCGTTTTCCGTGATCTGCGGCAGCTGGTAGAGGGCGATCGGAACACCGGTGCGGGCTGCCGCATCAAGCTCCTCATGGATGAGCGTTTGGGCAAGATCGGCCCCTTTGGGCGGGGTGATCGTAAACCCGCATATATTGAGGGCCGCCAGTGCGGCCGGATCGGTATTGCCTCCGGTGAATCCATCGAGAAGCGCATGAATGGCCGGCACCACGGTGCCCGTTTCGGTGCGCAGCACCCCGGTCATCAGGGAGAAGTCCTGCCGACGCGCTTCTTCGGTGAGAAATGCGAGCAGGGCGTCTGCTTCTTCATTATCCATCTCCCATCCGTCGCCGGTGGAGCCCGGGGCGAGAACGGCTGGCACCCATGGGCGAATGTGTCTGATGTGGGCCGCAATGCGCCGGGTATCCAGGGCGCCGTTGTCCGTGTAATGCGTGAGCAGGGCGCACCACAGGCGGGGCACGCCTTGGGGAAAAAGCGTGCGCATAAGGTCTTTTCGCTGCTGGTGAACCGGCTGCATATCTTCTTCCTTTTCCGCAACATAAAGTGGTTTTCGTCTATTTTTGAAATATTCGGACATATAATTACTTATCGGCACTTTCTTCGTTTTTGTCAACATCGGGGTTGGCATCGATAAAGCGCATGCTTCGTATACGGATGCAAATATGCGATACTTTATCAGATGGCCTGATATCCAATCGGGCCCCGGGTGATCTGAAAGGTTTGCAGGCAAGGGGCGGCAGGGCCATGCGGGATTGAAAAATCATGTACAGGGGATATGCCTTTGCCCATCCTGCCTTGATTTTCAAACCTGGTTTTTGCTTGAAATTTTTCAATTCAAAGACATATTCTAAAAAGAAATTCCTGCGACTCGCCATCTTGTAAAGCAAAAAGCGCCGGGCTTGAACGCCGGGGAAATCAGAGACAAGGAGAGCCTGTCCATGAAAGACCGATTTATGTTCCGCTACATTGTCATCGCTGCAATACTGTTTCTGGGTGTTTTGTGGACCCTTGGATCCGCGGCACAGAATGAGGCGGATTATCCCAATGACCAGTTCATTGCCGATGCCGGGTGGGTCCGGGACCACAAGGATGACAACGATCTGGTGATTGTGGATGTCCGGACTGATGAACACTTTGACAACCAGGTTATTCCCGGGGCGGTCCGGATGCCGTGGTCTGATTTTCGATCAAACGATGTTGGAAACAACCTGGGTTCCGTATTCAAAGGGGTTGGCGCGGCCCAGGAGATTCTGGGCCGCCACGGCATAGCCCCTACGGATACGGTGCTGCTCTATGATTCGGTAGCGCGTGACGGCGGCGCCACCGCTTCATACGTGTTCTGGATTCTTGATGTGCTGGGCCATGAAAACAAAAAAATTCTGGAACGGGGAATTGATGCGTGGAAGGAGGCTGGCCATGAAGTGGCGGACCGGCCGCGCAAGCCCGAGCCCCTGACATACCAGGCCCCCTCAGAGAAGATGCAAAAACGTCTGCTCATTGACGCGGATTTCATTTACCGGCGCCTGGGAGATTTTTACTATCAGATTCTGGATGTGCGATCCCGTGATGAATATCTCGGGGAAAAGGGCTCCAAGGCTTTGGACGGCACGCCCCTGAAACTGGGTCATATTCCCACCGCAGTGAATATAAATTACCAGGATGCATGGTCTGATCCGGACACGAAGGGCATTAAGTCCTACCCGGAACTCCGGGAACTATACAAGGGGCTTGACCCGTCCAAGGGCGTGATTCTTTATTGCAATTCCGGAAGGCGCAGTTCTTTTTCCTATTTTGTGCTGCGCCTGATGGGATTTCAAAATGTCTATACCTATGAGGCCTCGTGGGAGCAATGGGGGAATCCGGACCGGTTTCTGCCGGTGGAAACCCGTGAAAACGAATTTACCGGGGGTTTTTTGCCAGAGCCGGTGGAAATCTCCGGTGCTGTTCAACCCGCCGGCGGCAGCCCGGCCCAATCCCGGCCGTCGGGTGAAGAGCCTTCCGGCGGCTACGTATCCTGTGGAGGCTAAGCATGCAGAAAAATCAATTGTCCGCTTCGTACTGGAAATGGGTTCCGGCGGCATTTGCCTTGGCAGGAATCATTCTTTTTGTTTTTGCCACATTCGGACCCCCGGCCTCGTCTTCCGGCTTTGTGGCCGCGTTGAAGGGTGCAATTGAACCGCTGGCGCCGGGGTATGTGGAAAGCAAGGCCCACTACCGGATGTCTGCAGGCCCGGGAGCCTGGGTCTTTGCTTTCGTGCTGGGCATGGCCATCGGAGGATTTCTCGCAGCGCGCACCTTTTCTATTCCCGTTCGCGACATTCCGGAAATTTGGGAAAAACGATTCGGAAACAGTCGGATTAAGCGCTATGCCGCCACATTTGCCGGCGGATTTATTATCCTGTTTGCATCTCGGCTTGCTGGCGGCTGCACCCTGGGGCTTTTTATCTCAGGGTCCACTCAGCTGGCGGTCAGCGGCCTGTATTTCGGCGTGCTGATTTTCGCTTTTGCCATGCTGACCGCCCGCTTCGTGTACGGCAAGGCCGGGAAGGAGGAAAAATGAGTACTCAGATATGGCTCGGCCTGCTCTCCGGCATTGCCTTTGGTTTTGTGATCCAGCGCGCCGGGGCCACCAATGCAGACAAGATGGCCCGGGCGCACCTGATGATCGAGGCAGATATTCCGCGGTTCATGCTCCTGGCTGTAGTGCTTTCAGCCATTGGCCTGGTGGGGCTTCAGGCTTCGGGCGTGGGCCGCACCCTGATTATTCCCACCAGTTTGGCAGCCACGGGAATTGCAGGCGTGTTGTTCGGCATCGGCTGGGGGCTTTGCGGGTATTGCCCGGGCACCACCTGGGCGGCGGCGGGTGAGGGGCGAATGGACGCCATTTTTGCCCTGCTTGGGGGACTGGCCGGCACTGCGGTTTTTGCTCAGGTGCATGAAATTCTGATTCCCTTGCTGCATGCGCCCACCAACATGGGTCAGATTACCCTGGCCGACTGGTTCGGCAGTCCGACAATTGCTGCTGCGGTTCTCGTGGTGGTCTTTGGGGTCAGCATTTGGGGTATAGGCGTTTTGTGGGAGAAAAACGGCCATGGCGCAGTCCGGTAAAATATTCGTTTCTGCTGCGGCAGTCGCCCTGCTTTGCCTTCTGGCTTCGGGCTGTGAGCAATCGGCCGGCCGCGCTGCCGGACCGGACGTGCCCCGGGGGTATGTTTCACAGATCCGCGTGGAGCAACAGGACCGGGTTTTGAGTTTCGGGCCTTTTGTGGGATATTATTTCCGGCCCGAGGCCCGGGGGGATTTTACCCGGCTGCAGTTTGTCTGCTTTAACGAGCAAAACTTTTATACCGATGACCTTCCGGAAAACGCCAAACTCTTTGAAGGCACGGCTGTATTAACCCGGCTGCCGGATGTGGATTTCAGCCTTCCGGATTCCGGCCGGATTAACCCGGTTTATTTCCCAGAGGCCCCGGCCCGGTGGACA
Organism: Desulfobacteraceae bacterium; assembly: GCA_021737225.1. GTDB lineage: Bacteria > Desulfobacterota > Desulfobacteria > Desulfobacterales > Desulfosalsimonadaceae > Desulfosalsimonas. The sequence continues at coordinate 6,526 of JAIPEJ010000080.1, forward strand.
GCCGCCCGGCCGGAACCGGGGGATGCATTTCTCCATTTTCATTCTTGCTATGACACTCAGGGACCGGTGCTTACCGGCTATTGGTTTCGGCATGAAGCTGTGGCAGCGTTCACCTATGACATGGGCGGCCGGGTGGGCCCGCAAAGCCCGCTTTACCATGAGGTCGTGCCCGGCACAGACAAGGACTTTGCCCGGATCATCGAGTTTGATTCCGGACCCGAATAGGGGATACAGGGATCTACAGGGGTCAAGTCTGCCCTTGACTCTTTTGGCAAAAAAGCGTCAAGGCCAGACTTGACTGGTGCAGCACAACTGACACAAAAACCCTTAGAAATAACGGGTGCGGTGTGCAAGCGGCCAGCTGGAAATCGTGGGCAAGAAAAAATTAACCATTTTTTTGCTGGTGGAGAGTTTTTTCTCTTGACCGGCTTTTTAATGGGTAACCAGCTTTTTAATGGGTGACCCCTATGACACTTTTTCCCTTTACCGCCCTGGTCAACCAGGAAGTGGCCAAGGAGGCCCTGCTCGTTGCGGTGCTCAACCCTGCCGTACACGGCGTTTTGTTGCTCGGAAGCAAGGGCACGGGCAAGACCACGATGGTGCGCAGCCTGGGCGGGCTTTTGCCGGAAAAAAACGTCATCGAACTGCCCGTGGGCAGCGGGGAGGACATGGTCCTGGGCACCGTGGATGCTGAAAAAACCCTTGCCACCGGGGAACTGTCAGTCAAGCCGGGGATCCTGTCCCGGGCCGACCAGGCCATTTTGTACATCGACGAGGTCAACCTCCTGCCGGACCACCTGGTTGATGTCATCCTTGATGCGGCAGCCACCGGAAAGTATCGTCTCGAGCGCGAGGGCATCTCCGCGGAAATTCCTTCGCGCTTCATCCTGATCGGCTCCATGAATCCGGAGGAAGGCTGGCTCAGACCGCAGCTTCTGGACCGTTTCGGTCTGGCCGTGCATGTACGGGGGATAGAACAGGTGGATGACCGGGCCGAGGTTTTTTCCAGATGTCACATTTATGCAAACGATCCTGAGGGATTTGCCGCGCAGTTCCGGGAGCAGCAGAACGCCCTTTGCCAGCGTCTCCAGCGTGCGGCCGGCCTTGTTTCCGATGTTGAACTGCCCGGTGATCTGCTGCGCCGGGTGATTGAAATGGTCCTTGAAATCGATATCTCCACGCACAGGGCTGAACTGGCCGCCTGTCAGGCCGCCATGACCCGGGCGGCCATCAACGGCCGGACGCAGGTCGAGTGGGCCGACATTCAGGCCATGCTCCCGTTGGCCCTGCAGCACAGGCTCGGGGAAGCCGAGACCCAGACCCGGCTGACCTGGGACAGACTGGAGCGGCGAGTCTTCGAAGGAAGTCAGGAAACCGAACAGAGCAAGCCCGGGTGGCTCCCGTCGCCGTTTTACCGAAAAAAAAAAGCCAAAACGCAACCCTGAGCGTGGAAATGCGCAGCCGGACCGGCAACCAATCCGGACCGGTCCATGTGATGCATCCATTTTTGCAAACCCCTCGAACCGGCAGCGGCCGGGCCTTTGTTCCCCGCCGCGAGCGCCCGGTCCGGGGAAGACACCCTTCCCGGTTCAGAAAGCCGGTATCGGCCAAACAGGGGCGAAAGATTTCCGTGCGCCCGTGGGCGCAAGCCGGCCGAATCGACATCCCGGCATCCATTTTCGAGGCCTGGAAACGGGGCCATCTGCAGCCCGGCGCCCGGGACCTTGTCTCGCCCCGGAAGGTGGCGCCGCTGTCCAGGCTGGTGGTTTTCCTTTTGGACGTCAGCGAGTCCATGTCCAGTACCCTGGAATGGATGCGGAACTGGGTGCGCACGGCCATGGAACAGGCCTATCTGCGCAGGGACTCGGTAGCCGTGGTCATTGTCCAGGGAAAGGCGGCCGGGGTACTTGTGCACCCCACCACCAGCCTGGGCTTTGTCCTGCACCGGCTCTCCGAGGTTCGGGTCGGGGGCGGGACACCGCTGGATCAAGGAATCATTGCGCTTTCCCGGATCATGATGCAGCACCGGGATGCGTACCCGGTAATCGACGTCTGCCTGCTCACAGATGCCCGCTCCACTTCGCCCCTGGATACACCCGAGGTCCGGGCCCGGGCCCGGGAGGTTTCCAAGGCGGCCCGGGAGGTCGTGCTTATCAACCCGGGCTCCGGAACCGATCGGCATATGCAGAAACTGGCCGCACTTTTGAATGCTTCGCTGATTGATACGGGCCGCTGATTCCGCCGGTTTTGTGCCCGTTTCGACTGTTGCTTTCTGCGGGGTCCGGGGTTATCATTCAACGGGTGCCCCGGCGGGGTGCGGATATGCGTATTTTTTTATTGGAAGCGAACCAATGTTGAACCCGGATCCCATGCAGTACGGCAAAAAAAACAAAAAGCCCGCTTACCTGGGATGGTACGGCCGCTTTGTTTTTCCGCATATCGAAGTACTGGTCACCAGGGGCTTGGGCAAAATCCGCAGGCGACTGTTGAGCCAGGCCCACGGCCGGGTCGTGGAAATCGGTGCAGGTGCGGCCCAGAACCTGGCGTACCTGCCGGAAACCGTGCAATCCTATCTTGCCACAGATCCATCCCCGGCAATGGTTGGCAAGGCCAAAAAAGAGATCCTGCGGCACAAGCCGTCGGGGCTGGGTGCCCGCGTAATGCGGGCGGCTGCCGAGGACATTCCGGTGGAAAGCCAATCCGCGGATACAGTGATCAGCTTTCTGGTGCTTTGCTCGGTTTACGATCCGTCTGCCGCGCTTTCCGAGGTTTACCGGGTATTGCGGCCGGGCGGCAGTCTGTTGTTTTTCGAACACGTCCTGGCGCCCGGGGGCGCCACGGTTTGGTGGCAGAACCGGATCAACCCCGTATGGAAGCGCCTCGGGGGCGGCTGCCACCTCAACCGGGACACGGCGGATACAATTGAAAAAAGCGGTTTTCATTTCGAGCAGTTCCGGAAATACCGCACCCGGAAAATGGGACCGGCCATCACCTCCAATGTCATTGAAGGCGTGGCCGGAAAGCGGGATTTTTAAACCGAAGGGATGCCTGCAATACCGGAAAACGCCTATTGCTGCCGCATCATTCCCTTCATGCCGTGATGCCCGGACTTGCTGCCCCCCGGATTCATCATATAGCCGGGACGTGTCATCATGTTTTCCAGCATTTCCGCCTGATCCCCGGTGAGCACGGATTTCATTTTTTTCGCGGTTTCGTAGGCAGCCATATGCATGTTGATTTTTATTTCAGCGCAGGCCTGGAGCCGGCTTTTGATCTCATCGGCAGCGGGGTTGCCTGCCAGCAGGCTTTGCATTCTCACTCGCTGTCTTGCCAGGTCAGCCTTGTAATCCAGTTGCTGTTTTTTAAAGCTTGTCTGCAGATCAATGAGCTCTTCGGTCTGCTGCGAGGTCAGGGATAATTGCGCCTGCATGTTAGGCAGCATGTGGACCTGCATCATGTATTTTTTCATCGGCACGGCGTCTGTCATTCCCTGTTGCATCGGGCACATCCTGCTATGCATCATGCCGCCGCCACCGCCGTACATCATCATTCCCGGCTGCATCATGCCCCCGTGCATCATGGGATATTGCCGGCCGGACTGCCAATCATCCCCCTGACTCATCTGGGCATTTGCCGTCAGGCATGCGAGAAAGAAAACAGCCGCTACAATGAATGCGATTTTTTTCATGATAAAACCCTCCTTGTATAATGAAATTTGATAAGCCTGTAAAAAGTCTTTTTTACAGGCAGTGTTAAGTTTTAAGTGTTTAAGTAAAATTAGAAGCTTATATTTTTATTGCTTGGCAAGCATAAACATTTTCAAGACTTTTTACAAAACCGTCAAATTTTACGTTTTTGTTTTTTATACAGTTGCCTGCATGTTTAAGCTTAATCATAAAGCGTGGCATTGCAAAAACCGCGCATTGAAATGTTGTATTTGACCTGCCGCAATTGACTTTGTTCTCCATAAGTTATAGAATGAATGAAAAATAAGCCACAATGCAGCTTGCAAGAGGGCCTGTTTATCTTGTTTTTGAAACCGGGCGTGCAATGACCAGGGAGCGCGGGGATGGGGTCGTTATTTGAAGACATACCGGAGGAATTGCCTGATGAGGTTTTTGATACGTTATGTTCGGCGGACAACGTCAGGATCGAGCGAATCGTATCCCGGGGACACGCTTGCCCTGAAGGCTCCTGGTACGATCAGGAAAAAAATGAGTTTGTCCTGGTGGTACAAGGCAGTGCCGGGCTGCAGATTGAAAACCGGGCCGATGTCGTGGTATTGAAGGCGGGCGATTATTTTAACATTGGTGCCCGTGTCAGGCATCGCGTGGCGTGGACCGATTCTGCATGCGAAACAATATGGCTTGCAGTGCATTATTCCTAAATTGAGCATTTCAAATTTTTACACGGATCAATATTTTGTATTTTTTTAAGGAATTGAGTCTTT
>JAIPEJ010000081.1 GCA_021737225.1 Desulfobacteraceae bacterium
CCCGCCCAGGGCGATCATGCCCGAAAATCCCAGCACGCCGATGTGGGCATGGCCCACCACCCAGTTGTTAAAGTGCGTGACCCGCTGGACCTGGGGCAGGGCCATCATGGAGCCCTGGATGCTGACAAAGAAATACATGATCGTGCCCGTGAAAACGAACTTGGCGCCGATATCCGCGTGAATCGCGCCCAGCTTGCCCCTGGCCGTGTACCAGATGTTAATCAGAAACGCCATGACCGGAATGACCATGGCAATGCTGTCCACAATGGCCACCACCTTGAGCCAGGTGGGCACCGGCACCTGCAGCAGGTGATGGGTGCCGATATGCGTATACACGACGATCAGCGCCCAGAACCCCAAAAGGGACAGGGTGTGGCTGTAAAGCGGCGCCCGGATGGCCTTTGGCACCACGTAATAGGCCACTCCGATTGACAGCGGGGTCAAAAGCAGCCCGAAAATGTTGTGCCCGTAAAACCACAGCAGGATGGCATCCGGAATGCCTGTGAGCGCGCCGCCGTCGGGCCGCCAGATCACGTTGCCCAGGGCATAGGTCAGCATGGTCAGCACCGCGGCCGCGCAGGCATACCAGATCGACACATAGATCAGGGGCTCAGTGCGCCGCTGCACGGTCATGAAAAAGTTGAACACGATCAGGGCAAAAACCAGCACCACCAGGAGATCCACCGGCCAGATCATCTCCGCGTATTCCCGGGCCTGGGTGTGGCCGGAAAGCAGGGTGGCCACCGTGCACACGAGCATGATATTCCAGGCAATCACCGTGAAAACGCCCAGTTTTTCGCTGTAGAGCCGGGTCTGCAGCATGCGGGGGAAAAAATAAAACGTGGCCCCCAACAGCCCGGGCGTGGCAAACCCGAAAAGCACAAGGTTAACATGGGTGGGCCGCACCCGGCCGAAAACCAGCCCGCCGATGTTTTCGGTCACGGCCGGGGCGATCAGCTCCGTGGCACCCAGCAGTCCCATAAACGTGGCCGCCATCATCCAGAAGGCCGAAGTCAGGCAGAATCCCTTGGCCGTGGCATAGTCGGATCGTTTTATTATTTCCGTTTCGGTCAAGCTGTTTCCCTTTTATCCATCCATTCCTGTTATCTTGACTATGGTTGAAAACCACGAAGCGCACGAAGCGCACGAAGGTTTTTTATATATACTTCTGTTCTCCGTGTGCTTCGTGCCATTCTTCGTGTGCTTCGTGGTTAAAATCAATTATGACAGGCCAGCCAGCAGCCGACATTGGCATCCTTTTTCCTGTGGCACTCCAGGCAGAATCCCATTTTAAAGTCTTTTCCCTTCAGCCGGTCCATGCTTTGCACATCTCCGTGGCACTCCCGGCAGTCCACATCCTTTTTGATGTGGCGCTGATGATTGAAAAACACGTGCTCGGGCAGATAATTCACCTTGCGCCACGGCACAGGCGTATTGGTGTTGAAATAATCGTGCTCCTTGCGGATCTCCGGGTGCCCGGCAATAATGTGATCATGGCAGAACAGGCACTTCTGCCCCGGCGGCACGCCCGGATAGGTGGAGCGCTCCGCATACGGGTGGCAAAAGCGGCAGTCAATCTGCTTGACCCCGGCGTGCACCCGGTGGGAAAACGGGATCGGCTGGGCCGCCCCAAGGCCGGATGCGGGATAAATATACAGCAGCCAGGCAAACACCCCTGCAATGACTGCTGCAAGCACGAAGAAAAAAACCTGCCACCGGTTGCCGGCAATGACTGCCAAAAATTGCCCGGCAGCACTGAAAAACCTGCCCGGTCTGCCGCGGGTGGCGATCAGCACAACAATGACCAGCAGCGCAATTCCGGCAATGGTGGCAATCAAAATCTCCATGAATTAATCCGTCCCTTCTGCTTCCGCCTTTCCCGGTGCAGCCGCCAGCATACCGGGAAACTGCCGCAGATAGCCGGTCACCGCTGCGATCAGCAGGCCGGCAAAACCCAGAAAAATCAGCACATCCCCTGCGGAAAACGCGATGGACGCGCCGTTGTGACCTGCAAGCGCCGGGCCCAGCAGCAGGTAGTGCTCCAGCCACATGCCGATGAGCACGATGCCGCAAAGACATATCATAAACCAGGGTACGGTCTTGATCCGGCGATTGAGCAGGATCAGAAACGGGGCCACGAAACAGACGATAAAGACCGCCCAGGCCACGCGGTTCCACGGGGCCAGCATGGTGCGCGTAATCACGTATGCGGTTTCCTCGGCTATGTTGCCGTACCAGATCACCACGAGCTGGCAGTAGAAAAAATCCGCCCATGCCAAACAGAATGCAAAAAACAGCTTTCCCATGTCAATGAATTCGGACTGGCTGAGCAAAAAACCGGTGCCGCTGCTTGCATGCGTGCAGGCCGCCAGTATGAGCAGCGCGCCGAATCCCACGTAAATCGCCTTGATAAAGGTATAGGCGCCAAACAGGGTGGAATACCAGTGCGGCTCGGCTGCCATGACCAGGTCGAATCCGATCAGGGAAAGCACCACGGCAAAGGCCATCAGGTAGAGCACCCCGAAGACGTACCTGCGATGTTGGTATTTTTCCGGATCCGGCCGGCGCCGCGCCCACAGGCGCGCCAGCCGATGCTGCAGACCGGTGACGGGATTGTCGACATCCACCTTGAACCACAGCGTGTAGTACAAATAGGCAAACCCCAGTCCGTAGAGCACCAGCAGCGCCAGGCCGTCCCTGGAAAACAGAAACGGCACGTTTAACCAGACTTCCTTGCCGTGCAGATCCGCGTGCATCCAGGGAAACACGTAGGCCCGGCCGAAAAACAGCCCCAGAAACAGGACAAAGGAAACCGGGAAAAACGCGGCAAAGGATTCTGCCAGGTTTTCCAGCCGGCGGCTCCACTTTGCATGCACGGTATGCATCATGGCCGAGAACACGAGCGCACCCTGGGCGATTGCCGAAAAAAGCAGGAAATTCACCAGGTAGGCCCGCCAGGCGGCCGCCGGATGCCCCGCGGCAAGGCTCCACCCGAAGGCGACCGTCCCGATGAGCACCAGCCCCAGGGCCGCCGGGATGATTCTGCTTTTTACATTTTGCTCAGATTGGGAACCGTTGCTCATGAATCTCTCTGCGTATCTGCTTGTCCGGGCATTTCTCCGCCCAGTTCGGTTAAAAACCGGCGCACTTCCGGTGCTTCTGCCTGCCTGCAGCCCACAACCACGCCGAAACGGTCTGCCGAGCATTCCGGGCGATAGCGGGGCAGATCCCGGTTTGCCGGCAGGCGCATCAACAGGATCAGGCCGAGCACGTTTGCCAGCACGGAAAACAGGATCGTGAATTCAAAGCCCACGATAAAAAACGGAATATAGGACAACACCGGCTTGCCGCTGACAATCAGGCCCCAGCGTGCCGAGGTGAACACGGCCAGAAAATACCCCAGGAAAAACCCGAAAACCCCGCCGGCAAGGGTAAACCACCCCACGCCGCTTTTTTTTATCCCCAGGGCCTCGGAGACGGCCTGGCTCGGAATCGGCCCGTGCACGTCTGCAACGGGCCATTGGGTCTGCCGCAGCGCGCTGACCGCCTCTGCCGCCTGCGCGTCATCGGCAAAAAGCGCGGTGATATGGGTATCGTGGTTAGTCATGTGCGCCCGCCTGGTGCTGCAGTTCCTTCATCTCGGTCATGGAAATCGACGGCAGATGCTTGACAAACAGGAAAAACAGAAAGAAGAACAGGCAGAAACTGCCGAGCATGATGCCGTATTCAATGCCCGTGGGCGCATAATCGCCCCAGGCATGAGGCAGAAAATCCCGGGCCACGCTGCTGATGATAATCACGAAGCGCTCAAACCACATGCCGATGTTGACGGCGATGGAAATGGCAAACAGCCATATGATGCTGGTGCGGATGCGCTTGATGAAAAACAGCAGGGGCACCAGGCTGTTGCAGATCACCATGATCCAGTATTGCAGGGCGAAATCGCCCGTGGACCGGAAAGCAAAGACTTCCATTTCCACGCTGTTGCGGCTGTACCAGGCGATAAAATACTCGGTGGCGTAGGCAAAGCCCACGATCAGGCCCGTAAACACGATGGTCTTGGCCACGCTTTCCAGCACGTGCATGGTGATAATACGCTGGGCGTTAAAAATCCTGCGCATGGGAATCATCAGGGTCAGCACCATTGCCAGGCCCGAGTGAATGGCCCCGGCCACGAAATACGGCGCAAAGATGGTGGTGTGCCAGCCCGGTGCCACGCCCAGGGCAAAGTCCCAGGAGACCACGCTGTGCACGGAGATCACCAGCGGGGTGGCCAGGGCGGCAAACAGCAGATATCCGCGGGAATAATGCCGCCACTGCTCGTATCTGCCGGTCCATCCCAGGGAAAGCACGGTAAAGATCTTTTTGCGCACACCCGCGGCCCTGTCCCGGATTACGGCAAAATCCGGCAGCATGCCGGTATACCAGAAAAGCACGCTGACAATCAGGTACGTGCTGATGGCCACCACGTCAAACATCAGGGGCGACTGAAAATTGGGCCACAATGTGCGCTGGTTGGGCACGGGCAGCATGTAGTAGACCATCCACACCCGGCCCAGGTGGATAAACGGGAAAAGCCCGGCCGTGCAGACGGCAAACACCGTCATGGTTTCCGCGGCACGGGCGATGGGATTTCGCCACCCGGCGCGCAACAGGTACAAAATGGCTGAGATCAGGGTTCCGGAATGGGCGATGCCCACCCAGAACACGAAGTTGATCAGGTAGGTGCCCCAGTTGACCGGGCTGTTCTGCCCGCCTGCGCCGATGCCCACCAGGATCTGCCAGCCCCAGCAGGCCGCGCCCACCAGCACACCGCAAAACAGCAGTGCCACGACCGTCCAGTACATGCGTCCCGGCGGTTCCAGGGTGGCGTTTACCGTGTTGTCAATTTCGGCAAAAGAAAGCTTTTCCATGTTTACCTGATCGACTCCGGGTCAAGTTTCATGCACGACCTTTTTCAGGTAGATCACCGCGGGCTTGGTATTCAGGTAACCCATCACCTGGTAGGCCCGGCGGTCTTTGACGAGTTTCGATACCCGGCTGTCGGCATCCATCAGGCTGCCGAACACCAGGGCCCCTGTGGGGCAAGTCTGCACACAGGCCGGGGTGACCTCGCCGTCTTTGATCATCCGGTTTTCATTCTTTGCGTGTCCGTGGGCCGCCTTGATGCGCTGCACGCAAAAGGAGCATTTTTCCATGACGCCCTTGCTGCGAACGGTCACGTCCGGGTTGAGCTGCAGGTTGAGCGGCTCGGGCCAGTTCCAGTCATGCCAGTTAAACCGCCGCACCTTGTACGGGCAGTTCTGGGCACAGAACCGGGTGCCGATGCAGCGATTGTAAATCTGGTTGTTCAGCCCCTCCTTGTTGTGATGCGGGGCAAAAACCGGGCATACTGACTCACACGGCGCGTTATCACAGTGCTGGCAGAGCATGGGCAGAAAAATCGGCTGATCCGGCCGGTCCATCTGCTGGTAGTGCTCGATATGCATCCAGGACATCTCCCGGCCGTTGATGATTTCCTGCTCCCCGACCACCGCCAGGTTATTTTCCGCATAGCAGGCCGCGGCACACGCGCTGCAGCCGATGCACCGGTCCAGGTCTACTGCCATGGCCCAGCGGTAATCCGCATGGTCATGCGGTGGGTAAAAGTCCCGGTGCGCATCGTATCCTTCGGGCAGCGGCAGGGTCAGGGGAAAATCGTGCATGGCCAGGCCGTGTTTTTCCGGGCCGGGCGGTGCGGCCAGATCCGAAAGCGTCACTGTCAGGGCGATTTTGCGGCCGTGCGGGTCCATGCTCCCCGCGGTTGATGCCAGTTTTTGCCGCTGTCCCGATTTTTCAAGACGCAGCGGGCCTGCCGCATAAAAGGCCGTCTCCGCATCAGCTTGCCGCTGTAGGGAAAACAGCGAAAACGGGTTTGCCCCCCGGCCCCCGCTGTATCTGCCGGGTCCCGTATGCCCCTGCCCGGCCTGGATCCCCGCCAGGCCCGGCCGGATGTTTCGGGTTTCATATACCGGGGCGGAAACCGCGCCGGTGCGGTTTATGAGGTTTATCCCGTCTCCGGTGCGAACCCCATGTTTCCGGGCGGTTTCCGGGTGCATCAGCACCGGGCTCTGCCAGGCCACCTTGCTTACCGGGTCCGGGATTTCACAAAGCCATGGGATATTGGCATCCCTGCCGTCGAAAAACCGGACCGACGGCAGCGCCGCAAACAAAAGGGACTCAGAACGGATTAACGCGGGCGGATCTTCAAACCAATCTTGAAATCCGGGCGTCACGGCAGGCCCGGAAGCACCGGCGGATGCGTCCTTATGGTCAAACCGCCCGCCGGCGCGCACCGCCTGCAGCCAGGCCCCGGTATCGGAAATCCCCCAGCGCTCCTGCGCCCGGGAAATCAGCGCCTGCTTGGTATCCTTGTTTTCAAAAGTCCCATCCGGTGCAATGCGCAAAAATACGTCCCCGATCTGGGGGGCGCCGTAAAGCGGCTTCATGGCCGGCTGGCAAAAGGACAGCAGGTCCGGATACGCGCCGTATTCATCCCAGGATTCCAGGGCCATGCTGACCGGAAAGACCATGTCCGCACGTTGCGCGGTCTCATCCATGAAATTGGAAAAACAGACCGTAAACATCTGTTGGCTGGCCAGTATCCCGCTGGTATCCATTTCCGGCGGAAGCGCGTATACGGGATTGACGTTGTTTAGCAGCAGCACGTCCGGCGGGTTGCCGGCAAGCTGATCAAAAAACGCGGCAATTTCGCCGTGGCCGGCGGCTTTTTCCGCGCGATGCCGGCGCGTAAAATCGATTTTCCCCAATTGCGGGTCCAGTACGAAATTCAGCAGGTTGGCCGCGATGTTGGCCTGCAGATCCCCGCGCCCCCGGCCGAGTGTGCCGGCACCCAGGATCAGGGGATCCTTGGCCCGCAAAAGCGACTCTGCCATCTGATCGTAGCCGGACGGATCAACGCCGGAAAGGTCAATCACCTTTTCCCGGGTATATGGTTCGCAAACAGCCCGGATTTGCCGGGCCATCTGTGCGGAAATACCGGATGATCCTTTTCGGGCCAGCACCTGCCGGATCAGGCCCAGGCATATCACCGCCTCGGCTGCCGGCCGGCACGAAAGCCAGGCATCCGCATTTGCCCCGGTCAGGCCCCGCCACGGGCTGACATGAAAAAACCGCCCCTTTTTGGCGTCTGCATACGCGTGCATGGCTTTGAACCTGCGGGCATATTCCACGGGCGAAAGCCAGGTTTCAAGAAAGTCCGCGCCAAAACCGACCAGGCAGTCCGCGTTTTCCATCCGGTAGGAAGGCAGGCCGGATACGCCGAACACGGCCTGGTTGGCCGTCCTGAGGTGTTCATGGGAGAAGGGTTCAAAAACAAGCGGAGCCGTGCCGTTTAATGCGGCCATGGATTTTTCGAAAAGCCCCATGCAAACGTCGCCTTCCAGGCAGGTGAGCATCCGGACGCGGTTTTTCCCGCGGGCGGCCGCGCTCCGGGTCTTTTCGGCAATCCGGGCGATTGCTTCTTCAAACGAAATGGCCTGCCAGCGGCCGTCTTGCTTGATCCGCGGCCCTTTGAGCCGCTCCGGGTGATATACCGCCTGCAGGCCGGACTGGCCGCGGATACAGAGCTTTCCCCGGTTTACCGGGTGCAGGGGGTTGCCCTCGAGCTTGATGACTCGCCCTTCCCGGTTTTTGGCCAAAACCCCGCAGCCGGCCGGACACCGGCGGCAGGTGCCGGCATACCAGTTGGCCTTTCCGGAGACCATGTCATCCTGGTTTTTGACCAGGGAATACAGTTTTTTCTCGCTTTCCAGGGTGCACGCGGAAGCAAACGTCAGGCTTCCCATGCCCGCAAGTTTCAGGAAAGTTCGGCGGTCCATTCGGCGACATGCTCCTGGGCAAACGGGTTAACCAGTGATTCGGTCAAAGGCTTTGATATGATACCTTCTTTCACGAAAAACTAACAGGGGTTTTCCCAAAGTCAAACAATTAAGGAAAAACCGCTTACCTGCGGCAGGGCTATGAATCCTTCTTAAACTGGGCCGTCTCTGTAGAATCGGCCATGGCTCCGGTAGAGCCCTTACCGCTGGTAATGGTTGTCATGACCCGGTCAAAATAGCCGGTGCCCACGAATTTCTGATGGGTAATGGCCATGTAGCCGTCTTCTTCTCCGTACTTGAATTCCTCCTGCTGGAAGCGCGAGTAGGCCGCCATGCCCTCGTTCCGGTAGCTTCGGGCCAGCTCGAACATCCCCAGGTTCAGGGTGTGAAACCCGGCCAGGGTGACGAACTGGAACTTGTATCCCATGGCCCCGAGTTCCCGCTGGAATCTGGCCAGGGCCGCATCATCGAGATTGGCCTGCCAGTTAAACGAAGGCGAGCAGTTATAGCACAGCAGTTTATCCGGGTAGTATTCGCGGATGCCCTCGGCAAACCGCCTGGCCTGTTCCAGATCCGGCACCGAGGTCTCGCACCATACCATGTCCGCATACGGTGCATAGGCCAAGCCCCGGGCAATGGCGGACTCCACCCCCGGCTGAATCCAGTGATATCCCTCGTCCGAGCGCTCATTGCCGATGATAAACGGGTGATCGCGTTCGTCGATGTCACTGGTCAGCAGCCTGGCGGCATCCGCGTCCGTGCGGGCAATCAGGATCGTGGGCACACCGCAGATATCCGCGGACAGCCGGGCGGAGATCAGCTTGGTGATAAACTCCCGGGTGGGCACCAGTACTTTGCCGCCCAAATGCCCGCACTTTTTGGCCGAGGCCAATTGGTCCTCGAAATGAACGCCCGCGGCCCCGGCATCGATCATGAACTTCATCAGCTCGAAGGCATTCAGCGGTCCCCCGAATCCGGCTTCCGCATCAGCGATAATGGGCGCAAACCAGTACGGCCCGCCCTGCCGGCAATCCAGCACCTGGATCTGGTCGGCGCGCTTGAGCGCGTTATTGATCCGCCGCACCACGTTGGGCACGCTGTTGGCAGGATACAGGCTCTGGTCCGGATACATCTCCCCGGCCACGTTGTTATCCGCTGCCACCTGCCATCCGCTCACATAAATGGCCTTCAGGCCTGCCTCCACCTGCTGCACGGCCTGGTTGCCCGTAAGGGCGCCCAGGGCCGGGACATAGTCCTCTGAATTGAGCAGCCGCCACAAGCGCTTGGCCCCGGCATCTGCATAAGTGTATTCCACCGGCAGGGTGCCCCTTAAATTCAACACATCCGAGGCTGTATACGGTCTTTCAATTCCCTGCCACCGGGGATCGGTTTCCCAGGTGCGTGCCAGCGCATCGATCTCCTGGTTATCGATCATATGGCATGAAATTTTCTCTTCCAGTTCAACAGCCTGTTCATTGACAGTTTTAATCATGACTGCCTTCCTATTTTTTTCGGTTTAAATGTGCTCGTAGGCCCGCAGGGTCAGAAACTCCTCGAGTTCCGGATTTTCGATGATTTCGGTCAAAATTCCGGCCGCCTTTTCAAAGTTGCCGGATTTATACCGCTCCTGTCCCACGGCCTTTTTAATGTTTTCAAGCTCCTCGTCCCGGACCTGCCGGAAAAGATCCGGATCCACCGGCCGGCCGTCTTCAAGTGCGGCATCCGGGTGATGCACCCACTGCCATATCTGCGTCCTGGAAATCTCGGCAGTGGCCGCATCCTCCATTAAATGATTGATGGGCACGCACCCGGTGCCCGAAAGCCAGGAAGCCAGGTACTGCACGCCCACGCTCACATTGTTGCGCAGACCGGTTTCCGTAATGGTGCCGTCAGGCAGCTTGAGCAGGTCTTGGGCAGACACCCGGATGTCCTCGCGAAGCCGGTCGATTTGGTTGGCATTGGGCATATGCTTGTCAAATTCTTCCCGGGCCACGGCAACCAGCCCCGGATGGGCCACCCAGGTGCCGTCATGGCCGTCTGTGGCCTCGCGGGTCTTGTCGTCGCGCACTTTCTGTATGGCCGCCGCGTTGGCTGCCTCGTCATCCTTTCGCGGGATCTGGGCGGCCATGCCGCCAATGGCGTGCACCCCGCGCCGGTGGCAGGTGGCAATGGCCAGCAGGGAATAAGAATGCATGCAGTGCCGGGTCATGGTAATCTGGACGCGATCCGGGAAAAGGTATTCCGGAATATTGCGAAATCGCTTGATAAAGCTGAAAATATAATCCCAGCGGCCGCAGTTGAGCCCGGCCATGTGGTCTTTGAGTTCATAAATGATCTCGTGCATCTGAAAGGAAGCCAGGATGGTCTCGATGAGCACCGTGGCCTTGATGCTGCCCTGGGCAATGCCGAGCTGTTTCTGGGCTGCCACGAAAACATCATTCCACAGCCGGGCTTCCAGGTAGCTTTCGAACTTGGGCAGGTAAAAATACGGGCCCGAACCCCTGTCGAGCAGTTTTTGCGCATTGTGATAAAAAAACAGCCCGAAATCAAATATCCCGCCGGAAACGGGCCTGCCGTCAACGCGCATGTGCTTTTCATGCAGGTGCCATCCCCTGGGCCGCACGATCAGGGTGGCGGGACTGGTGCCGAGCCGGTATTGCTTGCCCTCCGGGCTGGTGTATTCCATGGCCCCGGAGGCCGCGTCGCGAAGGTTGATCTGACCGTGAATGTTGTTTTCCCAGCTCGGGGTGTGGGCGTCCTCAAAATCGGCCATAAAGGTGCTGGCACCGGAATTGAGCGCATTGATCACCATTTTGCGATCCACCGGACCGGTGATCTCCACGCGCCGGTCCTGCAGATCATCCGGTATGGGCGCGGCCGTCCAATCACTGTCCCGGATTTCCCTTGTTTCCGGGAAAAAATCCGGGAACTTCCCGCTGTCAATATCGGCCTGGAACTGTTTACGTTTTTGCAGGACCTCCTGGCGCCGGTCTTCGAATTGCCGAGCCAGTCCGGCAACAAAATCCACGGCCCCGGGGGTCAGGATTTCCCTGAACGCGTCCGT
>JAIPEJ010000082.1 GCA_021737225.1 Desulfobacteraceae bacterium
TAGTGTCCATCCAGAAATGGCTAATTTGCCCAATTTCTGCGTCAGGCTCAAATTTTAATCCTCAAAATACTTTGAGTATTCCTGCGGTTAAAATTTTCGCCTTCCTTGAACTTGAACAAATTATCCGATCTCTGGATGGACACTATCTATCAGATAGTGGTGGCGATGCAGGGATTCAGTAGAAGCCTCTCTGCCGGTTAATATTTGCAATAAAATCAAGGATCGCAGATTTTAAACGATCATCAAAATGGGTCTCATCTGCCAGCTATCTGCATCCTATATGAGACTAAGTTTGGGGTATCGGACTCTGGGATCCGGTACCCCATTTTTCCTGCATCCAGCCCCTAACTTTCGATTCTGGATACCATATAATATAATCTAAAGAAACATAAAATTAAATGGAAAATAAAGCTGACAGATAACATGATAACCTCGAGGGCATTCTCGGCGCCTTGGTCCTGGCAATATGCAATTGAATGGCCTTATGGCAAAAATGCAGTGATAGCCGGAATGTGCAATAGCAAATAAAAAAGCTTCATGATAAAGAAAGTTTTTACCGGATCTCCTATAGCTCCTCCGTCAGGCATATACCACTATACCACTTGCTCGGTGGCTATCTTAGACCGGACAGATTACCTGTTACTTACCTTAGGCGCACAAAAAATTGCATGTCCGCCGCTAAAATGATAATATGGACAAAAATTCAGGTGCTTTGCCTGGATGCTGGGCAAAATAGGGCATTGCCCTGCCGTCTTTTGACGCATTTGAGCAAATGCCGCTATCACTGGAATCAATGCTGACATACCCAAGAATGGCAGGGGCTGCTGTTTGAACAAACCTTCAACAATATCGATGATATGCTCCTGCTTCAAAAAGCTTTTTCCGGACAATTGACGGCGAACACGAATAACAAGCGCAAAGAGGCCGCCACATGAGCGGGACGCATCGTAGTGCCATCATAATTTATGAGGACGCGGATAAGCCTGTGGAAGTCCGGATTGATCCTGATTATGAAACCGTCTGGCTTTCTTTGAATCAACTTGCCGAGGTGTTCGAGCGCGACAAATCCGTTATATCCCGTCATTTGAAAAATATATTTAATACCAAGGAGTTGGATCAGAATTCAGTTGTTGCAAAAATTGCAACAACTGCCGCTGACGGCAAAACCTACCAGGTGGAATACTTTAATCTCGATGCCATTATCTCAGTGGGCTACCGGGTCAATTCAGCCCGGGCAACCCGCTTCCGCCAGTGGGCCACCCGGGTGCTGCGCGAACACCTGCTCCAGGGCTGGACCCTTAACCGGCGCCGCTTTGAAGAAAATGCCCGGGAACTGGAGGCCGCCATGGCGCTGGTGCGAAAGGCTGCCCAAAACCCCGAATTAGATACTGAAAGGGGGCGCGGCCTAGTAGACATTCTTGCCAGTTATACACAGACCTTCCTGCTGCTGCATCGATATGACGAAGGGCTGCTCACAGAGCCCAAAGCCCGGCCGGGGGGACGGCTGCCAACGGTAGACGAGGCGCGGACGGCATTGGCCGGGCTGAAAGCCGACCTGATGCATCGCGGACAGGCAACAGAACTTTTCGCCCGGGAACGGGATAATGGGCTCGATTCTAT
This sequence comes from Desulfobacteraceae bacterium, assembly GCA_021737225.1. GTDB lineage: Bacteria > Desulfobacterota > Desulfobacteria > Desulfobacterales > Desulfosalsimonadaceae > Desulfosalsimonas. The sequence goes on from JAIPEJ010000082.1 coordinate 1,621, forward strand.
ACTATGCAATCTCGATCAAAGCGTATTCGGCGAGCCAGCCTATCTCTCGGTTGAATCCAAGGCGGCCCATCTGCTGTATTTTGTGGTCAAGAATCATCCGTTTATTGATGGCAATAAGCGCAGCGCCGCTTTTCTCTTTGTGGACTTTCTGAACCAAAACCGCCGGCTGGTCAATCAGAAAGGAGTCCAGGTGGTCAATGATATCGGTCTGGCTGCCCTGACGCTGCTGGTGGCTGAGTCCGATCCGGCGGAAAAGGACGTAATGATCCGGTTGATGATGAACATGCTGGCCGGAGAAAATGCCGCCTGAATAAAGCCGAACCCCATGCTTAACTCGTTGATCCTACCTTGCATTTCTATTTGGTTTTGTTTTGGCGGCTTCATGGGTAGGAAATTCGGGGGGAGTGAACTGTACAAATACTGTCTATACAGCATTCCCAAGCCTCCTGAAATTTGCACAATTGTTCAGGCATGTTATCTTTTTTAAAAAGGCTGTCATCAGCCAAAACAAACCTTTAAGCAAAGGAGGTCATCATGTTGCTCTCACAAGCCATTACCAATTTCATGGAGTACCAGAAAATGAACTCGGGAAAAAAATACGGTCAAAAATTACAAGCTTTTCCTGGATAGACTGAATCCCATTTCGAAGGGCTGGAGCTTGCCTCCATCACTTCAGATCACATCTTCCAGTTTTTGACCCAGGATACCGAGGGCCAGAAACAATCCACCAAGCGATTCAAGTACACCCTGCTAAAAACTCTTTTCAATTTCATTAAGAACATGGCATCGGAAGAAAGGATTTTTTCTATCGGCTATACCGGCGCCAGACAGATTGTTAAAAGGGCCGGCCGAAAAATTGGCCTTGAAATCAGCCCCCATGATCTCAGGCGGCATGCTGCAACCTATGCCAGCAGAGCCGGCGCGCCCATTGAAATCGTGAGCAAGGTCCTCCTGCGGCATGCCAACCTTTCCACCACTCAACGCTATCTTGGAAAAGTCAGTGACACAGAAGCCAGCCGGTGGGTAGAAAATATTTTCAGCTGATTACCATGGAGCCGGGCAGCAGTTCGGGCCCCGGTTTTCCACCATGAAATCGATATGCTTCAGTGCCCAAACGGCCGCACTTGTGTCATCCAATAGCCATTCTTCTGACATACCCGCTACCTGGTGAAACAGTAGCCAGCTAAAAAAAGAGCCATGCGCATTCAAGGCACAGCTCTTTTCCCCCTCCGGCTACTGCCCGGCGTCCTCGTTTGACTTCCCCTTCCACCAGGACAGCAGATAACCCGCAATAACCACGATAACCTGCACGATCAGAGCAGTGTTGTCATCATCGTCCTTTGATTTTCCCATTGGCTTCCACCTCCGCGTGTATAAGTTTATTTTCCCTGTTGCAGCTGAGTAATGAGCGAAGCCGCATCAGTGCTGCTCAAAGTCGCCACACCGCAACCAAAGCTGCTCTCGGCCAAGTCGTGCAGAGAGTGCTCGTTGTAGCCTTTGCTTTTGGCCAACGTCCAAATGGCGCGTTTTTGAGCATCGGTCACGGCCCGTGGGGCGTTGCCATTCTCACCCTTTGACTTTGACTGTGCAGAGGCTCTGCCGGCTGCCTTGGGGGGCTTTTTCTTGCCGTTGCCATTATTGCCATTGCCGGGTGTATCTGCCATGTCTTCTCCGACTTCTTCCAAAGCCGTGATTCCAATATTGCTCATATCCCTTAACACCCTCGCCTTTGCCCTGGTCGATGCCATCCGGATGATATGTTGGGCCACAGACTTATTGGTATTGCCGGGATTTGCATCTCCTATATCGCAAAACACCATACCGGACTCCGTGGCAGCCATTGCTTTAACAATACATTCCATTCCATTCTCAACGCAGGGGAACTGCACCAGATCCACTCTAAGTTCTGTCAAGCCCTTCTGGTGCGCCAAATCCAGAAGCCCGGCGTACTGCACGAACTCCTTACCTTTGAGATTCACCAGGAAGCGTTTGTCCAGGGCTGGGGGCTTTTCTTTTCCGGGCTGGGTTTCATCTTTTACTGCGTGTATCATGTGTATATCTCCTTGTTTTTAAGGTTATTGCCGGGTTAGCAACCGCTCCAGCAGTGAAAACGCCTTTTCCGGCAGGTCCCGGACGGATTGCACAATTTCGAAATGTGGAAATATCTGGGTCTCCACCAGTTGCTCAATGCCCAGACATACCACCTGGATACCCAGATCCCCGGCTTCCTGAATGGCCATTTCGGCATCCTCCGTACAATCAGGCTCCCCGTCTGTGAGTATGACCAGGATTTTCCGGGGTTCAGACAAACCCAGCATTTCACTGGCCACAAATCGCACGGCGGCATGCAGCGGGGTCTGCCCTTTTGGACCACCCGGGTAAAGCATATTTCTGCCGGATTTCTCTCCATGGGACAGCAATCGCGCAACCGGCGCAGCTGTGCCGTTGTTTCGCCTGTTATAAGGATAAAACGCCGGAAATACCGTGACGGCCGGGTTTATCCCCCGCATGTTCTCCAGGGATTTTACCAGGGCCAGGGTGACCTCTTTTGTGATATGAAACCGCTGGTTTTCATCCATGCTGCTTGAGTTATCAAGGAGCAAATGAACCGCCGTGTTCACTGCCTTTTTAGGGGTTTTGCGGAGAAATAGCCTTGGGTCGCCTGTCTTTATCCGGTGCAGGCGGTTTCTGGCTATACGGTTGCCGGTCATTCCAGGCTTGGCATGCTGCAGGTCCTGGGCCTGGAGAAGCCCTCGCAGCCTGGAGGACAACTGTGCCACCAATCCAGAATGTGCAGTTATGGGCTGTTTTTGATACCCTGTGGCTATAAGATCTGCTTTCAAAGCAGGTACAGCGATTTCCACATGCTCGTTTCCGGGACGGGTGCCGGATTCCATTATTTCTTTTAACTGGTCCCCGAAATCTCCACGTTCGGTTTGCGCTTCCAGGGCTTGTTTTATGGCCGCGCTTTTTTCCGGATTATTTAAATCCAGGTCTGTTTGCAGATCAGTGGAATCTCCAGGTTGTGCAGAACTGAGATCTGCAGCCCCGCTGTCTTCTTTCTGTCCAGGCCCACCGTTTTTTCCATCCTGGCCTTGCGCTCCCTGCTCGGGTTCGGCGGTGTCAGAGCCTTGTGCTTGACCGGTATTCTCTCCGCCAGGGCCTTGCCCTTGCTCTGTATCTGCATCGCCAGCCTGGTCCTGCTCACTTGCATGTTTCTCAAGCAGCGCGACTATTTCATCCACGAGATCCATGACATCTTGTGGGGTTTCCACATTGTCGATCTTTGAAATTATGCAATACAGATCGGCTTCAAGGCTCGGGCCAAAAGTGCGGATAAAGACATCTCTGGCCTCTATGGCCAGGTCCGCAACCTCTGCCTGGCGAAGATACAATGCCCGCAAGACCAGACTAATGTACCCTGCAACAATGGCGTCAGGAGGGTCATCGAGCTTTATCGCAAACATTTCCGGGCTGGTTTTCCGCAATTCTCGTATCAAGGCCCTGTAATTGGACCTCATGCCGGGGTAAAACACGGGCATTGTTGCCTCTATGCGCACATCTTCAATGACATTCCAAAGAGTTCTTCTAAACCCTAATTGGCCGGGCACATGCGAAAAGTCCGTCAACCTGATATGCGCTGTTTCGTGATCCAACAACCCCCGGTTTATCCAGCTGTTTTCTTTGTTTGTTAGCGGGAGGGATATGGTATTCCCGTCAGTGGAGGCTGTTTGAAAATCTCCAAATTTCACTTTTATACCGTGCTTTCTCCCCAGAGATGTTGCCAGCGCAGCCATCTGGGCCGGGCTCAGTTTCTGGATTTTTACATGCTGGTCCGGGCTCTCCGCCTGGACTGCAAGAAATTCAAGCTCCTGTTGTATATCATCCATTGAAAATCTCCTTTAAAACCAGACATCAGGAAGATGCGATTGCTTATCGGGTTTCGGTTTGGGGCGGGGCGCTGGTGTTTCGGCCTGGGACTGCACAGCATCGTAGGTGAACTGGTACTGGTAGCCTTTCCTTGCTGCATCCAGTAATTCTTCCAGCACAGTCGGGCTTTTTAGCTGGACAAGCAGCCGTGCCATGTAAAACACGTCCGAGCCGACCAATACCCCGTCTGCGTCACGGCTTTCCAGTATCGTCGATAGTTCCCGCTCAATAACACCCACCCCCGGATCAACGAAGGATAAGCCCCGCAGCTTGGAGGCAAGACGGTCTATTCGTTGCAGGTTTTTCGGGGTGGCCCGGTCACGGTCTTTCAGGGTCTCGTAGGCCTCTGCGGCAAGACAGGAAACTTCTTTTAACAGCGAATGGGTAACATCTTCTGTGACTGTCTCGGCCAGGGCATTGTCATTGGCTGAGCCCATCCGGAACGTGCGCCACTGGAACCGGATTTTCTTTTTCACGCTGTCGGGCGTTTCCAGGTAAGGCTCCAGGATGGAAGTCCATTGCTTGTTTTGTTCCAGCCACTGCTGTTGCTGGGCGTGAAAGTTTTCAAGAAAATGATTGACGGCTGTGTCAAACTCGTTGGCAAACCCGGACAGGGCAATTTCCACTTCGTCTATACAGTTTTCCGGGAGCAGCCACACTTTCCCGCTGTACAGGGACACGGCAATGCTTTCCAGGTAATTGACCGTTTTGGTCCGCACGGCCTGGATAGGTTTGAGTGCCCGTTTGTCGTGAATACGTTTTGACCCAAGGCTGACAAGTTCCTCAGGCGGAAGCTGGCTGCCCTGGAGGTCTTCGGCTTTGAGGTTCTTAGCCCCGGACCAAAGCCGAATATCCAGAATAAGTCCAATGGACTGATCGAATATTTGTTCCGTCATAGTCTGTGCTCCTTTTTGTTAAAGCTCTGTATTAAAAATCCGTTGATAAATTTCTCCGATAACCGGCCGCCCTTCCTCGCTGGCTTTGTTGACCACAACGTACTTGAGTGCCTGGGAAAGCGGGTTGCTTATCCTGGGGACTTTTTGGAAAAATAGTGTCGCCTTTGCCCACTCCTTGATCTCCCGGGTGGAGAGGGTGTCAGGAATCCGGGTTTCCTGGGAGGTATGCATCTCGCGGATTTCGTTTGCAAAATGGACCATCTGTGTAGCGATATCGTCGTTTCCCAGGATCTCTGAAACCATTGCCATTTCTACGGCCGCTTCCGGGTAATCCACAATAAATGTCCATTGCAGCCGGTTCATAAAGGACTTGGACATCCGAAGCGTTCCTATATAACCACCCTTTGCTTCTCCATCACCGTGACCGGTGGTATTGGCCGTAGCGATGATGCGGAACCCTTCTTGCGGATGGATTACTTCACCGTCATTGGCCGAGAGAACCAGGGGGCGACCGTCGAGGACCGCGTTCATGGCCACCAGGGTGGCGGGGTCTATCGTGTCAATTTCATCAAGGAGGAAAATCCCGCCGGCTTTCATAGCCAGAGGCAGTGGCCCATATTCAAATGAAAACCCGCCGGACTCTGTGGGAACGTACTGTCCGGTCATATCAATGGGCTCCAGGCGGTTATGAGCAACCACCGGATAGACTGGAATGTTGCTACGGGCCGCCACCTCATTGACAAGACTGGACTTGCCGCTGCCTGTCGGGCCGGATATCAGGCAGGAAAGCCCGCCAAACTGCATCCAGCCCAGGAAGTCCGCGGTTATTTCCGGCCTGAAATGATACTCGCTTGCAGCAGGTACATATTCCTGGAATTCGTGTTTTTCCCTCACCGGCCAGGGAATGTCAGGAAAACTGGGATGAAATAATTCTTGAACTGTTGGCTTTGATGCCATGTCTTGATCCTTTGCTGTCATTGGTTTTTCTCCTTTATTACATATGGATGATTGGACGCAGCTGTGCCGTTGCCAGGCAATGCCCTGGGAATAAGACGCAGCTGCAGATTGATTATGGATTTATTAAAGCTGTGGGTGGTTCAGGAAATTACAGTGATAGGAAACAAGGCATGCAGTGCTTGAATTTATGCTGATTTGACGTCAAGCACTTGGTAGGGGGATGTGTTCTGAAATTCTGTGATGTCTTGCCCCAGCTCCTCCAGCAGGGAACCCAGGGCTTTTATATCTGTCGTGGTCCTGCTTCGATTAAACAGTGAAATCCGCAAATCACCGGCTACGTATTTGCCGGGTTCAAGCATGGCGAGGACTTGGTCGCGCAGAGTGTCTTTCTCTGCCTTTGCTGCCTTTTCAGCCCTGCAGAGGTGCTGGTATTGCTCGAAAAACGTGACCAAATCGTCAGGCAACTCTTCACCTTTAAATGCCGGGCAGGTGCCGAGATACTCGCACCAGCCGCACAGAGGACCGGGCTCTGTCTTAAGGTCCAGGCTTTCCGGGTCTGGTGCCGAAGAAGCCTCGACCACCCCTTTCCAGATCGTTATTGCGCGCCGGATTATATCGCCGACTTTGTTGGGATCAAGAACATACGGATCGGTAATCTGGAGCGCTCCTCCCGCCAGGTCCATGACCAGAATGACCCCTTGCGAACTTTTTTGCAGGCAGTGCTCATATAAAAGCATCTGGGTTTGCAGCTGCATTTCCCAGCTGTCCTGGATGCCAACTAAAGGCGAGGACTTGCATTCTAAAACCAAGTCATCGTCAAAGACGAAGTCACAGTGAGCTTTAATCGGTACAAGATGGATCGGATTTCCACAATTAGGGCAGTGCGCGGGCTCAGCCGGCGTGTAAAAATCCCACCAATGACATGCCCAGCAGTACGGGATGTCTGCTGAGAGCTCAACTTGGCGCTCAGGCCGAACATCCTGCAGAGCCGAGGCCAGGATTTCTTCGGCGAGATGACCGCGTGCGAAGCGGATCAGGTCCTGCAAGCTTGGCGCTCGAGGCGATGTTTTTGATAAGATGGCTTTGCGAGTGCACTGACCGATGTCAGATGCGCCAACATAGGCGGTGCGATCGCCCAGGTTTAGAGATGTTTCCTGTTGCTGGGCCTTTGCCAGGCCCTGTCTGATGCTATCTTGCGTTAAGAAATACATATGAGTTCACCTCCTTTCCGTGTAATTGAGTAAGTTACATTTTTTCTGTCATAATCTTATAACAAGAATGCATTGTAATTTTTGAAAAAAATGTCCGCTTTGCAGACAGAAAGGGCGTTCATCTATTAATGTTTGGTGAGGGCTAATGTGTAATGCCTACATACATCAGGGGTGCTAAAAGAGGCATAAATTAAGATGTTGATATTATAAAATTTATATCCTCTATAAGCTTTAAAGGGAAAAGCCGAGATCATCATCTGTGGTGGCATCGCGGGATGTGGTTTCGGTGTCGGATCCGTTGGTAGGAGCACCTGATATGGTTGACAGTTGTCAAGAAAAAATAAGCCTTCCATCCAACTGTTTTTTCAGCGGTCCTTGTCGCGGATTGATTCCAAGGCTCAAAGAGGCGGAACCTTTGTTGCGACGGTTGATCACTCTGATATTCGCGGGTTGGTTACCGCATGACTATGTTTCGTCGCGGAGCTGCCTCTATCTAATTTCGTGAGTTCGGCTAAAAGCCTTATCCAATAGTGCTCTCGAGTAGTGCTCTCGAGGGTTCTCCTATCCGTGGTTGCGCCCCTTTGGATGCCTTGGAAAGTTGTGTTATTCGTTATACGATTTTCTCCGTTTGGTTTTTGTCGCTCTTTGACAGCATTTTCTATTTGGCGGCGGAGGCCTGGGTTTCATTGGCGATGGCCCACATAAAAGCACAGAGTTCTCTGGCGATCGCCGTTACAATAACCTGCTTGGGTTTTCCCTGGGCCCACAGTTTTTTGTAGCGTGCGCACAACCGGACTTGGGCTTTCCATGAAATTTCACAAACTTTTTTGGACAGCCCTTGTTGACGATTCAAAAGAACACGGCTGACCCTGGCGGGAAGCCGATAAGCCCAGGCGGCTTCAATCAGGACGCGGCGCACATGGCCGTTTCCGGTTTTTGTAATTGAACCGCGCCGGGTCTTTTCGCCGGTGGAATGCTCTGAGGGCACCAGCCCCAGGTAGCTCATCAGCTCGGCAGGGTTTTCAAAACGTGTCAGGTCGCCGACTTCGGCAACGGTTGTCGCAGCCACGATCAACGAAACACCTCGAAGAGATTGAAGTGCTTTAACAACCGGGAACATGTGCCATTGAGGAAGCAACTGCCGGATCTGCTCGGTCAACCGGTTTACCCGCAGGCTGCATTCGGTGATGGTATCGATATATTCCTGCATTACGATTTGCTGGCCTGGATGAGGCATTTTGATATCAGACAACCAGCGCATGTGGGCTTTGCTCCAAGTCGATTTTCCCGTATAGCGAAACCCACTTCGCAGCAAAAAGGACAGCAGTCGCTACCTGGATTTTTTTTCGTCTATTTTGGCATCTTCCCTTGCGCGAGTCAGGTCTCTGATGGCCTCGTCTTCAGCAAGTGGAACGTAGACCGGGGTCAGTTCGCCGGCGCGGTCCAAACGGGCAAGCGTACAAGCGTCCCGGCGGTCGTTTTTGATCCGGTCGCCACTTTTTTTAGGAATCCTGGAAGGTGCAACCACTGCACAGTCATATCCTTTGGCAGTAAGATGACGATAGATCTCATAGCCACACGGTCCGGCTTCGTAGACAAAATGCAACGGACCGCCCTTGGAAAGCAGTTTCCGAACGACTTTGTCCAGCGCATTAAGGGTGCTGTCTATTTTCCCATAATTGCGGACCTCACCATTACGGCCCTGCTGAGCAAGGGCGATTTCTATGGAATTTTTGTGGACATCCATACCGACAAACGTGTTATAATGTGTCATGGTCTGCCTCCTTGTTTATGGCTCTGTGATGAGTTTGGGTTTATATCATCATAACCCACGTTTCCAAGGATGGCAGGCCTTTTTTATAGAATTGGCAGAGCAGCTAGCGAAAAATCCTCATGGGCGAGAATGGGCCCCTCCAGTAGCTCGTCGGAGCCCATGAGGGTTTTTTCGCGGGTCACAACCACTGCCTTTCCGTATTTGGGTTGTCAACCATTATATCTACTTATCAGCGCTACAGCCAAGTGCTCAGAGATTATGTGAACCCGCAGCTCGGTGCTGAGCCGATCACGAAGATCACCCGGGGACAGATCAAGACCTTGCTGCTCGGTTTAAAAAAGGACGGGGCTTCCCGGTCCAG
>JAIPEJ010000083.1 GCA_021737225.1 Desulfobacteraceae bacterium
GGTTGAGCAATTTCGCCTTGAGCAGGTGAAGCGTGGCCTTCCAGTTGTCCTTGAAGTACTGCTGCAGATCGGCCCGGAACACCCGGTCGAAAAACTGGTCCAGCGCCGGGCAGTCCCACCAGCCGTCCATGTAGGATTCACCCACACCCAGTTCGCCGTCGCGCACGACCCGCTCGTAGAGGTCCTCGTTGTGAACCTGGATGTCATATGGCTTGTCCCCGTTGATTGTGATTCCGGCATGGTTCAGGGCGTCTTCCACAATCTGCTTGGATTTGTTTGTTTTCACGTGCGTGTCTTTGGCTTGGGGTGTTTGGTTGTCCAGTAAGATAAGCACCTCCGTTTGTATAACCGGTTCAAATATTGCCAGGAATTTTTCAGTGAAAGCATTAAGTTAAATATAATCCGGGAATACGTCAAGGAGAATTTGCCAGGCTCTGCGTTGATACCTATGAGACAAGGAAAGCGGGGATCAACCTGCCCGGCCATATCGGCAGAGCAGGTCGTGGACGGCGTTTGCGCCGAATTCTACGGCATCGGCGGGCACGCGCTCATCTGCGTTGTGTATGAAGGAGAAATAGTCAAAATCCCGGGGCAGCTTTAACGGGGTAAACCCGTATGTCTGGATGCCGAGTCGGGAAAAAAACCGGGCGTCCGTAACCCCGGGCAGCAGCAGCGGCACGGTAATGCCGTCCGGGTCCGCGGAACGGATCACATCTGATAGCAGGTCGAACATGTCCATGTCCGGCTCTGGCGGGCCCGGCTCATGGCGCAGGACTTCAAGGGCGATCCGGCCGTCGGCCAGCTTTCGCACTTCTTCGATCAATTCTTCCGGGGTGCAGCCCGGCACCATTCTGCCGTCCATGTGAAGGATGACCTCGCTGGGGATCACGTTGATCTTGTGCCCGCCCTGAATCATGGTGGGACTGACCGTGTTGCGCAGCAGCGGGCTGAGGGTTCTGCTCTTTTGGCCAATTAGAAACAGGGCGCTATCCGCCAGCCTTGGATTTAAAAGCTGTTTTATGAGGGTTTTGTATGGAAACTTCGTGTTATCGGAGATAGTCTCGGTCATTTGTCGGGCTGTCGGGGTGATGCGTACCGGCAGTGATCTTCGGTCCAGGTTGCACAGTAATTTGCCGATTGTGCCCATTGCACCGCCGTGAATCGGCATTGATCCGTGCCCGCCCATCCCCCTGGCCGTGGCCCGAATTGAGCAGACCTGTTTCTCGGATACCTGGATAGGGTAAAATCGCCTGCCGCCGAAATCCATGCTGGCCCCGCCGAATTCGCCGATTGCATACCGGATGCCGGCAAAAAGCGCCGGGTGATTTTCCACCAGAAACCTGGCACCGTGAATGCCGCCGGACTCTTCGTCGGAGACCGCGGCAAAAACGATGTCCCCTGCAGGCGGGTTTTGCTGCCGGGCGAGTCTCAGCATGGCCGAGACCATCATGGCCAGGCCGCCTTTCATGTCCAGGGCGCCGCGGCCCCATACGTATCCGTCCACCAGGCGTCCTTCGAACGGCGGATATTGCCAGGTCTGGGATTTGGCGGTGACCACGTCCACATGGCCGTAGAGCAGAAGGGGCGGGGCGGTGTTGTCCCCGGGGATGCGGGCGACAAGATTGGGCCGGTTTTCGTTTTTGGCAAGGATTTGTGTTCGGATGCCCGCATTTTCCAGCAGTTCCCGCATGTATTCAATGCAGGGCCCCTCATTGCCGGGGGGATTGGTGGTGTCAAAGCGGATCAGATCCTGCAGAATGCCGACCGGGTTGTTTGTTGCAAAATAAGCTTCAGGGGCTCTCATTTCCGCGGGCCTTTGGGGGCTGAATTTTCGATTATATATCAGATCCGGCGGTTTTTAAAAAGCGATACATTTGATTACTCACTTTTCGGCTTTTTTTAAGAAAACCGGCATTACCGCGCCCATGCAGATCAACAGTCCCACTGCCATAATGCCCGCGGCAAATGATCCGGCATCTCCGGCTGCGCCGATAATGGTGGGGGCGATGCCGCCGCCGTATACAAACGCGATCGGGATGGTAAGCGATACTGCCACGTTACGGTGCGCGGGCGGGGCAATGGCAGACAGTACAGTAAATCCGGCCGGAAAGTATCCGGTGGAAAGGGTTGCCTGCAGGATAACCAGACCGGTTGCGAGTGCCGGCTGATGGCATACGCCGAGCAGGATGGTGGTAAATCCCGTCATGCCAAGCATTACGGAAATGGTTCGTCGCGGTCCGAAGCGATCCGCGGCCCAGCCGGCAATCAGGGCCATGCCCAATCCAGGAACCCGGGAAAAGCCCACCAGGGAGTTTGCAAAGCTGCGCGGAAGCTCGACTTCTTTTACCAGGTAGAGCGGCAGCATGGTGTAAACCCCCATGGTGCTGGAGATGGCCAGGGCAAAAAGCAGCACCATGATCCAGAAGGCCCGGTTGGATGCAAGGGCCCGGATGGCTTCCCCGCCCGGCGGTTTTCCGGGAAAGTCGCCGCCCTTGGCGAGCACTGCAAAAAGCAGGCCGATCAGAATGGAAATGATGCCGACCGCAGCCGGCATGGTGCGCCAGGCGAAATGAATCAGAAAGATTTCGGCGATAACGGGAGCGGCCACAAACGCCAGGTTGGGGGCAAGTTCGTGGATGGACACGGCCTTGCCCCAGTTCCGGGAGTCCACCATGCTTGTCAGCGTGGTGATGCCTGAGGGCAGGTAGATGCCTGCGGCCATGCCCAGCAGGAAGATTGCGCCCCGGATCTGCCATAGCTCGGATGAAAGGGCGATCAGCAAGAGCGCGGCGCCCGCCCCGCAGGCCGACAGCACGATGGTGCGGCGGTGGCGGATGCGCGCGGAGATAAAGCCCGAGCTGCTAAGGGCGATAAAATAGCCAACAGACATGACCAGAAACAGGGACCCGGCCTGGGCATGCCTGAGGCCCAATTCCGATTCGATGCTCGGCATCAGGGGTGAGAACATGACCCGGGCAATGAATGTCAGAAAAAATATCAGGGTCACAAACAGGATCGGCACCAGCGGATCCAGCCGGTAAAACGGGGGTGGAGCAGATTGTTCGTGGCGATGTTTTTCCATAGCGTTTCCATACCAGATTTGTTTCCGGATATCCATGGCCTGTGTGACTGAAAGACTAACGATACCCCCCATAGCCTGATAACCACCACGGATTTCCGGCTGTTTGCTGTTGTTTTGAAGTCCGCGGCGCTCTGCAAAAAAGAATTAGGCTTCAAGGTTTTCCGCAGGGTCGGGCCGGCGGGGAAGTTTGCGCATATGCCGTCCGCTGTCGCGCCCAATGCATCTGCGCAAACCACCCCGCCGGCCCGACCCTGTCCAGCCTTCTCGACAATTTCGCCCATTGTTCCCGGGCAAGCCTCCCACGCAAAGAGATAAGCCAAAGTGCGAAATTCAAATATCGATATTCGTGCTTCGTATTTCGAATTTATTCCCGGATGGATTTGTTCTTGCGAAACAGCGGGTTTGCCGATAAAAATAACGGGAAATGTTCCAGTGCTTGGATGGTAATGAACCTGCGGAAAAAGGGGGTAGCGGGTGAACAAAAAGGCAATTCCTGCCGGGGCTTTTGTTTTTTTCTTGGTATTTTTGGCATTTGCGCTGCCGGTGCTGATGCCCGGATGCGCGGTGCTTGATTACACGCTGCAGGATACCGTGCATCCGGATTCCGGATCCATTACGCTTTCCGGCCTGAAGGCGGATGCATCCGTCAGGCGCGACGAATTGGGCATTCCCGTGGTCGAGGCGCAGAACATTCACGATCTGATTTATGCCGCAGGCTACGTGATGGCCGCGGACCGGCTTTCCCAGATGGTTTCTTACTCCCTGCTGGGGCAGGGAAGGCTTTCCGAGATGACCGGCGAGGCGGGCATTGATATTGATTTGTTGATCCGGACCCTTGGTCTGCCCCGGGCGGCCCGGGAGCAGTACGAGCAGCTCGACCCGGAGCAGCGCCGGATGCTGCAGTATTTTGCCGGAGGGGTCAACGCGTACATGGAGACCCACCAGGAAAAACTGCCGGTGGATTTTGCGGTTACCGGCTATACACCGGAGGCCTGGGAACCGATTGATTCCATTTATATCTTCCATGTGCTCAACCTGGGCCTTTCGTTTAACCTGCGCGAAGAGATCGCTTTTTTGAATCTTGCCGGCGCCCTCGGCCCGGAAAAAGCGGCCTGGCTGTTCCCGGTACACCCGGACGAGCCCCTGCCGTTTGAAAAGGCAGCAGTCCTTGGCCGGGCACGACTTGCCGATTCCGGCATCGGAGAGGAGGTCCGCGCCCTGGCAGATGTCACCGGCCGCCTGGAGCGGGTTTTAATTCCCCTGGGAACCCCGGCTTCCAACAACTGGGCCGTGGCCCCGGAACGGACGACAAAGGGCGCCAGTATCGTGGCAAATGATACTCACCTGCCGCTTTCCCATCCGCCCATCTGGATGCTCATGCAGCTCAAGGCCCCGGGCTTCCACGCGGCCGGCGTGGCCATGCCCGGTATCCCGGCCATCGTGGCCGGTTACAACGGCCATGTCGCCTGGGGAATGACCATGGTCATGGGCGACAGCCAGGATGTTTTTCTGGAACGCATTAAAAAGATCAACGGCAGGGAGCACTACCTGTATCAGGGTGACTGGCATCCGGTAAAGACGCGCAAGGAAACCCTTCGCGTAAAAGGCGGAGAGCCGGTGGAAAAAACCATCCGCTCCACGCGGCACGGGCCCTTGTTGAATTCCGCCCTGTCCGCAGAACCCGCAAACCACTTCATGCCGCCCGAAACCACCAGCGATTTCGGCCTGGCCCTGCGCAGCGCCATAAACGAGGGGGCGTTTTCTTTTGACGGGATGTATGACCTGCTTTTTGCAACCAGCATGCAGGAGGCCGGGGATGCGATCCGCAGGTTCCGGCTCATGAATCTGAATTTTATCTACGGCAGTGCCGAACACATCGGTTGGCAGGTTTCCGGGCGCTATCCGATTCGCAAAAACGGGCGCGGTCATCTTCCGTCTCCGGGATGGACCGGAAATTACGACTGGCAAGGATTTTTGCCGCCTGAAGAACATCCCCATGTCAGGGACCCGGAGAGTGGGTACGTGTATACGGCCAACAACCGCACAATACCGCCGCAGCAGGATCCTCAACTGGGATCGTCCTGGTATGCGCCGGAGCGCGCCGAGCGCATCGGCCAAATGCTGGCGAATCGGGACGCCTATGACTGGCGCGACGCCGTGCAAATGCAAAACGACCGCCACGACCTGCTGGTGGAAAAAATGCATCAGCGCCTCTTTGATTCCCCCCTGGCTTTAAAAATTCAGCAGGCCATTGACCGGTGGCAGGATGCAGCGCGGGCGGATCGGGCCCGGCAGGCGCTTTCGATTTTCCGGGACTTTGACGGGAACATGACGGCGGATTCGGCGGGTGCGGCCCTGACCGGCATTTTTCATCATGTGCTCACGCGCAACCTGTTTTTGGATGAACTGGGACCGGAAAGCAGTGCCGCCTGGGAGAGCTTCCGGATGCTGTGCATCGGAATTTACGGCCCGGAGCAGGACCACCTGCTGGCAAGGCCCATGAGTCCATTCTGGGACGACGTGCAGACCCCGGAAAAAATTGAGACCAAGTCTGAGATCATTGCCGCCGCCCTGGCAGATGCCGTGTCTTATGCCCGGCGCCGCATGGGGAATGATCCGGATCAATGGCAATGGGGCGAGATCCACACCTATACCTGGGAAACCGAGGTTTCGAAAATGCGCGATCATCTGCCCCTGTTCAAACGTTTCGGGGCCTGGCTGATGGCCGGCTACACTGACCGCGGTCCGTATCCGGCCGGCGGGGGGCTTAACACGCTCAACGTGGCCGGATATCACAAGGGGTATGATTTCGATGCCTGGATGATTCCGGCCATGCGCATGGTGGTGGATTTCGGAAGAGACGAGCCGCTGTTTCTGGTCAACAGCGGCGGACAGTCCGGCAATCCGGCAAGTGCCCATTATGACGACGGCATCCCGGTATGGCTGGAAGGGGGGAACCGGCAGATGAGCTACCAGCCGGAAAATCTCCGGAAACAGTATGACCGGGTGTTTACCCTGAACGCACCGGATAAATGACCGGAAGGAAATAAACACCTAAATTGAGCGATTTTCAAGTTTGCCGCAGATACAAGGAAGATGCAGACGAGCTATAGTGGACTATGCGAGACTGCATCTGACGCAGTAGATGCGGCAAAATTGGAAATCCCGGAGGGTTTTAAATTTTAACACCTGAAAAGGACTTAATTCCTTAAAAAAATAAAAAAGATTGATCCGTGTAAAAATTTGAAACGCTCAATTTAGGAAACATTTACATGAACCAGGCGGGACATTCTCGAATTCTTATTGATGCGGCCGCGGAGCGGCTGGATGCCCATAGCGTGCGGATCTGCTGGGAAAGCGCGTGTGATGTGCAAGTGGCCGTGTATGCGGGAAAGACACCCGATCGCGTGGATCTGCGAGAGCCGGTGGCTTTATCAGACCACGGGTGCGTGGAAGTGGGCGGGCTTGACCCGCTGGCCCGCTATTATTTTGTCCTGGAGGCGGGCGGCGAGCGGTTCATGACCGCTGAACGCCGGGTATGCATGGAAGGTACGGTCAATTTCCGGGACCTGGGCGGCTATGAGACCGCAGACGGACGCCGGGTCCGGTGGGGGCGGGTATTCCGGTCAGATGGTTTGGCGCGTTTGTCTGACCGGGATCTGGAGCAATTCAGGCAAATGGGTATCCGGCGGGTCTATGATCTGCGGACCCGCTCGGAAATGGCCGGAGCGCCGGACCGGCTGCCTGAAGACGTATCCGCGGCCCATATTCACCTGCCGGTCAATCACGGCCGGTTTGATTTTGCAGAAGCCATGCAGCGGCTGAAAAAGGGGGATAACAGTTGGCTGACCCCGGATTTCATGGTTAACGGATATATCCGCAACCTGGAGGATTTTGCCGCGTGCTGGGCAGAGATTTTCCGGGCCCTGTCCGGACCGCAGAAAGGCCCGATCCTGTTTCACTGCACCGGCGGAAAGGACCGGACCGGCACGTGTGCGGCTTTAATACTGTTGGCACTGGGTGTGCCCGTGGAAACGGTAATTGATGATCATCAGCTTTCCAATATCTACATCGCCAATCTGCTGCCGCGGCTTTATCGGATGATGGAGCGGGAAGGCGTTGATCCCAACGCGATCTTTCCATACCTTACCGCCCCGCGGGAGTGTATTGTGGCGGTGGTCGATTATATAACGGAAAACTATGGCACGGTAGCGGACTATCTGATCAAAAAGGCGGGGCTGTCAGCCGCTGAGCTTTCGGGCCTGCAGCAGAACCTGCTTGTCTAGAAAATTTATTTTTCCGGTTTATTCCATCTGGCGGACCCGGATATCATCGAGCCACAGGGTTCCCTGGGTAACGATTACGTCAATGTGGATCCGGTTGCTTTTTACGGGTGCTTCCGGGGCCTGAATCGTCATTTGCGTCCAGCCGGATGTGCCTTCTAATTTGGCCATCAAGTCAATTACGCCGCCTGGCCGGGCACGCTGCGGGGCATAATTGATCCGGAAGGCGGGGGCTTCGTGAAACCGGTTGTAGTCCAGGTTTTCGGCTTTTACCCAGAAAGTGGCCTCATAGACATTGCCGGGGATCACGGTTCCTGTGGCGGCTTCGTCGATATACAGCACGGCCCGGCCGCCGGGCGGCTCCACGGAGATTCGATACGAGTATTTCCCGCTGTGTTTTTCTGTTGCATCAAAAGCGGTCTCCGCCCGGGATTTTCTGGACACATTGAGTTTCCAGCCTTCAGGGCGGGTCTCCGATGCCCTGGCCTCAAAACCGCCGTTTTCGATCAGGCTTTCACAGAACCCGTTTGCAGGAAAAAACGCCATGAAGGCGCCTGTCATGACCAATGCAGCCTTGATGCACTTTTTCATGCGAACCCTCTTTACTTTCCGCAATGTTTTTGGCATATAACGAAATAGTTGGGAAATGAACTGTTTGTGTTTAATGATACACGCCGCAAGGTGTAAAAGCAAGGGGAAAATCGGTGTGTGTTATTGCCCTTGGCCGGTTCGGGGGATTTGGATCATCCAACAGACCTGGAATGCATTGTCCAATTTTGGCGGGGGCAAATTTTAGAGGAATATCCCGAAAGCAGGGAAAAACGCGTATATCCCGAAACAAATGACAAGGAGGAGCCATGCCGGAAAATGCACGCCTGACAATGTTGGTGGTCTTATCAGTTCTGGCGGTTTTGTGCGTCTTTGGATGTGCCAAGGAGCAGAAACAGGCGCAGTTGGAGGTGACAGACCATGAGTACAGCCTCCGCAAGGAATCCGAGGATTCACATATTTACGTCATCGATGCCAAGGGCACGGTTCGCAATTCCGGCGAGGCTGACGTGAAAAACGTTACCGTGACCGCCTACTGCCGGAGCTGCGGCGAGCAGGTCATCAACGGCGAATGGTTTGTCAGCGAATACGACAAGATGTCCCATCAGAAAGATACGATCAGTTATCTGGCGGCGGGGGCCAGGGAAGACTTCGCTTTTGAAGAGGTCGCCTTTTATCCAGCCCCGTCAGGTGTGCCGACGCCGGAGGGTGTGCCCGAAGACGAGGAATTCGAAGTTGTCATTGAATCCTACGAGATTGTTGAGGAATAACTCGCATAGACTCGGGCCCGGTTATTTCCGGAGGAATCGGGCGGATGGAGCCGAAAAGGCCAACAGGGGCGGCAATGCCTGCATGGCTGTACAGGAAGGAGGCAGGAAGTGGCTGGAAATATGCGATTTTCGGCGGTGATCCTTTTTTTGGGGATTATGGTGCTGTGCCTGTCCGGATGCGCGGAAGAGCAGAAAAAGGCAGAGCTGGAGGTGGCGGATTCCGAGTTTTCCATTCGAAAGGAAGCCGAGTATATGCATGTGGTTGATGCCAAAGGCGTCATCAGAAACCTCGGGCCGGCGGATGTCAAAAGGGTTGAGGTGACCGGCTATTGCAGGTCCTGTCGCGAGGAGATTATTGATTCGGAATGGTACATCAGTGATTACGAAAAAATGGAACACCAGAAAGACGTGATCAGCTACTTGTCTGCAGGCAGTAAAGCGGATTTCGAATTTACCGAGGTGGCTTTTTATTCGGCCAACAGAAGCAAAAAACCCCCGGAAAATCTGCCGGAAGATCTGGAAATCTCCATTGAATCCTACGAGGTCGTCAAATAGGATTGGCGGCCTGCTGAAAAGATAAATCATGTAAAAGTGCCAGGCGGCACAGGAAGGCCAGGGGGGTCGGAAAATGTGGAGAAACGCACGATTCGGCGCGGTGATTTTTTTGTCAATACTGGCGGCGCTGTTCTTGTGGGGATGCACAGGAGAGCAGCAGCAGGCAGAATTGGCGATCGTGGATTCCGAATTTTTCATTGAACAAGATGGCGAGACCAGCTACGTGGTTAATGCAGAAGGTACCATCAGAAACACCGGGCAAGTAGACGTCAAAAATTTGGAGGTAACCGGCTACTGCAGGTCCTGCGGCGAGAAAGTCATTGACGGACAGTGGTTTGTCAGTGAGTATGAAAAGATGGACCATCAGAAAGACGTGATCGGTTACCTGGCTGCAGGCAGTGAGGCGGATTTTGAATTTGCGGAAGTGGCCCTTTGCATGGTTCAAAAAAGCCGGCAGCCCCCGGAGGAACTGCCCGAAGACCTTGAGATTTCCATTGCGTCCTACGAAGTCGCCGACTAGAATCGGCACCCATTATTGCTCCGTGCGGTGTTTTCCGTGAGGCGGTTTACATGCTGCCGGACTCGATAAGGCGGATTACCGCAGGCACGCCCAGGTTTTCCCGAAGCCGGGCTTCTGCCAGGCGCAATAGTTTCTCCAGTTCCTTGATCTCGTCTGAGAAGATCGTATCGTTCATCCGTATAAAGACTTCCAGCAGTTTTCTGCCTTCCTGGCGGGCCACCCGCAATGAGATTGCCTCTTTGGACAGCGACAGCATGTTTTCCAGGTGGTAGTGCACCTGGTCGCCGTGTACATTGACCCCGTCGATATTCATGATGTTGTCCACGCGTTCGGGGTACCACTGCAGACGGGCCAGCGTGTTGCCGCAGGGACAAGCCGTTTTTAATATGCGCGCGCGGTCCCCGGTCCGGAAACGGATCAGGGGAAAGGCCCGGGTGGTCAGGGTGGTTAACACAAGTTCCCCGGCGCTGCCCTCGGGAAGCGGTGCTCCGGTTTCCGGGTCCACGATTTCCGGGAGAAAATGATCCTCGTTGATGTGGAGTCCGTCGTGGGATTCGCACTCAAATGCCACGGCCGGCCCGGGCACCTCGCTTAGCCCGTAATGAACCCACGACCGTACTTGCAGCTCCTGCTCCATGGTTTTGCGCAAATCCGGGTCAATGCTTTCCCCGCAGATAATCAGCGTTTTGAGTGAAAGCGCGGCCGGCCCCATGCCGGAATCCGTCATGTGCCGGGCCAGGTGCCCCGCCATGGCCGGGGTGGTGATCAGCGAAGTGGTTTTGTAATCACGCAGCACCATCAGCTGTTTCTCGATGGATAACTGGGTGTTGGGTATGACGCTGGCACCCAGGGATTCGGCGCCGTCCTTGTAATCCCGGCCCCAGTTGGCAAGCCCGGGGTTCAGTGAAATCTGGAGAATGTCATGGGGGGTGATGCCTGCTGCATGCATGGCCCGGCTCAGCATGTGGCGCCAGTGCTCGCGGTCCTG